>NZ_NGFP01000426.1 GCF_002149035.1 Streptosporangium minutum
GAGCGGTGAAGGCGGGGGGAGCGGCGGAGGGAGCCGGACGCGGGGCGGCCGGCCGGGACGCCTGGGCGGCACGGTCCAGACGGAGGTCGGTGAGGGCGTCCCGCAGTGCCGCCACGGAGGGGGTGCGCCGAGCCGGGTCGGTGGCCATGGCCTGCCGGAGCACCTCGGTGAGCTCCGCCGGCACATCCGGGATCTCGGGGACGGGCAGGCGGTGCAGGGCCATGATGACGGCGATGTTGGCCACGCCGCTCTCGGGGAAGCGCGGCGGGCGGCCCGACAGCAGCGCGTAGAGCGTGGCGGCGAGGGAGTAGACGTCCCCGGCGGCGGTGGGCTCGGTCAGCTCGAACGCCTCGGGCGGGGCGTAGGCGGGGGTGAGCGACTCGCGCGTCACCGAGACCTCGCCGCCCGCGGACGGCATGGTGGCCAGGCCGAAGTCGGAGAGCACGACGTTGCCGTACCGGTTGATCAGGATGTTGGCGGGCTTGATGTCGCGGTGCAGCACCCCTGCGGCGTGCGCGGCGGACAACGCGTCCGCGATCCGGACGCCGATGTCGGCCACCTCGGCCGGGGCCAGCCGCCCCTCGGCCCGCATCCGGTCCAGCAGCGACCCGCCCGGGCACAGTTCCAGCACCATGTACGGCCGGCCGTCGGGCAGCACCCCGGCGTCATAGACGTGGGCGACGTGCGGGTGTCCGGAGAGCGCTCCCGCCGAGGTGACCTCGCGCATGAAGCGGCGCCTGTCCCGCTCCGAGACCAGCACCCGGTTGTCGACCTTGAGCGCGACCTCGCGCTCCACCGCCAACTGCCTGGCTCGGTAGACGATTCCGAAACCGCCCTGCCCGAGCACGCCGGACACCTCGTAGCCCGGCACCGTCACGGCACCTGCTTCGGCCACCCGCCACCTCCTGGAGAGATCGGCAGATTACCGGACTTATGACGACGAAGGTCGCCGCTTCCGGGCGTTCCACGGGCGGAGGTGATCCGCCCGGCCGGTAGGGCGATCCACGCACCTGCCCGGCGGGCCCGCCCCGCGTGGCTCTCCCGGTGACGGCGGTCTCCCGGTGACGCCGTTTCTTCCGGCGGGTGCGGTCCTTCCGGTGACGCTGGTCCTTCCGGTGCCCGCGGCCCTTCCGGTACCCGCGGTCCTTCTGGTGACAGCGGGCTGGATCACCGGACTTCAGGCGGAGGCGGCGCGTCACCGGCGAGATCGGCCAGCAGGGCGTCCCACTGCGCGCCCACGGCGTCGAGGTCGTAGCGGGCGGCCGTGCGCACCGCGTTGCCGCCCAGCGTGCCGCGCAACCGCCGGTCCTCGATCAGGCGGCAGACGGCCTCGGCCAGATCCTGCGCCTTCTTGGTACGCACGAGCAGCCCGTCGTGCTCATCGGTGATGATCTCCCTGGGGCCGTGCGGGCAGTCGAAGCTCACCACGGGCACGCCCTTGCTCATCGCCTCCAGGATCGTCATGCCGAACCCCTCGTAGCGCGAGCTGACGACGTAGATCGACGACTTGGCCAGCTCGACCCCGATCTCCGGAGAGCTGCCCATCAGGAACACCCGGTCCGCCAGGCCCGCGTCCTCGATCCTGGCGCGGAGCTTCGTCTCGGCCTTCGCCGTACCGCCGCCGTAGATGCGCAGCACCCAGTCCGGATGCGCCGCCGCGACGTGTTCCCACGCCCTGACCAGCCGGTCGAAGCCCTTGGCGTGCACCAGCCTGCCGATGGCGATGACGACCTTCTCCTCCAGGGGAGAGATGTCACCGGCCAGGTGGGGCAGGGCGTTGGGGATGCGCAGCAGCCGTCCCGGCGGATCGGCCCGCAGCGTCTTGGCGTACTGGCGCAGGTCGGCGTCGGTGAGGGTGACGAAGGCGTCCAGCCTGCCGTATCGCCTCTTGATGAGCCGCCGGATCTCGGGGGAGTGGACGTCCAGGGCCACGTGCTCCTGGCCGACCGTAAGAACCCCCGGAGGCGCGAACAGCGCGGTGATCAGGTTGAACCCGGGCCGGGTGGAGATCACCACGCCGGTGCGCATGGACCGCAGGAAGGCGACCAGGCGCAGGTCGGTCCAGAGGGTGAGCGCGTGGTAGACGTTCTCCTGCTCCGGGATCAGCAGGCTCGGAAAGCGTGACAGCAGCCGGGCGATCCAGCCCCGGGGCGCGGTCCTGTCATCCAGGAACGACACCCGCACGCCGGGCGGCATCGGGAAGAAGGGCTCCTGCGCCGCCCGGACCATGCTGACGATCTCCACATCGCGCTCCCGTGCCAGGTACGCGGCGAGGTTGAGCACGGTCCGGATGGTCCCGCCCATCCCGTAGGCGTGCTGCAGCAGGATGCGGACCGTTCCCGTGTCCGGCGCGGGCGCACGCCGCGCCCGTCTCCGGTTGAGCCCCCGCAGCAGCCACAGCGCCCCGCGCCTGACCGTCCCGCGCATCTTCTCCGACAATTGAGAGCCCCCTTCTCAACTGGTCCCGCCCCCGTGTGGCACGTTCCCGGACGGAGGTCTCTCCCTGCCCGGAAGCGTGCTGGATATGCGTAAGCCCCTTTTTCAGGGACTTTCCGTCTCCGCTCCCGCGCTGCTTCCGCCACTCCGCCGGAGCGGTGATCCGCCTTCGGATCTCTCACGCCTATGCTGTTTCCCTCTGAGAGGGGAAGAGCGGTGAGCGGACGGGATCCCGACAGGCGGCGGGCGTTGCTGGACGCCGCGGACCGGGTGATCCGGCGGGAGGGGCCGGAGGCGTCGATGGCCTCGATCGCGGCCGAGGCGGGGATCACCAAACCCATCCTCTACCGGCACTTCGGCGACAAGAGCGGGCTCTACCAGGCTCTCGCCAACCGGCACGTCCGTATCGTGGTGGGCCTGCTGCGCCCGGAGTTCGACCGGGACAGGACGGACCTGCGCAGTCGTGCCCGGTCGACCATCACCGCCTATCTCGACATGATCGCCGCGAACCTCAACCTCTACCGTTTCCTGTTCCACCGGGCCGGCGCCGAGGACAGCCGGACTCACTCCCAGATGACCGCGATAGTGCGCAGCCTCGGCGAGGAGCTCGGCGCGGTGATCGCCGCGGAGTCCGCGGTCCCCGATCCGGTCCGCGCCCAGGTGCTGGGGCACGCCTTCGTCGGCATGGTGCAGGCCACCGGCGACTGGTGGCTGGAGCACCCCGAGGTGGACCGGGCAGAGGTCGTCGAGGGACTGGTCAGCGTGATCGTCGCGACGATGTCCGCCACACTGCCCCGCTGACCGGCCGTCAGTCCCGGTCGACACGATCGATTTGACGAGGTGGGCCGGGGTCCATAAAGTTCACCAGGCCTGAGGGAGTCGGCGGCAGCGCCAAGATCTCAGGAACCCTCTCTGATCACATCCACTCATTGAGATCATTGTGTCTCGATGGGGTCCGATTCGACACGAACCGGACAATGGAGTAAGTTAGAAGGGTTGCTCCGGAGACGGGGCGGTCGGAATTCCGGTAAGACCAGCTAGATCAAGTCAAGTGGCTCCGAACGGGCCGGTTTGACACGAAAAAGCGGGCCTGAAAGAATAAAGACACAACGGAACGAACGAAACGCACCGGACGCCGGGCCAGTTGGCCGGGAAGATGGAGAACGCGTCCGTTGCTTGAGAACTCAACAGTGTGTTAAAAGCCAGTGCATGAAGCACAACCCCGTCCAACCCGCCTTCGGTGGGGGACGGATTCCTTTGGTTGATACATCCGACGCG
>NZ_NGFP01000427.1 GCF_002149035.1 Streptosporangium minutum
GACTGGCCGGGATGCGGGAACGGGCGGCGGCATGCGGCGGGACGGACTGGCCGGGATGCGGGAACGGGCGGCGGCATGCGGCGGGACGCTCAGGGCCGGGGCGGGACAAAACGGGGGGTTCTCAGTGAAAGCTGAATTTCCGCTTGAATAACCCGCATGTTACGAGTGCTCATCGCCGACGACCAAGATCTCTTCCGCGCGGGGTTCGGACTGATCCTGGACGCACAGCCGGACATGGAGGTGGTCGGCGAGGCCGCCGACGGCGAGGAGGCGATCGCCGAGGCCAGGCGGCTCCAGCCGGACGTGGTCCTGATGGACGTGCGCATGCCGGGCAAGAACGGCATCGAGGCGACCAGGGAGATCTGCGCCACCACCGCCGCCAAGGTGCTCGTGCTGACCATGTTCGACCTCGACGAGTACGTCTACGACGCGATCCGGGCGGGAGCGAGCGGTTTCCTGCTGAAAGACATCCGGCGCGACGAGCTCGCCCACGCCGTGCGTACCGTCGCCTCGGGTGAGGCCCTGCTCGCCCCGGCGGCGACCAGGAGACTGCTCGAGGACCTGGTGCGCAGGCCCGCCCACGGCGTCGCCCCCCGGCTGGCGGCCAGGCTGGACGCACTGACCGAACGCGAGCGCGAGACGCTGAAGCTGGTCGCGCGCGGCCTGTCGAACGCGGAGATCGCCGCCGCGCTCGTGGTCACCGAGCACACGGTCAAGACACACGTCAGCCGCATGCTCACCAAGCTGGACCTGCGGGACCGGGTCCAGGCCGTGGTGCTGGCCTACGAGTCCGGGCTGGTGGTCGCCGGTGAGAGTGACAACGGAGATCGCACCCGCGACTGACGCGCCGACAGAGTGTGAAAAAGCATCATCGTCGGCATGGAACGCATCCTCCTCGCCCTCGCCTCCGCCGTCCTGATGCACTTCGGCACCGGTCTCCACCCCGTCTGGTGGCTCACCTGGCTCGCGCCGCTGCCCGTCCTGTTCCTGGCTCGCCGGGCAGGCAGGGGTACGGCTTTCGCCGCCGGGACCCTCGTCTGGCTCGCCGGCCAGGCGCAGATGTGGCCGTACTTCACCCGGACCCTCGAGATGCCGCCCGCACTGGCCGCCGCCCTCATCGCGGGCCCCGCGCTCTGCTACGGCCTGGGCGTGCTGCTCTTCCGCACCCTGCTCGTGCGCGGCAGGCCGCTCCTGGCGGCGGCGGCCGTACCGGCCGTCTGGGTCACCACTGAGTACGCCATGAACCTCGCCGGGCCGCACGGGGCCTGGTGGAGCCTGGCGTACACGCAGGCCGACTTCCTGCCCGTGCTGCAGACCGCCTCGGTCACCGGGGTCTGGGGCATCACCTTCCTCCTGCTGTTCGTGCCCGCCTCGATCGCGGTCCTGCGGCCACGCGCGGCGGTGGTCTCGGGCGTGCTGGTCGCGCTCACGCTCGGCCATGGTTTCGTACGGCTCGCGACGCCCGCCGACACCGGAGGACGGAAGGTCGCGCTGGTCGCGACGGACAGCTTCGAGGATCTTGTCCGCCGGTACGGCGAGGCCGTTGACACCGCGGTGGCCCGCGGTGCGGAGATCGTGGTGCTGCCCGAGAAGGTTTTCAAGACCGCCGACCTGCCCTTCGCCCGCCCGGGGGTGGAGGTGGTCGCGGGGATCGCCATGGAGACCAACAGCGCGGTGAGTTACCCCTCCGGCGTGCGCTACGACAAGCACCACATGATCCCTGGGATGGAGCGCGAGTTCCGGCCCGGCACCAGCTTGGCCTTCCTCGACGGCAATCGGCTCGGCCTCATCATCTGCAAGGACCTCGACTTCCCCGGCCTGGTCAGGGAGTACGGCAAGGCCGGCGTTGCCGCCTTGCTCGCGCCCGCTTGGGACTTCGACGAGGACGCATGGCTGCACAGCCGCATGGCGGTGGTGCGCGGCGTGGAGAACGGCCTGGCGGTGGCCCGTGCCGCACGCGAGGGATGGTTGACGGTCAGCGACGACCGCGGCCGGATCGTGACCGAGCGCTACAGCGACAGAACGGGCATGACCACGGTCACGGCCACCCTGCCTCGGGAGGGCTCGGCCACCCTCTACATCGCCCTGGGCGACTGGGCCGCATGGGCCTCGGCCGGGTTGCTGCTGCTTGCGCTCGGTGCGTTGGTCTGTACGAAGTCTTCCGGCTCGGTGAGCGAGAGCCCGACCGGTGGGACCACGATGAGGCCGCCTGCACCGAGCTCGGTGTAGGCGGCGACGACCTTCAGGGTGAGGCGCCGAGCGGGGCTGACGGAGACGTGCAGCCGCCGCCCGGCTGGTCGCATCAGAGCGTCATTCTGAATCACCCGGATCGCACGGCGCGCTCCGACCGCCCGACGGATCCGGACGCGCACACCGGAGACGCCCGGAACAATTCTTACGGAATGCGCGGCGCGGATCAGTCGCCGCCGGCCACGCATTGTCCGGTCACGCGCGCGCCGGTCGAAGAAATGGCCGCGGCATCCGGCGCCGCTCTTTCCCGTCGCAGATCACCCGCGTGGGGCGACCGCCGTCCCGTCGGCCCGGCCCGCTCGACCGGCCAGGCGTCCGGCGCGCCCCCTCTTCTCTCCCGCTCACATCCACCCTGCTCAACACGGCCGTACGGCTCCATCGCGCCGCGCGTCACGGCCGCAGGCCTCCCTCTCTCCCTGTCAGCCGATTGGACGCGTAAGCCCGCCGCCCGGTTGGCAGAGAACCCTCAATAATTTTTATGTCATATTTTGCACTATATGCACTATTGGCGAAATTTCCATTGTTCATCACGACTCAATGACGACGCTTGAGGACCGTCCGGGCAGACGGTAAAAGAGAGACCGACAATAAGGAAATGAAGAACGGGGATTCGGTGCGACAGTTGTGGTTGCATGAATCAGCGGGCAGACCCGACAAGAGCTGTTTCGAGGTGGACCTCGACGGTCCCGTCATCACCGACACCCTTTTCGAGCGGCGCCTGGGCACGACCGGCGGCATCCCCTGCATGCTGAAGTCGGCGATGGGCCCCTCGGCGTTCCCCACCCTCCGGCGGGAGATCGAGGTGGCCGGAGACCTCGGGAACGGGCATCCCGGGATCAGCACGATGCTCGGCTTCGACATCGACGACGATCACGCGCACGCGCTCTTCAGATGCGCGGGCCGGCCTCTCTCCCACCAGGGGGCGCTGCTGCCCATGGAGGGCCGGACGATCAGACAGGCGGCCCGCGACCTGTTCACCGCCCTCGACTTCCTCAACGGCAGGGGCTACGCCCACAACGACGTCTCCCCCGACACCGTCCTGTGGGACCGGGGGGCGCGCTTCCAGCTCTCCGGATTCGGCCGGGCCACCGCCGTCGACGCCGCCTCCACCGACGCCGACGTCCGGATGGCCGCGGACCTGCTCTCCTACCTGGCCACCGGTGATCTCGCCGACGGCTCGGCCGGCCCCGGCCTGATGAGCCGCGTCTCCGAGATCAACCCGCGGCTCGCCGAGTTCCTGCGTCCCGCGCTCGTGCCGGGCACGGAGGGCCGGCCCGCTCCCAAGCAGATGCTGGAGCGCCTGAGAACGCCCGAACCCGTGAACCCGCGCACGCCCCCCAGACCCGGCGCGCGCCCCGCGCGGCCCCGTCCTCCGCAGACGGGCCGGACGCCGGGACTCCGCCTGGAGAGCGCCGCCAGCGGGCGCGAGATCGAGG
>NZ_NGFP01000428.1 GCF_002149035.1 Streptosporangium minutum
CGTTGGGAGGGCGCCGGGTCGGCGTGCCGGAATGGCGTCCGGGCCGGCGCGCGCAAGTCACGGCAAGCCGGCTCACAAGTGAGCCCCAAGCGCTGGATCGCAGACTCGGCGACATGTGGTTCCTCGATCGCACGGCGCGCCAGTTACGCCGTCACCCCGCCCTGCTCACCCACCGCCCACCCGACCTCGACAGGCTGGAGGCCCTGCTCCGCCAGTACGACCCCGGCCTCACGAGGTCAGGCGACTGGTTCGACGCCAGGGGCACCCGGGTGCGCTGCACCGAGATCACCGACAGACAGGCCGCCCTGGCGGGCGTCCCCGCCGACCGGCGCGGAGCGATCATCGCCAGGAACAGGCTGAGACCGGCGGCCTGCCTCCTGCTCAACGGCCTCGCGAGCCGTCTCGGCGGCGCGCTGCACCCGCCGCAGGAGCACGACGACCACGTGGACGTCGAGGTGCGCCTCGGCAGGCGCCTCCCGCTCGGCTGCGAGCGGGTGGCCGAACTGCTCCGCCCGAACCTCGGTGAGCGCACCATCCGCCACGACCACGACCTCGGCCTCTGCCACATCGACGGCAAGACGGGAGACCCCATCCAGGTCACCTACGACCATCCGCCCCCCGGATGGCCGGGGGACCTCCCCGACCACTCGGTCGACCTGGAGATCGACGGCGGCGACCCGCACCGCTCCGACGTGGAGGTCGTCTACAAGGCCGCCAGGTCCCTGGCAGCGGCCGTCGGCGGCACCGTGTACTCGATGGACCTCCCCGTCACGCGGGTCGAGGACGTCATCCCGACCGGAGACCGCCTGGACCCGCCGCCGCGGGCTCAGCGACGGGGGTTGGTACGGCGGGTGGCGACGGCGGACAGCGGGTCCTCGGGCCAGGGGTGCTTGGGGTAGCGGCCCCGGAGCTCGGCGCGGACCGACCGGTAGCCCTCGCCGCGCCAGAAGGAGGCCAGGTCGGCGGTGACCGCCGCCGGGCGCCCCGCCGGGGAGAGCAGGTGAATCACCAGCGGCACCCCGGCCACGCGCGGGGCCTCGTCCCAGCCGAACAGCTCCTGCAGCTTGGCGGCCAGAACCGGCTGGTCGCCGGAGTAGTCGATCCTGATCCGCGATCCGCTGGGGACCTCGATCCGTTCGGGGGCCGTGTCCTCCAGACGGGCGCTCCACGGGACCAGGCGGTGCAGCGCCGAGGTCACGTCGAGGCGTTCCAGGTCGGACCGGCGGCGGACCCGGGACAGCTCGGGCTCCAGCCACAGGTCGGCCGCGCCGATCAGGGCCTCGTCGTCCGTCGCCGGCCAGGGGTCGCCGAGCGCGCGGCGGCAGAAGGCCAGGCGCTCGCGCAGGGCGACGGCCTCGGGAGTCCAGCGCAGGACCGCCAGGCCCTCGGTGCGCAGCCCCTCCAGGACGGCGGGCCTGACATCGGCGTCCCGGAGCCGGGCCGAGGACAGCTCGATGGCGCCGAGGCGTTCCACCCGGCGAGCCGAGACGTCACCGCGCCGCTCACCCGGCGGGACCCGCCACACCACCTCCTCGCCGGAGCCGTACAGGGGCGCGGCGGCGAGCCTGGCGATCTCCTCGTCGATCACGACGGCCTGCCTGACGCGGGCCGACGCCGACCCCGCCGGCCGGTCCGCCACCGCGACGGCCAGCCATTCCGCGCTCGCCAGCCGTGACCCCTGGGGGAGCTCCGCCGCGGTTCCCGACGCCATCAGGTAGGAGCCGCCCCGCCGCCGGGCCACCCGCTCCGGGTAGGCCAGCGCCACGACCAGCCCGGCCACGGCGTCGTCGCCAGGCTCCGGCCCCCGGCCCCCTCCGGCCGGCGCGGAAGGCCGCCCAGCGCTCTTGTCCTGGCCGCCCGGCGCGGGAGCCGGACGCGGCCGTTCGGACTGCCCGGCCGGCGGGGGAGTCGGGTCCGTGCGGGGAACGGCCTGCGCCAGCCGCCTGGTCTCCTGGCGCCAGCGCGCGGAGAAACCGTCGCCGCCCCGCCGGACGGAACGCCAGACGGCGACCAGGTCGTCACCGGCGTCCCTGGGGAGCTGCTCGGACAGCAGCGCCACCACCTCGGCGGCCCGGGGGCCGACGTCGATCAGGGCGCGCGCCAGGCGGGGGTGGACCCCGGCCCCGGCCATCCGCCGCCCCCGGGAGGTGACCCGCCCGTCGAGGGCGCCCAGGTCGTGCAGGGTCCGTCGCGCCGCGTCCATCGCGGCGGGCGGCGGCGGGTCGAGCAGGGCCAGACCGGTGGCGGCGGGATCGCCCCAGCAGGCGGCCTGGAGGGCGAAGCCGGTCAGATCGGCGAGGGCGATCTCGGGCTGGGCGTGGTCGGGGAGCCGGTCGTGTTCGGCCTGCGACCAGCACCGGTAGACGACCCCCGGGGCCTCGCGCCCCGCCCGGCCGGCGCGCTGGACGGCGGAGGCCTTGGACGCGCGGACGGTGGTGAGCGAGCCGAGCCCCCGGGCGTGGTCGGTGCGGGGCTCCCGGGCGAGACCGGAGTCGACCACGATCCGCACGCCGGGGACGGTCAGGCTGGACTCGGCGACCGAGGTGGCGAGCACGACCCGGCGGTTCTCGCCGGGCGAGAGCACGGCGTCCTGCACGCGGGCCGGAGCCTGGCCGTGGACCTGCAGGACGTCGACGCCGTGAAGCATCGCGGCCACCCTGCCGATCTCGCCGACCCCCGGCAGGAAGCACAGCACGTCCCCTCCGTGCTCGACCAGCGCGCGCCGTACGACATCGGCGACGTGGGACAGGAACGCCGGGTCCACCCGCAGGCCGCGCGGGGGCGTCACCGGCCTGGCGGGCGGCGCCCAGACGGGGGTGACCGGGTGCATGGCGCCGGAGGCGTGCACGATCGGCGCGTCCGGCGGGGGTACGGCGGCCGCCAGCCGGTCGCCGGGAGCGCCGGAGCCGAGCAGCCGGACGTCCGGTGGGGGTACGGCGGTCGCCGACTGGTCGCCGGGGGCGCCGGAGCCGAGCAGCCGGGCCCAGGGCGCGGCGTCGGCGGTGGCGGAGGTGGCGATGAGCCGCAGGTCGGGGCGGAGGGTGGCGCGGACGTCGAGGAGGAAGGCCAGGGCGGTGTCGGCGTCCAGGTGGCGTTCGTGGCACTCGTCCAGCAGCACCGCGTCCACGCCGCCGAGCTCGGCGTCGCGCTGGAGCCGCTGGAGGAGGACTCCGGTGGTGACGACCTCGACGACCGTGTCCGCGCCGGCCCTGCGCTCGCCGCGGACCGTGAACCCGACCTCCGCGCCCACCTCCGACTCCAGCAGCCACGCCATCCGCCGTGCCGCCGCCCGCACCGCCATCCGGCGGGGCTCGGCCACGATCACCCGTTTCGGGGCCGAGCCGTCGAGGAGCCCGGCCAGCGCGAGCGGGACGAGCGTGGTCTTGCCCGTGCCGGGAGGCGCGGTGAGCACGGCGACGCCACGCTCGTCCAGGGCCGCGAGCAGCTCGGGCAGAACGTGGCGGACGGGGAGGCCGGACCAGTCGGAACGCACCCGGCCAGTCTCCCCGAGTCCGGTGACCGGCGCGGAACGGGGGCCCGGTCTCGTGCGGTCCGGGGC
>NZ_NGFP01000429.1 GCF_002149035.1 Streptosporangium minutum
CCGCCGCACACAGGCGATGACGTCCGCGGGCACGGCGTCGGAGACGTAGTACGGCACGGGCTTCACATGCAGGAGAACCTCCCGCGCCCCCCGCGCGTGCAGCAGGTGGTCGATCAGAGCGAGGTCCGGCAGCAGCTCGCCCCCCGCGTTGTCGGCGACGAAGCAGATCCGCGCGGGGCGCGGGCCGTCCACCGCCGACCAGAGGAGGTCGCTGTCGTCGGCCGGCAGGCCCGTCGTCCGGTCGCCGTCGTGCGCCCCTCCGGCGGAGAGGCGGAATCCGAGGTCCGCCTGGTTTCCCCACAGCGCCCTCTGGAGCAGCGTCTGCGCCTGCTCCTCCGCGGACATGGCGGGCAGGCCGTCGAGCGCGCGGAGCTCGGCGTCGACCCCCTTGCCGAGCAGCTCGGCCCGTTTGAAGGGCTCGAACGGGTCTATGCCCCGCCACGGCCCCGGATCGAAGTATCCGACCGCGGCGAGGAGTTTGCGGTAGAAGTAGCTCTCCGCCCACAGGAACGGCGCGTCGTCCCAGCGCCCCCCGACATGGCCCCGGTCCCAGCTCTCCCAGAGCCCACGGTCGTGCACGGTCCCCTCCAGAGGGCCGATCACCCCGTCGGTGATCTCCCTGAGCAGCAGGTCGAGCGCGCGCCGGCGGTCGGGACCGTACGGCGTGGCGTCACCGACCTTCCGGATCAGGGCGGGGTGCCGGTTGTGGAGGACACTCCAGGGGAAGGAGCCGGGAACGTCGCTCCGGATCACCGGCGGATCGCCGGAGGTCACCGCGGGCTCTCCGGACCGCCTCCGGACGTCGTCATCCGTCATCTGCCGCTCCCCCGATCCGCCGCGCCGCCGCACCTTCGGCGTCCGGCGGGCGCATGCTGTCTCAGTATCCGCCACCCCCGCCGTGTGGCCGCGGGTGGTGTCGGAGGTGGCGGCGGCGGGCAGATCCTGCCCCATGGAGGAGGCGGAAATCGACGGGGCGGGACCGCGATGATGCGGGTGGGGACGTCCGGCTGGCAGTACGCCGACTGGCGCGGGGTGCTGTATCCCCCTGCCCTGGCCCGGCGGCTGTGGCTGGAGCGGTACGGCGAGGGCTTCGAGACGGTCGAGAACAACAACACCTTCTACCGGCTGCCGGCCCGCCGGACGTTCGAGGACTGGAGGGACCGCACCCCGGACACCTTCGTCATGGCGGTCAAGGCGAGCCGCTTCCTCACCCACGTCAAACGGCTGAAGGATCCCGAGGAGCCCGTCGAGCGCCTGCTGATGGCGGCCGGCGGGCTGGGGACCAAGCTCGGGCCGATCCTCCTGCAGCTCCCGCCGACGCTGACGGCCGACCCCGGACGGCTCGGCGCCTGCCTGCGCTGTTTCCCCGCCGACGTGCGTGTCGCCGTCGAGCCCCGGCACGCCTCCTGGTGGAGTGATCCCGTGCGCGAGGTGCTGTCGGCGCACGGCGCGGCCCTGTGCTGGGCCGACCGGCTCGGCCGCCCGCGGACGCCCCTGTGGCGGACCGCCGACTGGGGTTACCTCCGCTTCCACGAGGGGCGCGCCGCCCCCTGGCCCGCGTACGGCGACGGCGCGCTCCGTTCCTGGCTGCGCCGGCTGGGCGAGGCCTGGGACGACCGCTGCGACGTCCATGTGTACTTCAACAACGATCCGGGCGGCGCCGCGGTGCGCGACGCCGCCCGGTACGCGGAACTCGCCGCCGCCGAGGGGTGGCCCGTGAGCCGCACGCCCGCCCGCGCCGCTCCCGCGGGGCCTGCCACGCCTCCGTGAGCGCGGGCTACGCCGCGCCGGTCTGCGCGCGGACCATCCGCGCGTACAGCCCGTGCCGGTCGCCGAGCAGGTCGAGGCGCGAGCCGTGCTCCACCACCCGCCCCTCCTCCAGCGCCACGACGGTGTCGAAGGAGTCGAGCACGCCGAACCTGTGAGTGATCATCACGGTCGTCCGCCCGGCCCGTTCCGCCAGGATCGCCTCGACGACCTCCATCTCGGTCAGCGGGTCGAGCGCGGAGGTCGCCTCGTCGAGCACGAGCACGGACGCGTCGGCCAGGAGCGCGCGGGCCAGGGCGATGCGCTGCCGCTCCCCGCCGGAGAACAGCGCCCCCCGCTCGCCCGCCGGCGAGTCGTAGCCGTCCGGGAGCGCCGCGATCCGCTCGTGGATCCGGGTGATCCGGCAGGCCCGCACGAGATCGTCCATCGTGGCGCCGGGCGCGGCGTATCTGAGGTTGTCGGCGACCGATCCCTGGAAGAGGAAGGGGTCCTGCGTGGCGATGCAGAGCCGTCCGGGCAGCGGCGCCCTGACCTCCGTACCGTCGATCACGACCGTTCCCTCGGTGGGCGGGTGCAGCCCGGCGAGCAGGTGGCCGAGCGTCGTCTTGCCCGAGCCGCTCGGGCCCACGACCAGCGTGGTGGAGGCGGCCGGGAGGTCGAGGCTCACGCCGTGCAGCGCCGGGCGGTCCGCCTCGCCCGTCCCGGGGTAACGGAAGCCGGCCTCGCGGGCGGCGAGCGCGCCGGGGCCCGGGGCGGGGCTCTGCCGCGCTTCCGGCTCCGGCTCCGGCTGGAGGTCGAGGTAGCCGAAGACCCTCTCGAACGCCCCCTGGGCGGAGCGGAACTCGGTGGAGATGTGCAGGATCTGCCACAGCGGCTGGTAGAGCCTCGCCTGCAGCACGGTGAAGGCCACGAGAGTGCCCGGAGTGATCTCGCCGGCCAGCCCCGCCGCCACGAACACCAGGTAGGGGGTCAGCACGAAGAAGACGTGGCCCACGCTCAGCACCAGCTGGGCCACCACGCCGGAACGGACCCCCAGCCGTGCCAGCCGCTCGCTCTCCGCGGCGAACCCGGCGGCCTCCTGCTCGCGCCTGCCGTGCACCCTGGCCATGGTGACGCCCCCCAGCGACAGGCGTTCCGCGACGATGGAGGAGAGCTCCGCCCGGGTGCGCTGGCCGTCGGCCGACAGGGCCGAGAGCGCCCGCCCCGACCGGGAGGCCACCAGCAGGACGAGCGGCGCGAGGATCAGGGCGACACCCGCGAGCACCGGTGACAGGGTCACCATCGCGCCGGCCGCGACCAGGAATCCGATGAGGCCGGAGAGCGCGCCGGGCAGGGTGTCCTTGACCGCGTGCTCGATCTGCGTGGTGTCGCCGGCCAGCCGCGACTGGATCTCGCCGCCCCGCTCCGCGGCGAAGAAGGCGAGCGGCATGCGCTGCAGGCGGCCGAACATCTGCGTGCGCAGCCCGTGCACCACCCGCTGCGCGACGCGGGCCGACAGCCACGTCTGCCCCAGGTCCACGGCGCCCACCGCGCAGGCGATCGCCGCGGCCAGCCCGGCGATCAGGGCGAGCAGCGGCAGGTCGGGGCCGCCCGGCCCGAAGAGCGCCCGGTCGAAGACCACCCGCGTCAGCAGCGGTACGGCGGCGTTCAGGGCGGAATAGGCGGCGATGAGCACGACGAGGACGGAGACGGCCCCCCGGTAGGGCGTGAACAGCCGCACGACCCTGCGCCAGGTCCC
>NZ_NGFP01000043.1 GCF_002149035.1 Streptosporangium minutum
CCCCTCGGGGGTGTCGTCGGGGAGTTCGGCGGCGGCCGCATCCGGCGGGGCGGCGGGGGATACCCGCCCTTCCCGGTCTGCGTCGGCCTCCGGGGCGGCGCCGGCCAGGCGGCCATCCGTGGAGTCGGTTTCGGACATGCCGCCAGCGTCGCTTGCGCGGCACGCCGGGACTATGGGTAGGGCCCCCCATTCGGAGGGCCCCGATCGGGTGGGGTACTACGGGGGTAGGCGGTGCCGTACAGATCTGCCCGGTTCAGAGGCCGTCGCGGTCGACGCCCAGGTGCATCCCGAGGGCCGCGCGAGAGCGGAGTCCGAGCTTGCGCAGCACGGCGCCGAGATGCTTCTCCACCGTTCTGGGTGATACGAAAAGCTGCTGGCCGATCTCCCGGTTGGTCAGCCCGGCGGCGGCCATTTCGGCGATCTCCCGCTCCCGGGGCGACAGCCCGCCGCCGTACCCCTGCGGGCCACCGGGGTACCGCCCCCTCACCGCCACCCCGTACTTGCGGGCCAGCTGCGCGGCACGGTCCAGATCCCATCGGGCGCCCAACGCCTGAAACGTCGTGATCGCCGCGCGTAGCGGCTCCTCGGCCCGTGCGTCCGCGGCGGCGAACAGGCAGCCGGCCGCCTGTTCACGGGCCTGGGCCGCCTCGTACGGGGCGCCCAGCCGGTCGTAGGCGGACCCGGCCGCCAGGAACTGCTCCGCGGCGGCCGTACGGCCGGCCGCCAGATGCCCGCGCGCGTGCGCCAGCGCGGCCGGAGCCAGCGGAGCGTCCAGGCCGTCGGGCAGCGCCGAGAGCCGGGCGATCAGATCGGCGGCCTCGTCGCGCCTGCCGACGCCGGCCATCGCCTCGGCCAGCGCGGGCACCGCCCGCACCGCCAGCGGCCAGAGCCCCTTGGTCTCCCACACGGCGACCGCCGCGCCGGTCACCGCGAGCGCCGCCTCAGCCTCGCCGCGTGCGCTGGACAGCCTGAGGAATCCGGTCACCGACAGCGGGAGCAGCTCGTAGCCGCCCAGGGCGACGGTGCGCCGGACGACATCGTGCAGGTCGCGCCGGGCGGCGTCGAGGTCGCCGCGCGCGAGCGCCAGGCAGGCGGCGACCGTCTCGGCGGTGATCCGGTCGGCCGGGCGCCCGCCGTACTCGTCGAGAAGCAGCGCGGTCTCCTGGTCCAGCCCGTCCCATGTGCCCCGGCAGTAGGACAGCAGCAGCGCGACCAGCCGGCAGCGGGCCAGGGGTTCCCGGGAGGATTCCTCACCGGCCGCTCCCTGCGACGCGGCGGTCAGCAGCTGATCCGCGAGCTCGAAATGCCCGGCGCAACACACGTTCTCCGCGATGGACCGGTAGGCGTTCACCTCCTGGCGGTGCCGCGGCCGGCCGCCGGTCCGCCGGCGGATGCCGTCGGTCAGCGCGGCCCAGCGCGGATCACCGAATGCGCTCAGCGAGGTCGCGATCTTGCCGAGCACGAAGATCTCCTCTACCGGATCGCCTATGGCGGGCACCGCCTCCAGCGCCCGGTCCAGCCACACGGTGTGCTCGGCCAGCGTCACGGCCGCGTCCATCGGCCTGCCGAGCGCCGCCATCACCCACGCCGCGAGTTCGGGCCGGTCGCCGAGATCGTCGACCGCCGCGACGAAGGCACGCCGCTGCGCCCCGGGATCGTCGCCGAGCCTCTCCTGCAGCAGGCCGATCAGGAAGTGCAGCTGCCCGCGCGACGGCCCCGGCTGCTCGGACTCCAGAGCCTCCGACAGCAGGTCGATCACCTCCGGGGGACGCAGCACCTGACCGGCGGCCCAGCCCAGCCGCACCGCCAGACGTCCCCGGCGTTCTGGCTCCAGCGGCGCGTTCCGCAGCACGTCCTCCAGAATCCGCACGGCCTCGGCGTCGTCGCCCAGCTCCGACGCCTGGCCGGCGGCCTGCTCCGCGGCGTCCACCCACTCCCTCAGCAGACCGGCATGGCGCAGATGGTGAGCCTCCTGCCCCAGCGGCACCGGCTTCACCGAACGTACGGCGGCCGCCGCCCGCGTGTGCAGGTCCTGCCGCCGCCCCAGGGGGATCCCCCCGTACACCGCCTGTGCGGCCAGCACATGCCGGAAGACCACCGTCCCGTCCTGCTCGGCCAGCAGCCCCGAGACCAGCAGCTCATCCAGCCCGGCCACGGTCTCGGGCCGGGACAGCCCGCCCACCTGGGCCAGCACCGCCACCCGCGCCGGCACCTGCAGCACCGCCGCCGCCTCGGCCACCCCGCGCGCCGCCGCGGACAGCCGGCCCACCCGCTCGCGCACCGAGTCACGGACCCCCGGCGGCACGTCCAGCTCGGCCAGCGCCTTACGCGCCCATCGCCCGCTGCGCAGCTGGATCAGCGCACCTCGTTCCCGCAGCAACGCCAGCAGTTCCTGCACCGCCAGCGGCAGACCCGACGACAGCTCATGCAGGTGCGCCCCGAAGTCGGGGGTGACGTCCTTCGCGTCCAGGATCGAAGCCGCGAGCACGCCGGTCTGTTCGGCGTCCAGGGCCTCCAGCACGACATGGTCATGGAAGACCGAGTCCGGGAGACGGCCCGTCGTCTCCCGGATGCCGGCTCCGACCTCCTCGCCCCGGTAGACGAGCACCACCGACATCCGGGCAGGCAGGGCCGCCAGCAGGTAGGCGAGGAACTCGACCGTCTGCTCGTCGGCCCAG
The DNA here is from genome assembly GCF_002149035.1 of Streptosporangium minutum. Taxonomy (GTDB): domain Bacteria; phylum Actinomycetota; class Actinomycetes; order Streptosporangiales; family Streptosporangiaceae; genus Streptosporangium; species Streptosporangium minutum. Next base: position 2,679 of record NZ_NGFP01000043.1, read on the forward strand.
TGCAGGTCCTCCATCACCAGCACCACCGGCCCCAGCGCGTCCAGCACCTCCACCAGGCCGCGGAACAGCCGGTGGCGTTCGGCCGCCCGGTCGTCCAGCGGCTCCAGGGGAGGCGGCAGCACCTCCGCGAGCTCGGGCAGCAACCCCCGCAACGCGCCCGCGACCGGTGACAGCTCGGCCCGCGCCAGCGGTCCACCCAGGCCGCGCAGCGCCTCCACCACCGGTCCCAGGGGGAACGGCTCCCGGATCCGCCGGGCGCCCCCGACGAGGAACAGGCGACCCGCCGCATCCGGGTGAGCCGCCATCTCCGTCACCAGCCGGGTCTTGCCGATGCCGGCCTCTCCCTCCAGCACCGCCACGGCGGGCGGACGGCTCACCGCGGTCACCAGACGCCGTAACTGGTCCTCACGCCCTACCAGAACCGGAGAAACCACCCGTCCCGCGGCCGTACCGCCGTCCATCGCCATCCGGCACGTCTCCACTCACCCGGCCCAGCTCCACAACGGCCACTCGGACTCCAGGCCCTGAACCGTTACGATCCGGATAATTCAAACAGCAAGCCCCCGCCGCCACTACCGCCCCTCCCGGATTCCGGCCGCCGTCCGCGGGAAGCCGCGTCACGTCGCCGGGAGCCGGGCCGGGCCGTCAGGCGAGCTTGCGGAAGAACCCGCGGATGTCGTCGATCAGCAGGTCGGGGGCGTCGTGGGCGGCCCAGTGGCTACCGCGGTCGTACTCGTTCCACGACACGATGTTGGAGTGGTCGCGCTCGGCGAAGCGGCGCAGCGGGCGGAAGTCGTAGGCGAAGGAGGCCAGGCCCATCGGGAAGGTGGTCGGCTCGGTCTCCTTGTCGCCGTGGTGGTTCTCGTAGTAGAACCGCGCCGAGGAGGCGGCGGTGTTGGTCAGCCAGTAGATCGTGGCGTTGGTGAGGATCAGGTCAGGGTCCGGGACGCCGCCCAGCAGCTGGCCGATCCAGGCGAGCTGTCCCGCAGGCGAGTCGGCCAGGGCGTGGGCGAGGGTCTGCGGCTGCGCCTGCTGGGCGCGGTCGTGGACGGCGTGTTCGACGAAGGACTGCAGGAAGCCCAGATACGCCATGTCCTGTGGGGAGAGGCTCTCGAACTCGGCGGGATCGCCGGAGGGGAAGGAGAAGATCTGGTTGACGTGGACGCCGATGACCTGGTCGCCGTGGCGGCGGCCCAGCAGGGGGCTGACGATCGCGCCGGCGTCGTTGCCGTGCGCGCCGAACCGCTCGTAGCCCAGGCGGCGCATCAGCTCGGCCCACGCGTCGGCGGTGCGGGCCGCGTCCCAGCCCTTGCTCCGGGTGTGGCCGGAGAATCCGAATCCCGGCAGGGACGGGATGACCACGTGGAAGGCGTCGGCGGGGTCGCCGCCGTGCGCGGCGGGGTCGGTGAGCGGGCCGATCAGGCCCAGGTACTCCACGAAGGTGTTGGGCCAGCCGTGGGTGAGGATCAGCGGCGTGGCGGCCAGCTCGGGGGACCTGACGTGGACGAAGTGGATGAGCTGCCCATCGATCTCGGTGGTGAACTGCGGGAAAGCATTGATCTTGGCCTCCCACGCCCGCCAGTCGTAGGAGCCGCGCCACCGCGCCAGCAGATCCCGCACGAACGACACGGGCACGCCGTACTCCCAGCCGGGCTGTACCGGGCCCCGCTGCACCCCGTCGGTCACCTCGGACTCGGGCAGTTCCTCGGCGAACCGGGTGCGGGCCAGCCGGTCGGCCAGGTCGTCCAGGTCGGCCTGCGGGATCTCGACGCGGAACGGTTCGATCTTCTCTTCAAAGCTCACAGGTAGTCCCATCATCGGGTTGACCACTCCAAGCGGTCTTGACCTGCATAAGCTTCGCAACGGGCATGGTCGTGCGGGTAGTGTCTCCCACACCGTTCCCGATGGTGTCCGCATGTCCCGGGCTGCGCTCCGCGTGCCATGGACATGCAGATTGCACACCCGGAATCCGCGGCGTACCCGATGGCCGTCCGGGGCGTCCGGGCAGGAGGCGCGCACGCGCCGGTTCTGTGACGGCGGGCGGCTGGTCTCCGCCGGCCCGGAGCGGGGCCCACCTGGCCGAACCGGTGGCGGCCGCCGTGGGGCGCCTCAGATCCAGCCGGCTTCGGCGGCGATCCGGATGGCGTCCACCCGGTTGCGCGCGTTGAGCTTGGTGACGGACGAGGCCAGGTAGTTGCGCACCGTCCCGTATGACAGGCCGATCCGCGCCGCGATCTCCGGCGGCTCGGCACCGGAGGCGGTGAGGCGGAGCACCTCGGCCTCCCGCTCGGTCAGCGGGCTGCCCTGGACGTCGAGGGCCGCGAAGGCGAGCTGGGGATCCACCACCCGGCCGCCCCCGGCGACGGTGCGGACGGCCTCGATCAGTTCCTTCGGCCGGGAGTGCTTGACCATGAACCCCGCCACGTGCGCCGACAGCGCCCGGCGCAGGCTGCCGGGCCGCCCGACGCCGGTGAGGATCAACGTCCGGCACTCCGGCAGCCGTTCGTGCAGCTCGGCGGCCGCGCTGAGCCCGTCCATGCCGGGAAGCTCGATGTCGATCACGGCCACGTCGGGGCGAGTCCGCAGAGCCGTCGACACGATCACATCACCGGCTCCGACCTCGGCGACGACCTCGATGTCGTCCTCCAACGCCAGCAGGGCGGCCAGCGCCTCCCGCAGCATGCTCATGTCCTCGGCCAGCAGAACGCGGATCACTCGGCTCCCTCCGTCCGGTGACAGACCTGTCCTCGCCAGGATAGGGAGCCGCACGACAGGCAGTGGCATCGCCCGGCGTCCGCGCGACCGGTCCGGTGGAACACGCCGAGCCCGGCCGCAGCGCCGTCCCGGCGGCGGAGGTGATCCAGGCGGCGGCCGTCGCCGTCCGAAGGCCGAACCGGCCGCTCGCCGGCCGGATCCCCGCCGGCAGCCGGGGCAGGGGCGCCGCCCCGGCCACCTGGCAGAGCACTACTGGTGATCCTGGCGCTCCTTCGGGTGGAGCACGCTGGACAGGAAGGCCCTGGTCCGTTCGTGGCCCGGGTTGGCCAGGAGTTCGCGGGGCCGGCCCCGCTCGACGACCACGCCGTCGGCGAAGAAGGTCAGCCAGTCGCCGACCTCCCTGGCGAAGGCGATCTCGTGGGTCACCACGACCATCGTCATCCCCTCGGCGGCCAGGCCCTTCATGACCTCCAGGACCTCGTCGACCAGCTCCGGGTCCAGGGCGGAGGTGGGCTCGTCGAACAGCATCAGCGCCGGGTTCATCGCCAGTGCCCTGGCGATGGCCACCCGCTGCTGCTGACCGCCGGAGAGCTGGTGGGGCCGCTTGTGCGCGTGGTCGGCCAGGCCCACCCGCTCCAGGTGCTCCATGGCCAGCGCCCGCGCCCGGTCCCCGGGGGTGCCCAGGACGTGGACGGGGCCGCAGGCGACGTTCTCCAGCGCGCTGTGGTGGGCGAACAGGTTGAAGCGCTGGAACACCATGCCGATGTTCCTGCGGAAGGCGGCGAACTCCTTGGGCGTCCAGGGGTGGTACCTGTCGCCGCGCAGGGTGTGGCCGACCTCCTGGCCGAGCACCCGCAGGCTGCCGCCGAGCACCGGCTCCAGGCCGTTGAGGCACCGCAGGAACGTGGACTTGCCCGAGCCCGACGGGCCGATGATGCAGCTCACCTCGCCGGAGGCGACGGTGAGGTCCACGCCGTTGAGCACCTGCACCTCGCCGTAGCTCATCCGGACGCCCGAGGCCTGCACGACCTGCTTGTCCGGCTGCTTGTCCGGCGCGTTCATGCGGCCGCCTTCGGCAGGATCCTGGCGGCCAGGCCGCCGCCGCGCACCAGCCGTACGGCCTCGGAGCCGAAGCGGCGCTCCAGTCTGCCCTGCAGGAAGGTCGCCACGGCGGTCATGAGCATGTACCAAAGGCTCGCCACGATCAGCAGCTCCATGATCCGATTGTTCGCCTTGTAGATCTGGCTGGCGTTGGTCATCAGGTCGTGCCCGGCGACCACGTAGACCAGCGAGGTGGTCTTCAGCATGGAGATGAACTCGTTGCCGGTGGGCGGGATGATGATGCGCAGCGCCTGGGGCAGCACGATGACCCGCATCCGCTTGGCCGGGGTCATGCCCAGCGCGTACGCCGCCTCGGTCTGGCCGTTGTCGACGGCCTGGATCCCGGCGCGCACGGTCTCGGCGAAGTAGGCCGCCAGGTTCAGCCCCAGCCCCAGCATGGCCGAGGTGAAGCCGGTCATCACATCGTTGGTGTCCCACTTGACGCCGATCATGGTGAACGGGATCTTGAGCACCAGCTCGGGGAACAGGAACGCCAGGTTGTACCAGAAGATGAGCTGCACCAGCACCGGCGTGCCCCGGAAGAACCAGATGTAGAACGTGGCCAGCCCGCTCAGCACCGGGTTGTGCGCCAGCCGCATGATCGCGACCAGCACGCCCAGGATCAGCCCGAGGGCCGTGGCCAGGACCGAGATCTCGATGGTGACCCAGACCCCGCTCAGGATCCGGTCGTGGAACACGTACTCGGCGACCTTGCCCCAGTCCAGGTTCGGGTTGGCCACGATGAGGTAGGCCAGCTGGGCCGCGACCGCCAGCGCGACCACCGCGGCCAGCCAGCGGCCCCAGTGCCAGGTCCGCGCGACGGGGATCGGCCTGCCCGACGCGTCGGTGATCGGTTCGGTCCGCACGGTCACTTACCGCCGTTGATCACAGCGGACTGGACGGCCAGCTTGTCGATGTTCCACGCGGAGAGCAGCTTGCCGTACTCCCCGCTCTGGATGAGCGAGTCCAGCGCGCCCTTGACGGACTCGATGAGCTCCTTGTTGTCCGGCTTCATCCCGATGCCCCACGGGCTCTCGGTGCCTTCGAGGGCGATCGCCTCCATGGCGAGCTTGGGATCCGTGGACTTGTAGGCGGCCACCACGTAGTCGGTGACGGTGGCCTGCGCGCGACCGTTGCTCACCTGGAGCATGGCCTCCGTGTCGCCGGGGAACTTCAGGATGTTCATTGCGGTCTTGCCGTTTTTCTTGCAGTCGGCGTCGTAGCTCTCGGCCAGCTCCATCGAGGAGCCGTTGTCGACGACGGAGACGGTCTTGCCGCAGATGTCCGCCGGCCCGGCGATACCGGCCGGGTTGCCCTTCTTGACCAGCAGCGCCGAGCCCGCCTGCACGTAGTCGACGAAGGTGACCTGTCCCTGCCGCTCGGCGTTGTCGGTCATCGAGGAGATGACGAAGTCGTAGCGGCCGGTGAGCACCCCGGGGATCTGTGAGTTGAACTCCTCGTCGGTGATGGTCACGTTGACGCCGAGTTTCCTGGCGATGGCCCTGGTCAGGGCGGGGTCGAAACCGATCGGGGTCTTGCCGTCACTGGCGAACATCTCCATCGGCGGGTAGCCGATGGAGGAGACGACCTTCAGACCGGCGGACTTCACGTTCGCCGGCGCCTTGGCGGCGAGGTCCTTGTCGGGGGTGATGGCGTTGATGACGTCGGCCGCCTTCTCCTCGGTGGGAGCAGGGTCGAGGACGACGGCCGGCGCCGTGGCCGCCGCGTCGGACGTGCCGCCGTCCAGGGACTGGGCGCCGCACGCCGTGGTGGCGGCCAGCAGTGCGCCGGCGGCGAGCGTGGTGAGAATCCGGGTGTTCAAGGGGGGTGCTCCTTCAGGAGTGCTGCCAGCGGACTTCGCCGCCGACGACAGTGGTCATGACCTTGGTACGCAGCACCGCGTCTGGCGACTCCACGAAGGGGTCGGTGTCCACCGCGATGAAGTCGGCGAGCTTGCCGGGGGCGAGAACGCCCTTGTGGTCCTCCTCGCCCGCGGCGTAGGCCGCGCCGAGGGTGTGGGCGGTGAGGGCCTCGCCCATGCTCAGCCGCTGCTCGGGCTGCCAGCCACCGACGGGCGTGCCGTCGGTGCGGGTACGGGTCACCGCGGCGTACAGCGCGGCGAAGGGGTTGGGGTGCTCGACCGGGGCGTCGGAGCCGAAGGCCAGCGCGACGCCGACGTTCAGCATCCCGCGCCAGGCGTAGGAGGCCAGCTCGTGCCCGGCCAGCAGCGAGTCGACCAGGTCGATGTCACTGGTGCAGTGCACGGGCTGCATCGAGGCGGCGATGCCCAGCCTGGCCATCCTGGTCAGGTCGCCGATCCGCAGGTGCTGGGCGTGCTCGATGCGGTGCCGCAGCCCCGCCGTACGGCCGATGGCCTCGTAGGCGTCGATGACCAGGTGGTTGGCCTGGTCCCCGATGGCGTGCGTGGCCACCGCGATGCCGGCCCCGGCGGCCGTGCCGAACAGCTTGACCAGGTCCTCGTACGGCGTGACCGCGATGCCCACGTTGCCCTGCTCACCGGCGAAGGACTCGCCCATGTGACAGGTGTGCGAGCCCAGCGCCCCGTCACTGAAGATCTTCACGGGCCCGGTGCGGAACCAGTCGTCGCCCTGCCCGGTGCGGCGCCCCTCGGCGATGGCCGCCTCCAGGTGGACCATCGGGATCGCCTTGTGCACGCGCAGCTTCAGCTCACCGGCCTCGCGCAGCTCCAGGTAGGCGGCCCGGCAGTCCTCGCCGTCGATGTCGTGCACGCTGGTCAGGCCGAGTGCGAGCAGCTCCTCCTGCCCGGCGCGGAGCTGGTCGCGCAGGTCGGCGGAGACCATGAGGTTGCGCAGCGGGTAGGAGGCCGACTCGCGCAGGATGCCGGTGGGCTCCCCGCTCGCGTCCCTGACGATCTCGCCGCCCACCGGGTCGGGGGTGGTGGCGTCGATGCCGGCCAGCCGCAGGGCGGCGGAGTTGGCCCACACCGTGTGGCCGTCGACGCTGGGCAGCGCGACCGGCAGTTCGGGGCAGATCGAGTCCAGCGCGTACCTGTCCGGCTGCGCCGGCGGATCCCAGGTGTTGCTGTTCCACCGGCCGCCGAACAGCCAGGCGCCCGGTCGCAGCCGCGCCGCGTGCGCGGCCACCATGGTCAGCGCCTCGTCCAGGGACCGCACGTCGCGCAGGTCCACCGCGTCCAGGCTCTGGGCGTACTGCGCGGTGTGGATGTGGGCGTCGTAGAGCCCGGGGAGCACGGCGGCGCCCTCCAGGTCGATCAGCTCCGCTCCCCGGCCCGCGGCCTCGCGTACCTCGGCCTCTCCGCCGACGGCCAGCAGCCGCTCGCCGTCCACGGCCATGGCCTGGGCCAACGGGTTGCCGCTGTCTCCTGTACGGATGGCGGCGTTGCGGTACACGCGGATGCTCATGTGACTCTCTAGGGCTCGAGGAACGGTGGCCATCACTGTAGGAGTGGCGGAAAGAAGTAGGAAGCGCTATAAACACGACATTTAGCAACGCTGAGCACAAGGAATGCTAATGCTGAAGCCAGACCACCTGCGCACTCTCCGTGAAGTCGTTGAGTTGGGATCCTTCGCCGCCGCCGCCAACCGGCTCGGCTACACCTCATCGGCCGTCTCCCAGCAGATGGCCGCGCTTGAGCGGGAGATCGGCGTGAAGCTGTTCGTCCGCGCCGCCCACAGCGTGCTGCCCACCGGCGCCGCCGAGGTGCTGGCCAGGCACGCGGAGACCGTGCTCATCGACATCGAGCGCATGGTCGCCACCGTCCAGGCCGTGCACAGGAACAGCGAGCGGCAGATCCGCCTGGGCATCTTCCCCAGCTTCGTCGACGTGCTGACCGGAGTCCTGCGGCGGATGGAGCCCGAGGAGCGCGCCGGCATCAGGGTCTCCGTGGCCGAGTCCTCCCAGCTCATCCCACGCCTGGGCGCCGGCGGCGAGATGGACGCGGCGATCATCTACCAGGTGGGGAACTCCGGCCTGTCATGGCCGTCGGCGCTGGGCCGGCGCTGGATCGCCGAGGACCGCTACAAGCTCGTCCTGCCGAGCAGCTGGCCCGACCTGGCGCCCTACCGGGCCGAGCAGCTCGTCGACCTGCCGTGGATCATGCACCACCCGGCGACCAGCGACGCCTCCCTCTTCGAAGGCCTGTTCGCCCACTGGGGTCTGCACCCCCGGGTGGCCTGCCACTCCGACGACTTCAAGATCACCATAGCCATGATCGGGGCGGGGATGGGCGCGGCGCTCGTCCCCGAGCTCGCGCTGCGCGGGCACGGCCCGGACGTCATGGTCGTCGACGTGCCGTGGCTGAACATCAGCCGCAGCATCTTCACCCTCGTCCATCCCGACCGCGAGACCGCCCGGCTGCAGTCCTTGCTGGACGCGCTGACGGTCTGACCGCTCCCGCGCACTCGACTGGACACGGTGGATCTGCCAGCATGTGCCGGATTACGGGCGCGGCCGGTGACGGACCCGGCGCGCCGATCGTCACCTGCCCGGCTTCCCTGCGGCCGGGGCGGGCTTTAGGAGGTTCTTGACCGTGGAACACGAGGCGGCGATCGCCAGGTCCGCCGAGGCCATACGCCTGCACAGCGGGCACAACATCCTCATCGAGTCCGGCCCCGAGCCGGTCATCGACCGGCTCGCACGCCGCGACCGGCCGGTGCCCGCCACCCCGCCCGAGCTGTGGGCCTGGACGTTCGTGGTCAAGGACATGATCGACGTCGCCGGGCTCCGCACGACCCGGGGGTCGGCCCTGTACGGGAGCGAGGAGGCGCTGACCACCGCACCCTGCGTCGAACTGCTGGAACGTGCCGGGGCGCTGCTGGTCGGCAAGGCGAACCAGCACGAGTTCGCCTGGGGCGTCACGAGCGAGAACCCGCACTGGGGCGATGTGCGCAACCCGCGCCACGAGCACCTGGCGCCCGGCGGGTCGAGCGGCGGCACGGCCGCGGCGCTCGCCGCCGGGATCGCCCGGGTCGGCCTCGGCACCGACACCGGCGGCTCGGTGAGGATCCCGGCGGCCTGCTGCGGCGTGGTCGGACTGCGTCCGAGGGCCGGCGTCCTTTCCTCCGAGGGGGTCGCGCCCCTCGCCCCGATGTTCGACGTGGTCGGGCCGATGGCCACCTCGGTCGCCGACTGCGCGCATGTGTGGCGGGTGCTCTCCGGGGAGGCCGTCGAGCCACCGCGCTCGCTGTCGGGGCTGGTCGTCGGCGTGGCCGAAGGATGCGCGCAGGCCGGGGAGTTCGCGGACCTGGGCGCCGAGGTCCGCGAGATCGCCCTGCCGTACGAGATCCTCGCCCCGTACTGGACGATCGTGGGCGCGCAGGCCCGGCGCACCCACGAGGCCACCTACCCGGCGAACGCCGCGAGCTACAGCGCGGGCGTGCGGCGGAAGCTGGACGACGCCGCCGGGATCGGCCATCGGGAGTACCGCCGGGCCGTGGAGGAACTCCTGGCCGTCCGGGCCCGGTTCTCGGCGGAGATGTCCGGCGTCGACGTCCTGATCACGCCGACGCTCGGTGGCCCCGCGCCGCGGGCCGGCTGCGACGAGGCCGCCGTCCGCGGCGAGGTCGGCCGGATCACCTCCGTCGTGTCCGCGCTCGGCCTGCCCGCCCTGGCCATCGGAGACCTGCAGGTGGTGGGGCGCGGCGAGGCCGACGTGCTGCGGGCCGGCCTGTGCTGGGAGGCCGGCGGAGGCGCGATCCCCGCGCCGCGCTGAACGTCAGGTACGCGGCGACAGGCTCCACGGGTCCACCGGGACGACGCCCGTGCAGCGGCCGAAGGGGTCGAGGACCCGCCCGTAGAGCTTCGACTGCCTCAGGACGATCTGCCGGTCGGCGATGCTCACGTAGGGGAACCGCTCCTCAAGCCGCATCACCAGCGGATGCAGGTCGGAGACCCCGTGCAGGCCGACGGTGAGGAGCATGTTGCGGGCCCCGGCGAGCGCCGCGCACGTCCGTGTCTCCGGCCAGTCGAGCAGCGCCCGGCCCGTCTCCTCCAGCAGGCCGTCCGGCATCCGCAGCCACAGCACCGCCGAGGAGTGCCAGCCCGCGTGCGAGCGCGCCAGGTCGCAGCGGAAGTCGATGTCGCCGGTCGCGACCAGGCGTGACAGCCTGCGCTGCACCGTGCGCTCGGACTTGCCGACGGCTTCCGCGAGCTCGGAGTAGGTGGCGCGGCCGTCGGTGAGCAGGGCCTTGAACAGCAGCCGGTCGACCTCGTCCATCTGCCTGGTGGACTCCGCCGGCCCGGGCCGCCTGGCCAGCGCACCCGCGGATCGTGGCGACAGCACCCGCAACCGCCAGCGGCACGAGGCCTCGAAGACGCGCGTGGCGACGTGGGTGCGCACCTTCGCCACGCCGGGCACCCGCGGCAGGCCTGTGAGCAGGTAGTCCGCCAGCGCCGGCATCGACGCGGCGACGGCGATCACGAACAGGTCGTGACCGGCGGCGACGTGCTGCACGGTGATGAGGTGGCCCGCCGTCGCGAGCGTGCCGGCGACCTCGACCGCCGCCCCGGCCTCGCAGTCGATCTCCAGGAAGACCATGCTCATCGCGTGCATCTGACGATGCCCCAGGGCGGCGGTGGTCCATGCCTCGCCCGTGCTGTTCAGCCGCTGCCAGCGCCGCGCCGCCGTCACCGGATCAGCGCGGGTCGCCGTCCCGACGTCCACCCAGCTCGCTCGCGGGTTGATCTGGAGGGCGTCGATGAGTTCGAGGTCGGTCTCCGACAGCAACCGCTGGGGCTCGATGCCGGAAACCTGCACGATCACTCCTTCGGTGTCACATTCCTGCGTCTGAACACCGGGTTCACCTTATACCTCGATCCTTGTGCGGGCAGCCGCCCCTGGCTCGCCCAGCTCACCGCACGGGAGGACGCTTCCCCATGACCCAGCTCCACGATTGCGCCCCGGTGCCGGCCGGGGGACGGGCCGTCGATCCCGGGTCCGGCCCGCACGCGGTCGCGGACCCGGCCGTCGTGGCCACGGGCGGGCGTCCCGTGTCGCCCGGCACCGGCACGGCACTGCCCGGCCACGTCATCGCCGGCGGTGCCCGGTGAGCGAGACCCGGCTGGTCGGCATCCTGGGCGGCATGGGCCCGGCGGCCACCGTCGACTTCTACGGCAAGCTCGTGGAGGAGACGGCGGCCACCTGCGACCAGGGACACGTGCCCGTCGTCATCTGGGGCGACCCCCGCGTCCCCGACCGTTCCCTGAACCTGCTCGGCGGCGGCGAGGACCCGACCCCGTACCTGCGACGCGGCATCGAGGGGCTGAAGCGGGCGGGGTGCGAGGTGCTCGCCGTGCCCTGCAACACCGCCCACGCCTTCGTCCCGCGGCTGGCCGACGAGGCCGGGCTGGAGCTGGTGAGCATCATCGAGGTCACGGCCGACGCCCTCGCCGCCGACGGCGTCCGCGCGGCCGGCGTGCTGGCCACCTCGGGCACCATGCACGCCGGTCTGTACGCGGAGGCTCTGCGACGGCGTGGCGTGGCGGTGATCGAGCCGGACGAGCCGGGCCAGCGGCAGGTCACGGCGGCCATCGGCGCCGTCAAGAGCGGCGGCGCCCAACCGGCCCACCGGCGGGCACTGGAGGAACTCTCCCGCTCCCTCGCCGACCGCGGCGCGGAGCGGGTCGTCACCGCGTGCACCGAACTCGTCCTGGCTCTGGACGCCTCGCGCGTCCCCGTACCGGTTCTCGACCCCGCCCGCCTGCTGGCCCACCGGGTCGTCGACATGGCGCTCGGCGCTCAGCGCCTCCTGCCGCCCCGTCGAACGGCCAGCCACAGCACGACCGTCATGACCAGCGCGCCCACGGCGGCTCCGGTGAGCAGGCCCAAGATGGTGTCGAGGCTGTCGTCGGAGCCGTCGATCTCCGCTGCGGCGACCCGCAACAGCGGCACCAGGGCCACCGCCGTCAGCACCAGCAGGGCGGAGACGAAGGCGTAGAACTTCGGGCTGAGGAAGACGTTGCGCCGCGGAGTCCGCGGCGGGGCGGTCAGCTCGGCGGCGGGCCCCAGGCTGGCGGCCCTGGGCCGCTTGAAGTACTCGAAGCACACCCACGTGCCGCACGGCTCCCAGCCGTCGGGAGCGAGCAGGTCGAGCACGCTCCGGCGGCGGCCGGACGTGACCAGCTCTCTTCTGTACTCCCACTGCTGGGGGTGCTCGGGGTCGCGGGCGCTGACGAACAGGCCCTTCGCGTCGACCCTGTCGACCTCCCAGCCCTGCGCGCCGTACTCGTTGAGCATCTTGACGTCGTGGAACAGGTCGGCGGTCCAGTGCCAGGCGCGGGCGTCCGCGGCGGGCTCGGCGGGCGGGGCCGAGGTGACGGCCAGCTCCCGGGCCAGCTCGGCCGCCGGGCCGAACTCCTCCTCGGGGTCGCCGCCGCTCTCGGCCAGGTAGCCGGCGAGATCGTCGAGGGTGGTACCGATCCGGTCGGCCGGCATGCCCGCCTCGGCCAGGATCACGGCGAGCTCGTCGAAATAGCCGCCGGCGGTCTCGTTGACGTGGCCGCTCATCGGAGTTTTCCTTCACGCGGGCCCACGGGCTGGGGTGTCTCCGTGCGGCCCTTGGCCAGCACGGCGCGCACCGACTCGTCGAAGCCCAGCCAGAGCCCGCCCTGCTCGGCGAGCGTCTGCCTGCCCTGGTCGGTGAGCCGGTAGTAGCGGCGGCCGGGCCCGCGCTCGGTCGCCCGGAACTCGGCGGTGACCAGCCCCGCCTCCTCCAGCCGGTTGAGCACCGGGTAGAGGGTGCCGCCCTTGATCTGACCGAGGCCCGACTCGGCGAGCTCTTTGGCGATCTCGTAGCCGTAGTTCTCGCCGGCCGTCAGGCTGGCGAGAACGAGCAGGTCGAGCACACCCTTGAGCCAGCTCGCGCGTCGGTCGCTCGTCATGGTAGTGATCCTATCTAGCCCGCGTGCTCGACTACCTCGCGTCGCGGCAGCGGGGAGAACACCAGGCCGCGCAGGTCGATCAGCGCGTGGAGCAGGATCGGCAGGAGCAGGCTGCCGGACCTCAGGTAGACCGAGGTCAGGGTGGCGCCAAGCAGGGTGACCACGAGCATGCCGCGCCACCCCTGGTAAAGGTGGCCGACGACGAACACCGCCAGCGCGCCGGCGGCCGCGACCTCCTTGCTCAGGCCGAGCGCGCCCATGCCGACCGCGATGAGCAGGCCCCGGTAGACGATCTCCTCGGTGATGCCGGCGGTCACCGACAGGCCTGCGGCGTACCAGCGCTCGGCCGAGGTGCGCGGCAGCAGGTGGGAGACGGCCTGCCGGCCGGGGGCGGTCTGCTTGCCGGGGACGAACTTGCCCTTGGCCGTCAGCCACCTGAGGACGAGCACCACGGCCGTGGCGGCGACCAGGAATCCGACGATCGCGCCGAGGGTGGTGTCCAGCGACTCCTTGATCACCAGGCCGATGTCCGCGGCGTCGAGGCCCGGTTCCACGGCGACGACGAGCAGCGCCACGGCGGCCAGCACCCACAGCTCGGCGCTCCAGAACGTGAACATCCGGCGGTAGGCCGTGGGGTCCTGATCGCGGGTGCGGGCCAGCTTGTCGTAGGAGCGCTTGCCGAGCAGGGGACTGACGACGGCCAGGTAGCCGACAAGGACGACCGCCAGGACAAGCGTCAAGGGGGTGAATGACATGGGGGAACCTCCGGTACGGCTCTGCTATCTAAACCGTAGAGCAAGCTAGTTAGGAATACAACATAGCTTGTGGTCCAGTCAGGCGGGTGGCGCCGTCCTCACCACGACCGAGGCCGGCAGGCGCCGCCGGCCGCTTGGCCGGGCCGGTAAAACACCTCTCGCCACCGAGTGGCCGGCCGGGACCGCGGGAAGACTGCTGTGGGGGAGTGGGGCTCCGTGCGCGGAGCCCGCCGAAGGCGGCGCGGCCGCCGTCGATCGAGGGGGCAGCGGCGTGATCCTTGTAACCGGAGCGACCGGGCACGTGGGCTACCACCTGCTGGAACAGCTGGCCGACGCGCGTGTGCCGGCTACGGCGATGGTGCGCGTGGAGGCCGAGGCGGAGGACCTGCCGACCTCGGTGCGGCATGTCGTGGGGACCCTCGACGGGCCCCCGCCGGCCGAGGTCCTGCAGACATTCGAGCGGGTTTTCCTGCTCTCCCCCTCCGAGGAGGGACAGGTCGAACTCGAGATGTCGTTCGTGGACGCGCTGATCGCCGCCGGTCACGGCCCGCGCATCGTGAAGGTCGCCGCGGACGGGTTCCAGGAGCCGGACTGCGAGGTGCGCTTCATGCGCAACCACCGGCTGGTCGCGACGCATCTGGACGCGACGGGCCTGCCGGTCACCTACCTCGCCCCGAACCTGTACATGGAGAACCTGCTGTCGGCGACCGGCGCCATCCGGGAACAGGCCGCGCTCACCGCCCCCGCGGGGGCGGGCCGGGTCGGCTTCGTGGCGGCCAGTGACGTGGCGGCGGCCGCGGTCCACGCGCTCACCGGTGACGGCCAGGAGGACGGCGTCCACGTCCTCACCGGACCGGAGGCGTTGAGCTACGCGGATGTGGCCGGCCGGATATCCACCGTGTTCGCACGGCAGGTCGACTACGCCGACGTGCCTCCGGAGCGGGCGCGGGAGACGATGCTGGCGGACGGCCTGCCCGCCTGGCAGGCCGACGGCATGATCGAGTTGTTCGAATGGATCCGGAACGGCGGCTGCGACACGGTGACCGACGAGGTGCGCCAGGCGACCGGACGGGACGCCCGCCCGGTCGAGGACTGGCTGAGCGAGTGGCGGGGCGCCTTCCTGGGCCCCGGGGATCTGACGCCTCCCCGCTTCTGACCGGTCACGCGCCGTGAGGTCGTCTCGATACTATCCATCTCCTGGGAGACGGCCTGCGACCGCGCGGGATCGACGCCTCAGGTGTTCTTGGAGTCCGGCGGAATGGGGGTGTTCTGCGCGCGGACGTACTCCAACAGATGGAAACCTTGCCCATCTTCCTTGCGGCTCACGACGACCGCCAGGGCAAGCCGTCGCCTCATGGGGGATTTGTCCTTTTATTGAGCTTTTAAGGCACTCAATGGGAAGGCGTGGCTCAAATGTAATGGTAACCGGCACATTCCACCGGAAACCTTGCCCGCTTCGGCGTTGGGCTCCGTCGCGGGGACGAGAACCGATGTGCGCAGAGCGGTTCGGCTGAGTATCGTGCTTGCCATGTCGAGCCCAGAGGCATCCAAGGTGGGGGCTTTCGGTCACCCGTCAGCCCCCTGAACCACTGAACCGTCCTGTTCCGCCGCACGATGGCGGCAGGCGACAGGAGTAGTCGGGCCGCTGGCCGCGGTGACGAGACGTCTCATCTGATCTCTCATCACCCCGGAGTCTCTGGATGCCTCTCCCTCTCTATCTGCTTGCCGTGGCGCTCTTCGCCATGGGCACGTCAGAATTCATGCTCGCCGGCCTGCTGCCGGACATCGCCGCAGACCTCGGCGTTCCGGTTGCGACGGCGGGACTGCTCACATCGGCCTTCGCCGTCGGAATGGTCGTCGGCGCCCCGCTCATGGCGGGACTCGCGCGCCGGTGGCCACGGCGATCCAGCCTGCTGGGCTTTCTCGGCCTGTTCCTGGCCGCACACGTCGTCGGCGCATGCACCGGCAGCTTCACCGTCCTGCTCGCCACCCGGATCGTCGCGGCGCTCGCCAACGCCGGTTTCCTGGCGGTCGCGCTCACCGCGGCCGCCGAACTGGTCCCTTCCGACCGGAAGGGCCGGGCCCTGGCCGTCCTGCTGGCGGGCACCACGGTCGCCACCGTCGCGGGGGTCCCCGGCGGCGCCTTGCTGGGGACGCTACTCGACTGGCGCGCCGCCTTCTGGGGGATGGCGTTGTTGTGCCTGCCCTCGGCGCTCGGCGTAGTGCGCGGCATTCCCGCCAGGACGGAACGACCAGGCGAGCCGGCAGGGCCGGATCTACGCCGGGAGCTCGCCGAACTACGGCGTCCGCGACTGCTCCTGGTCCTGCTGCTGGGCGCGCTGGTGAACGCCGCGACGTTCGGCACTTTCACCTTCCTCGCTCCGATCGTCACCGATGTGGCCGAACTGGATCCGCTGTGGGTCTCCGCCGTACTGGTGCTGTTCGGCCTGGGGTCCTTCGTCGGCGTCACCGCCGCCGGGCGGCTGTCCGACCAGCGGCCCGGCGCCGTCGTCGCAGTCGGCGGGCCGTTGCTGCTCGGCGGCTGGATCGCCCTCGGCCTCACCGCGTCCGATCCGATCGCTCTGCTGATCCTCGCGTTCACCCAGGGGGCGCTCTCCTTCGGCCTCGGGAGCACGCTGATCGCACGCGTGCTGTACGAGGCCGCGGGAGCGCCGACCATGGCGGGCTCCTACGCCACCGCCGCTCTCAACGTCGGGGCTACCGCCGGTCCCGTCATGGCCGCCGCCACGTTGAACACGCGCCTGGCCGAACTGGGACCCGTCTGGGCCAGTAGCGCCCTGGTCGCAGTCGCACTCCTCATCGCGCTGCCCTTCCGTCAGGTCCTCCGACTCGGCGATCACGAGGGGAGCATGCGATGACGTACCGCGACGCGCCGTCGGACATCGAGGTCCGACGGCGGCTCCTCGACCGGCGCCGGACCCCGCCGATCGCCTGACGGAGCACAGAGGCAGGGGTTTCGGGGAGGACCGAAAAGTGTTGTGACCCCCGTTCCGGCAACGGCAGGCTTCTCTCGCCGGCGGCCATGACCTCCCGGTCGCCGGAACCCCGAACGCGCCCGTGACCGGGCATCGGACGTGAAACCTCAGAGGAGACGAAATGACTCATGCGGTCGCGACACGACGCGCTGGAACCAAGCGGAGACGAGGAATTCTGGTTTCCGCCGTCGCCGCCGCCGCGGTAGTCCTGATGGCCAATCCCGCACTGGCCCACCAGGAGTTCTCCGATGGCACGGCGCAAAAAGTGGCGACGGTGCGGACCGTTCTGGCGCCCAGCATCTGGTACGACCTCTCCGACCTGGGGATCGGCTGCCCCGCCACCGCGGCGGCCAAGTTCTACCCGACCTGGACGGTGTCCAATGTCACCTCCACCTCCGCGTACGTGCGGACGTTGAAGATCACATTCACCCCCGCCGCCTCCGGGGCGACCCTCGGCGCGTCGGATCTGGTCGACGGCAACGGCACCAACAAGTGGCACGGCCTCTGGAATGTCGGGCCGGTGTCCAAGGCCGGGGTCACCAAGACGTTCACTTTCAACAAGACAGTGGCCTTCGGCAGGGGCGGCAAGCTGTACTTCCAGCAGCAGTTCGCTCTCAACGGAGGAGGCGGGGGCAGCTGCACGACTCCCAAATCCGTGTACTTCTATCTCCGGCCGATCTGATCGGCACACAACTGACGGACACGATCCCGGTTGACCGGTAGGCGGCCGGGATCGTGCGGCGAAGCGGGTAGCGGCGCCCGGGCGGGGAGGCGAGAAGGCCCCGCCCGGGCGCCGGCCGCCTGAACTCCTTTGAGGGAATGAGGTTCAACACCTGCGGCACTCGCGGCGACTCAGCGGGGTCCGTACGGCTGCCGCGCATCTCAGACCCGAGGCTCCCGAGGCCCGCGGTAGGGCAGTGTCTGGCTGTAGACGATATTGGTGGTGGTGCTGCCGAGCCGGGCCAGTTCGTTGACGAGCTGTTCGAGGTGGGGCATGGAGGCCGCGGCCACCTTCAGCGTGTAGCAGTCGTCGCCGGTGGTCCTGAGGCATTCCAGGATCTCGAAGCGCTCGTCGAGCAGCCGGTGCAGCGGCTGGTGTTGGCTGCCGGGATACTTGAGGCGCACCACGGCGAGCACGGGGAAGCCGACCTTCGCCAGGTCGACGGCGGCGTGGTAGCCGGTGATGACGCCCGCCGCCTCCAGCCGCTTGACCCGCTCGGTCGTCGCGGAGGCGCTGAGGTTCACCCGCCTCCCCAGCTCGGTGAGCGGGATACGGCCGTCTCTCTGGACCTCGGCCAGGATCGCCCAATCGGTGGCGTCGAGAATCTCGGTCATCGGGCAAAGATACCGGCAGATCCACGGCTTATAGCGCTGTACACCGGCATAGGTCTCTTCCAGTGGGAGGTGACCGCTGGATAGCATAAACAGGTGCAAATAGGCATTAATGTTCCAAATTTTGGACCTGGCACCGATCCCGGCATGCTGCGGAGCTGGGCGCAGACGGTGGAGGGACTGGGCTTCGACCTGCTGATGGTCTCCGACCACGTCGTGGTGACACCCGACGTCGCGGAGCAGTACCCGGCGCCGTTCTACGAACCCTTCACCACCCTCGCGTGGCTGGCCGGGATCACCGGCCGGGTCCGGCTCGGAACCACGGTGCTCATCGTGCCGTACCGGCACCCGCTGCTCATCGCCCGCATGGCCGCCAACCTCAACCAGCTCAGCGGGGGACGGCTGGTCCTCGGCGTGGCCTCCGGGTGGGCGAGGCAGGAGTTC
Organism: Streptosporangium minutum; assembly: GCF_002149035.1. Taxonomy (GTDB): domain Bacteria; phylum Actinomycetota; class Actinomycetes; order Streptosporangiales; family Streptosporangiaceae; genus Streptosporangium; species Streptosporangium minutum. Next base: position 20,902 of record NZ_NGFP01000043.1, read on the forward strand.
GAGGCACTCGGAGTCCCGTTCCACCAGCGCGGGAAGCTGACCGACGATCATCTCCGGGCCGTGCGCAGCGCCTGGGACGACGACAAGGACTACCGGAGCGGGCGGATACCGATCTGGGTGGGCGGCAACAGCGACGCCGGCCTGCGCCGGGCGGTACGTCTCGGTGAGGCATGGCATCCGCTGCGGTCCACCCTTCCCTGGCTGCGCGAGGCGGTGGACAGGATGAAGACCGTCGCGGACGAGCAGGGACGGCCGGTGCCCGCCCTGGCCCCTCGCATCGCCCTGCGACTCACCGAGTCGCCGATCACCGACCCCGGGCGGCTCGCCGGCGAGGGCACGATCGACCAGGTCGTCGACGACCTGGAACAGCTCCGTCTCCTCGGCGCCGACACCGTCGTGCTCGATCCGTTCAACGGCGACCCGCGCGAGACGTGCCGTCCGGAGACGGCGTGGCGGGCACTCGCGACCGTAGCCGCCTGCCGGGACCACAACACCCTCACATCGACGGAGCACCAGTGACACACGACGACGAACGACTTCTCCGCAGGGCCATCGAGCTCGCCGGTACGGCACGGGCGGCCGGCGACCCGCCGTTCGGATCACTGCTGGCGGGACCGGACGGCAGCGTGATCGCCGAAGACCGCAACACGGTTCTCACCGACTCCGACATCACCGCCCACCCCGAGCTGAAGCTGGCCAGATGGGCGGCCCGCGAACTCGACCCCGAGACCGCCGCCGCCACCACCATGTACACCAGCTGCCAGCCCTGCGGCATGTGCGCGGGCGCCATCGAACGGTCCGGCCTCGGCCGCGTCGTGTTCGCGCTCTCCACCGAACAGCTCACCGGCCTCAAGCCGCCGGCCACAGGCGCCGGCGCCCGCCAGGAAGGCCCGGCGCTGTTCGAGGAGGCGAGCAAGGCGGTCGAGGGCTACTACCAATGATCCACCACGGGGGAAGGAGCGGGACGGCGCGATCGACGCGAGCGGCACCGGGGACCCCGTGACCGCGCGGAACCGGCCGGCCGCCCGGGCCGGTCCTGCTCCGACCCCGGAACGGGACAGGGCCCGCACCTTTCCAGGTGCGGGCCCTGTCTCGGGCGTGTGCTGCGTCAGACGGGAACGATGTTCTCGGCCTGCGGGCCCTTCTGGCCCTGCGTGATGTCGAAGGAGACCTTCTGGCCCTCCTGCAGCTCACGGTAGCCCTGGGCGGCGATGTTCGAGTAGTGGGCGAAGACGTCAGCGCCGCCGCCGTCCTGCTCGATGAAGCCGAAGCCCTTTTCCGAGTTGAACCACTTCACGGTTCCAGTCGCCATGTCAATCTCCTTCGATAGGGGGCAGAGCCGGAATCCGCCTTGCACGGATTCCGCGTCGCCGCGATGAGCCCACCGGAGATGACCGGTAAAACAAAATGCACCTGAGGGTCACATCCCGCCAGGTGCACACAGAGTTTCATGGGTACCGCAACTGCAACTGGATTAACGGTACCACCTGTGCGGGCCGGAGTACGAGGCCACCCGGGTTCTGCCCGTCATTTTCCGGCCCGGAAGGGCTCGGAGCTCTCCCGAAGGGTGCGGATCGCCAGGAAAACCGCCCCCCGACAGGGCCGGCGACCACGCGGTCAGCGCGGATACCATCGGCGGCCTCTCCGCGCCGGTCGGTGATCATGGCGCCAGCAGCGACACGAAGCGGTCGAGGTCGACGTTGCCGCCGCTGACGATCACACCGATCCGTCGGCCTCGCAGCCGGGGGGCGAGTTTGCGGACGGCGGCGAAACCGAGGCATCCGGTGGGCTCGACGACGATCTTCATGACCGACCCGAAGATCCGCATGCATTCGACGAGTTCGGCGTCGGTGGCGGTGAGGATGTCGTCGACCTCGCGACGGATGATCTCGAACGTGTGGGCGCCGAGATGCTGGGTCTGCGCGCCGTCGGCGATGGTCTCAGGGGTGTCGATATGGACCACGGCCCCCTGGCGCAGGGACTGCTGGCCGTCGTTCCCGGCTTCGGGTTCGACGCCGTACAGCTCGCAGCCGGGCGAGAGCGACCGGGCCGACAGCGCCGTACCGGAGAGCAGCCCGCCGCCGCCGAGAGGCACGAAGATCGCGTCGAGGTCGCCGACCTCGTCGAACAGCTCCTTGGCGGCGGTGCCCTGACCGGCGATCACATGAGGGTGGTCGTAGGGCGGGATCAGCGTGAGACCGCGGTCGGCGGCCAGCGCACGGCCGATCTCCTCCCGGTCCTCGGTGTAGCGGTCGTAGGTGACGACCTGCCCCCCGTACCCCTTGGTGGCGGCCACCTTCGCGGCCGGCGCGTCGTGTGGCATGACGAGCGTGGCCGGGATCTCCAGCATCCGGGCGGCCAGGGCGATCGCCTGGGCGTGGTTGCCCGAGGAGTAGGCGACCACGCCGGCACGCCGCTGCTCGGGGGTGAACCGCGACAGGGCGTTGAACGCGCCGCGGAACTTGAAGGCGCCCATGCGCTGGAAGTTCTCGCACTTGAACACCACGTCGGCGCCGACCAGTTCGTTGATCCGGCGTGAGCGCAGCGCCGGGGTGCGGTGGGCGTGTGGCGCGATGAGGGCGGCGGCGCTCCGGACGTCGTCATAGGTCGGGGACAGGGACACGGCGCCTCTTTCCGGGTGTCGGCGTAGGTGCGATGGGCCGGTTCTTCCCACCCGGACCGGTCCGAACCCGGTGGCGTCAGCGGTGCGACGGCGGAGCGGGCCGGGGACCGCGCGGCGCGGTCCCCGGCCGGGTGATCATCCGGTGTGGTGGAGACGGTCGAAGAGGAGCGGCCACAGATCGGGGTGGACGTGCGCGACGACCGCGCCGCGGGCGACGCCCGCGGCGGCGAAGGCCGCGTCGACCTGGTCGGCCGGGTAGCGCAGCCGCATGGTCGCGTGCAGGGAGCCGCCCAGGCCGGTGAAGCCGTAGTCGACGAAGGCGCGGTAGCCTGGCAGATCGGGCGCCTGGGAGCGGCGTTCGATCCGCAGGATGGCCGAGTCGACCGCGGGGACGGGCCGGAACACCTCACGGCTGAGGTGGCCCAGCAGCTCCCAGCTGTACCAGGGCCAGGTCTGCACGGTCAGCATGCTCCACCGGCCGAAGTCGCCGGTGCGTTTGCGGGCGTACTCCAGCTGGGTGGTCAGGGTGGCCGAGGTGAGCTCGGGCGCCCGCAGGCACCAGTCGACGATCTTCGAGGTGATCGAGTAGGGGATGTTCCCGGCGACCGCGAACGGCTCGCGCGGCGCGCGGGCGGTCAGGAAGTCTCCCCGGACGACGCGGATGCGGGCGTCGTCCCGGGTGCGGGCGGCCAGCCTCCCCGCCAGCAGCGGATCGACCTCGTAGCCGACGACCTGGCCGCAGGTCTCGGCGAGCGCCCGGGTCAGGACGCCCTCTCCCGCGCCGGGCTCCAGCACCAGGTCGTGCGGGCCGACGGCCTCGACGATCCGGGCGACGGCGTCGGGGTCGACGACGAAGTTCTGCGACAGGGTGCGCCTGGCCTGGTCGCGGCCGGTTCTGCCACCGCCGCCGCGGGCTTTCTTCTGGGTGTGCGAGTAGTTTCCGTGAGCGAAGGACTGCGCCACAGGTGTTGCCCTTTCGGGTCCGAGAGGAAGTGGTCTCGGAGGCCCAGGGCTCGCGCAGAGAGAGGCAGGAGCCTTCTCTACCGGCCCGAGGCCGGGTTGTGGCGGAAGCGGATGAAGAACTGGGGCGCGTGGCACGTGAACGACATGCGGCTCAGGCTAGGGAGCCGCGCGCCGTGCGCACAAACGGTTTTACGGCCGCCCGGCCGACAGCCGGCGGACCGGACATTCGGTCCGGCCGCCTGGCCGGTCCCCGCGATCCGGGCGTCTCTCCGGTCACCCATGTCGCAGGGCGCAGTCGTGTTTTGTGGCAGACCTTGCGTGAAACGGCGGCCGGGCGGTGTGGCCGGTACGGTTTTTGTGGAGTTCCCACAACGAAGCAGCTCCGCCATGCACGATGGGGGACATTGGTGTACCCGGCGGTAATCAAGCAGGGTGTAGACAGGTACAGGCGACGCTCCGGGTCCCGGGCGTCGCCTTCTGTGCGTGGGTAGTTGGGAGTCTCAGCTGGTGTTCAGTCGTGTCGCCATCGTCAACCGTGGAGAGGCTGCGATGCGGCTCATCCACGCCGTCCGCGAACTTTCGGCGGAAACCGGGGCGCGGATCGAGACGGTCGCCCTCTACACCGAGGCCGACCGCAACGCGACCTTCGTCCGTGAAGCGGACGTCGCCTACTCGCTGGGCCCCGCCTCTGCCCGCCCGTACCTCGACCACGCCGTCCTGGAGCGGGCGCTGACCGAGACCGGGGCCGACGCCGCGTGGGTCGGCTGGGGGTTCGTCGCCGAGGATCCGGCGTTCGCCGAGTTGTGCGAGAAGATCGGCGTCACCTTCGTCGGGCCGAGCGCGGAGGCGATGCGCAAGCTCGGCGACAAGATCGGCGCCAAGCTCATCGCCGAGGAGGTCGGCGTCCCGGTCGCGCCGTGGAGCCGCGGCGAGGTCGCCACCCTCGAGGACGCGCTGCGCGCCGGCGGCGAGATCGGCTACCCGCTGATGCTCAAGGCGACCGCGGGCGGCGGCGGGCGCGGCATCCGCATGGTCGCCTCGGAGGAGGACCTGGCCGACGCCTACGAGCGCACCAGCCAGGAGGCGCTGCGCGCGTTCGGCTCCGGCGTGGTCTTCCTGGAGCGCTTGGTCACCGGCGCCCGGCACGTCGAGGTCCAGGTCATCGCCGACGGGCAGGGCACCGCGTGGGCGCTGGGCGTCCGGGACTGCTCGGTGCAGCGGCGCAACCAGAAGGTCATCGAGGAGTCCGCCTCCCCGGTTCTGACGATCGAGCAGACCGCCGAGCTGAAGGCGTCGGCCGAGCGGCTCGCCGTGGCCGTCGGCTACTGCGGCGCCTGCACCGTCGAGTTCCTCTACCACCCCGGCGAGAAGCTGTTCGCCTTCCTTGAGGTCAACACCCGGCTGCAGGTCGAGCACCCGATCACCGAGATCACTACCGGCACCGACCTGGTCCGGCTGCAGCTGCATGTGGCGAACGGCGGGAAGCTGGAAGGCGCCCAGCCGGTCGAGGCAGGCCACGCCATCGAGGCCCGGCTCAACGCCGAGGACCCCGACCGCGACTTCGCGCCCGCCCCGGGCCGCATCGCGCGTCTCATGCTGCCCACCGGGCCCGGCATCCGCGTGGACACCGGCGTCAGCGAGGGCGACACCATCCCGGCCGACTTCGACTCGATGATCGCGAAGATCATCGCCTACGGCCGCGACCGCGAGCAGGCGCTGGGCCGGCTGCGCCGCGCGATGGCCGAGACCACGGTGATCATCGAGGGCGGCGCCACCAACAAGAGCTTCGTGCTCGACCTGCTCGACCAGCCCGAGGTGATCGACGCGAGCGCCGACACCGGCTGGATCGACCGCGTGCGCGCCGAAGGCCGCCTGGTCAACCATCGGCACTCCGCGATCGCCCTGGCCGCCGCCGCGATCGAGGCCTACCAGGACGAGGAGGAGGTCAGCCGCCAGCGGCTGCTCTCCACCGCGCGCGGCGGGCGCCCGCAGGTGCAGCACGACTCGGGCCGCCCGCTGGCCCTCAAGCTCCGCGGTGTCGGCTACCGGGTGAGCGTGGCCCGGGTCGGGCACAGGCGGTTCCGCGTCGGCCTCTCCGGCGGTGACGCCCCGGCCGACGTCGAGGTGGAGCGGTTCGACGCGCACAGCGGCCGGATCGTGGTCAACGGCCGCAGGTTCCGGCTGATGTCGGCCACCCACGGGCCGATCCACCTGGTCGAGGTCGACGGCGTCACGCACCGGATCAGCCGCGACGAGGGCGGTGTCGTCCGCTCTCCCGCGCCCGCGCTGGTGGTCGCGACGCCGTTGTCGGTCGGTGACGAGGTCGAGTCGGGCGCTCCGCTCCTGGTGCTGGAGAGCATGAAGATGGAGACGGTGCTGCGCGCGCCGTTCCGCGCCCGCGTCCGTGAGTGCCCGGTGTCGGTGGGCAGCCAGGTCGAGACCGGCGCGCCGCTGATGCGGCTGGAACCGCTGTCCGACGAGGGCGCCGAGGAGGGGGAGCCGGCCGCCGAGACCATCGAGATCGAGCTGCCCGCGGAGCCCGCGGGGGCATCGGCGGCCGAGCGCGTCGAGCGCGGTCTGCAGGACCTGCGCAGCCTGCTGCTCGGCTTCGACGCCGACCCCCACGACCACAAGCGGGTGCTGTCGGACTACCTGGCCGCGCGCGCCGAGCTGGGCGGGCGGCCGCTCGAGGGCGAGCTGGACCTGCTCACCGTGTTCGCCGACCTGTCCGAGCTGAGCCGCAACAAGCCGGGCGGCGAGCTCGACGTCGAGCCGGACAGCCCGGTGCACAGCCCGCGCGAGTTCTTCCACAGCTACCTGCGGAGCCTCGACGTCGAGCGCGCCGGCGTCACCGAGAGCTTCCAGGCCAAGCTCACCAAGGTCCTTGCCCACTACGGCATCGCCGATCTCGACCGCACGCCGGAGCTGGAGGCCGCGGTCTTCCGGATCTTCCTGGCCCAGCAGCAGATGAGCACCGACGTCGCGATCGTGTCGGAGCTGCTACGCCAGTGGCTGGCCGGCGCGCCGCCGCTCGAGTCGCTCAGCGAGCGCGTCGGGCTCACCCTCGAACACCTGGTCGAGGCCACGCAGGTGCGCTTCCCCATGGTGTCCGACCTGGCCCGGGGTGTGGTGTTCCGCTGGTTCGCCCAGCCGCTGCTGCGCCGCAACCGCGCCAAGGTCTACGCCGCGGTGCGCGATGAGCTGCGTTACCTGGACCACAACCCGGACGCGCCGGACCGCGCCGAGCGTATCCAGGTCATGGTGGCCAGCGCCGAGCCGCTGGTCCGGCTGATCGGTCAGCGGATCGGCCGGCTCGGGCGGGACCACGCGCCGCTGCTGGAGGTGCTGACCCGCCGCTACTACGGCAACCGCGGGCTGTCGGAGGTCACCGTACGGGAGACCGCGGGCTGCCGGTTCGTCACCGCCGAGCACACCGGCTCAGGCGGCGTGACACGCGTGCTCACCACCGCCGTCGACATCGCCGCCCTGCCCGGCGCCATCGGCGCCATCGGCACGTTCGCCGCCGACGCCGGCGCCGACGAGCACGGGCTGGTCGCCGACCTCTACGTCACCTGGGAGGACCAGCCCGACGCCGACGCGATGGCGGTGCGGCTCGGACAGCTCCTCGCGGAGCACCCGCAGCCCGCGGGCGTCCGCCGGATCACCACCACCGTCGCCGGCACCAGCGGCGCCGTGATGCACCACCACTTCACCTTCCGGCCCGACGGCGCGGGCTTCGTCGAGGACCGGCTGATCCGCGGCCTGCACCCGCAGATCGCAGAGCGCCTGCAGCTGCAGCGGCTGCGCGAGTTCGACCTCACCCGGCTGCCGTCCGCGGACGAGGAGATCTACCTGTTCAAGGCCGTGGCGCGCAGCAATCCGGCCGACGAGCGCCTCATCGCGATGGGCCAGGTCCGCGACCTGACACCGCTGCGCGAGGCCGACGGCAGGCTGGTCGCACTGCCCGCGGTGGAGGACGCGATCACCGCGGGCCTGGACGCGATCCGCAACATCCAGGCGCAGCGCCCCCAGAACAAGCGGTTCGACACCAACCGGATCATGTTGTACGTCTGGCCGTCGACCGAGCTGTCCACCGACGAGCTGAACGCGCTGGTCCAGCGCATCCTGCCGACCACCGCGGGCGCGGGGCTGGAGGAGGTCCAGTGCATAGCCCGCCGGCGCACCGCGGCCGGCGAGCTGACCGAGGTCGCCGTGCGGATCACCCTCGACCCGGGCCACGGCGCGCGCCTGCACGTCGGCGCGCCGTCGGCGGAGCCGGTGCAGCCGCTGGACGACTACCGTCAGAAGGTGCTGCGCGCGGCCCGGCGCGGGAACGTCTACCCGTACGAGCTGACCGGCCTGCTCGCCGGGCCGGAGGGCAGCTTCGTCGAGCACGACCTCGACGACCACGGCGCGCTCGTGCCGGTGGACCGGCCGAAGGGGAGGAACGCCGCGGCGATCGTGGCGGGCGTCGTCACGACGCCGACCGAACGGCACCCCGAAGGCGTCACCCGTGTGGTCCTGCTCGGCGACCCGACGAAGGCGCTGGGCGCGCTGTCGGAACCGGAGTGCTCGCGGGTGATCGCCGCGCTCGACCTCGCCGAGCGGATGCGGGTCCCACTGGAGTGGTTCGCGCTGTCGGCGGGCGCGCGGATCTCGATGACCTCGGGCACCGAGAACATGGACTGGGTCGCGGCCGCGCTCAAGCGGATCGTCACGTTCACCCAGGACGGCGGCGAGATCAACATCGTGGTCGCCGGGATCACCGTCGGCGCCCAGCCGTACTGGAACGCCGAAGCGACGATGCTCATGCACACCAAGGGCATCCTGGTGATGACGCCGGACTCGGCGATGGTGCTCACCGGCAAGCAGTCGCTGGACTTCTCCGGCGGCGTGTCGGCCGAGGACAACTTCGGCATCGGCGGCTACGACCGCGTGATGGGGCCGAACGGCCAGGCGCAGTACTGGGCGCCCAACCTGCAGTCCGCCCGCGACGTGCTGATGGCGCACTACGACCACACCTACGTCGTGCCCGGCGAGACGGCGCCGCGGCGTGCCCGCACCACCGACCCGGTCGACCGCGACGTCTCCGGGTTTCCGCACGCGATCGTCGGCAGCGACTTCACCACCGTCGGCCAGATCTTCTCGGCCGAGCACAACCCGGACCGCAAGAAGCCGTTCGACATCCGCACGGTGATGCGCGCCCTGTCCGACCAGGATCACCCGGTGCTGGAACGCTGGGCGGGCATGGCTGACGCGGAGACGTCCGCGGTGCAGGACGTGCACATCGGCGGCTGGCCGGTCTGCCTGATCGGCATCGAGTCGCGGTCGGTGCCGCGGCGCGGCTTCCCGCCCACTGACGGGCCGGACACCTACACCGCGGGCACGCTGTTCCCGCGGTCGTCGAAGAAGACCGCGCGGGCGATCAACTCGGCGTCCGGCAACCGGCCGCTGGTGGTGCTGGCGAACCTGTCCGGGTTCGACGGCTCGCCGGAGTCGATGCGCAAGCTCCAGCTGGAGTACGGCGCGGAGATCGGCCGGGCGATCGTCAACTTCGACGGGCCGATCGTGTTCTGCGTGATCTCCCGTTACCACGGCGGCGCGTTCGTGGTGTTCTCCAAGGCGCTCAACCCGAACATGACCGTGCTGGCACTGGAAGGCTCGTTCGCCTCGGTGCTCGGCGGCGCCCCGGCGGCTGCCGTGGTGTTCTCCGGTGAGGTGAACAACCGCACCGCGACCGACCTGCGGGTGACCGATCTGCAGACACAGGTCTCGGCGGCCAGCGGCGCCGAGCGGGCGGCGCTGAACGCCCGGCTCGCCGAGCTGCAGTCCGCCGTCCGGGCGGAGAAGCTCGGCGAGGTCGCCGCCGAGTTCGACCGGGTGCACAGCATCCAGCGCGCGGTCGAGGTCGGCTCGGTGGACGCGATCATCGGCGCCGCCGAGCTGCGGCCGCGGATCATCGAGGCCATCGAGCGCGGAATGGCCTGACGCTTCGCGAAACCGGCCGCACCCCCGGCGCGGCCGGTTTCGCGATTTTCGGGGATAATGATCGTCGCCCGCGCGGTCGAGCGCGGCGAGCTGCCCGACGTGCCGCGTTCGCCCCGCGTGGTGAACCTGCCGTTGGACCTGTTGCGCCACGACATGTTCATGACGATGCGCGCGGTGCCGGACGAGTCGATCATCGAGTTCGTGGACGAGGTGTGGCTGCCACTGCTGGGGGCGCTCGGGGTCCCGTCCACGTCGCCGGCTCCGGCGCCACCGGCCTGACCCTCGCCTGCGACGGCCCGCCGGGCGTCGCCGTCCGCCTCGTCAAGCGGGCCGGGCATCCCGGCGCCGCCTCCCACGCCCGGACGGTTCGATCCCCGTGCCCTGGAAGCGGGGCAAAAGGACCAGCCGGGCAGCGCGCACCCGCCAAAACGCATCACTTTAGATGCATCGAACTTGATGTATCTATTTTGATGCTTTATGGTCGGCCAGGACCGGCCGGAACCGGCCGGTCCTGGCCGAGAGGACATTGCCGATGGACACCGCCACGACGACAGAGCCGACGACGGGCCTGCTGCGGGTGCCGGGCGCCACGCTCTACTACGAGGTCCGTGGCACCGGCCCGGTGCTGCTGATCTCCCAGAGCGGCGAGGGCGACGCCGGGCGCAGCAAGGACCTGGTCGACCGACTCGTGACCGACTACACCGTGGTCACCTACGACCGCCGCGGCCTGTCCCGCAGCACGCCGGACGACCCCGCCCGCGGGGTGACCATGACCGAACACGCCGACGACGCGCACCGGCTGCTGACCGCCCTCACCGACAGGCCGGCGCTCATGCTCGGCTGCAGCCTCGGCGCCTCCATCGGGTTCCATCTGGCCGTCGACCACCCCGGTCAGATCAGCACGCTCATCGCCCACGAGCCCGTCACCCCGCGGCTGCTGCCCGCCGACCAGCGCGCCCATCATGAGAGGGAACTCGAGCACATCCAGCGGGTCCACCGCCGCGACGGCCTGGCCGCGACCTTCAAGGTGATCGCCGAGGTGCTCGGCATCGACCCCGCCAGCCCCGACGTCGAGCCCGGCCTCACCCCGCAGCCGATGACCCCCCAGCGGATGCGTAACTTCGACTTCTTCGTCGAGCACGACTTCACCGCGGTCATCCGCGACACCCTCGACGTCGCCGCGCTCACCGGCACCCCGACCCGCATCGTGCCGATCGCCGGCCGTACCACCCCGCGCACCGTCTTCGACAACAAGTGCGCCTTCGCGCTGGCGGACATGCTCGGCGCCGACCTGCAGTGGTTCCCCGGCGGCCACAACGGCAACACCACCCACCCCAACGCCTACGCCGCCCGCCTGCGCGAAGTCCTCTGACCCGGCCGGCGTGGTCGACGACGCCGGCGGTGGAGGCGACCGCCTGCCTGATCGCCGGGGAACGGCCGGCGGCCTCCCGGCAGAGCACCCCGGCGGCGTCGGAGGAGCGGGGCGGATGCGGCGGCCGTTGAGGGCGGAGCCGGCCTCGGTCACCACCCGGTCCGGCTTCAGCCGCCGGCGGGAGGAGGCGGGCCGTCGGGCAGGTCGTGCCCGCGCCGGATGCGGCGGCCGGTGATCTCGGAAGGGACGATCCTGACGTAGAGCCCGCGGTCGCCTCCCGCCCAGGGCTGGACCCCCGAGGCCGCCGCCGCCGCCTCCWCCTCGGAGGTGGCGGCATGGTGGAGACCGCCCCGTACCAGCACGCTCCACCCCTCCCGGTTGGCGTCGTCGATTCGGTCGACCTCGAAGGCGATCTTGAAATCGACGCCCTTGATCCCGGTGCGCAGGTCCGCGTCGAGCGGGCCGCCGAAGGCGGTCCGGAAGATCACGGACCCCTCGTGCAGGACGTAGTTGACCGGCAGGATCGCCGGGCCGCCGAGATCGTTGAAGGCCACCCGGCCCACCCCTCCGGGGGAGATCAGCCGCAGGCACTCCTCCGGGTCCAGTTTCTCCAACTCGGGAAGGGCGGCGGGGCGTCCGTGCCCGGGCGGCAGATCAATGGTCCCGCCGAGCAGCTCCTGGGCGCTGGTCTCCAGCGCGGAGGCCAGGCGGCCCACGGTCTCGGCGGCGGGGGAGGCCGCCGTCTCCTCCAGATAGGCGAGGTAGCCGGGGTCGATACCGGCCCGCCGCGCCAGCCGCTCCCGATCGAGGCCGAGGCTCTCGCGCCGTCGGGCGATCCGGCGGCCGAGGTCACCGGGGGCCGTGATGCGTTCGGTCATGGGATTCCCCCAACGGAAGGTGGATGTCTTCTCAGCCGGGACGCTACGTTACGGCGCGGCGCGGGGGCAGGGCCGAAAGTCCCGCCCGTCACGGCCGGGCGACCTCATCGGTCCAGGTGTCCACCCCACACGGGCCGGGACCAAGGTCCCTGCAAGCAGGGCCCGCCGGCCCTACGGCGGACCCTGACTTTTCGGTGAGGCTTCAGTGACTCACTGATGACTTGGAGCGCGATGGACGTCTTGGACCTCTCTCGTTGGCAGTTCGGCATAACGACCGTCTACCATTTTCTGTTCGTGCCGCTGACGATCGGCCTGTCGATCATCGTTGCCGGATTCCAGACGGCCTGGCACCGCACCGGGAATCCCGCCTACCTGCGGCTGACCAAGTTCTTCGGGAAGCTCTTCCTGATCAACTTCGCGATGGGCGTGGTCACCGGCATCGTGCAGGAGTTCCAGTTCGGCATGAACTGGAGCGACTACTCACGCTTCGTCGGGGACGTCTTCGGTGCCCCGCTGGCCATGGAAGGTCTCATGGCCTTCTTCCTGGAGTCCACTTTCCTCGGCCTGTGGATCTTCGGATGGGACAAGCTGTCGCCGAGGCTCCACCTGGCGACGATCTGGGCGGCCGCGATCGGCACGAACCTCTCCGCCTACTTCATCCTGGCGGCCAACTCCTGGATGCAGCATCCGGTCGGCTACCGGCTCAACCCCGTCACCGGCCGGGCCGAGCTGACCGACATCTGGGCGGTGCTCACCAACTCCACGACCCTGGTGACGTTCCCGCATGTGATCTTCGGGGCGTTCGTCACCGCCGGGGCGTTCGTCGCGGGGGTGAGCGCCTGGCACCTGCTGCGCAAGAAGGACGTCGAACTGTTCCGCGTCTCCGCTCGCACGGCGATGACCGTCACCCTGGTCGCCTCCATCGGAGTCGCCCTGTCGGGCCACTGGCAGGCCCAGATCATGACCGAGCAGCAGCCGATGAAGATGGCCGCCGCCGAGGCGTTGTGGGAGGACGAGAACTCCGCCGGCTTCTCGCTGTTCGCCGTCGGCGACGTCGAGAACGGCCGCAACCACATCAACCTGCAGATCCCGTACGGCCTGAGCCTGCTGTCCACCAACACGCTGGACGGCCACGTCGAGGGCGTCAACGACATCCAGACCCGCTACGAGGCCGCCTACGGCCCCGGGGACTACAAGCCCGTCGTGGGCATCGCCTACTGGTCCTTCCGCCTCATGATCGGCTTCGGGATGCTGGCCGCGCTGCTCGCGCTCGCCGGCCTCTGGGCCACCCGGCGCGGACGGCTTCCGGACAACCCGTGGTTCCACCGGCTGGCGATCCTGGGCATCGGCCTGCCGTTCCTGGCCAACTCGATGGGATGGATCTTCACCGAGATGGGCCGCCAGCCGTGGACCGTCTTCGGGATCATGCGTACCGCGGCCGCGGTCTCACCCGGCGTGGACGTCACCGAGGTCGCCATCACCCTGGTCGGCTTCACCCTGGTCTACGCGGTGCTCGCGGTCGTCGAGATCCGGCTGCTGCTGAAGTTCATCCGGATCGGCCCCGACGCCGAAGGCGAGCCCGACCAGCCCACCGACACCGTCCCCGCCCTGTCCTACTGAAGAAGCTGCCATGGAACTCACCACCGTCTGGTTTCTGCTCATCGCCGTTCTGTGGACCGGCTACTTCGTGCTGGAGGGCTTCGACTTCGGCGTCGGCATCCTGCTCCCGCTGCTCGGCCGCGACGAGTCCGACCGGCGCACCCTCGTCCGGAGCATCGGGCCGGTGTGGGACGGCAACGAGGTCTGGCTGATCGTGGCCGGGGGCGCGACCTTCGCCGCGTTCCCCGAGTGGTACGCCACCCTGTTCTCCGGCTTCTACCTGCCGCTGTTCCTCATCCTGCTGGCCCTCATCGTGCGTGGCGTCGCCCTGGAGTACCGCGGCAAGAGCGACAGCACCCGCGGCTGGGACCGGGCGTTCTTCTGGGGGTCGCTCGGGCCGGCGTTCCTGTGGGGCGTGGCCTTCGCCAACATCGTGCGCGGTGTCCCGCTGGACGCCGACCACGAGTACACCGGTTCGCTGCTCACCCTGCTCAACCCCTACGCGCTGCTCGGCGGCCTGGCAACGCTCACGCTCTTCACCTTGCACGGCGCGGTCTTCATCCGGTTGAAGACCGACGGGGAGCTGCGGGAGCGCGCCGGGCGGCTGGTCCGCGTGATCGGACTGGCGGCCCTGGTCATCGGCGGCGCCTTCCTCGTGACGACCCAGCTGATGGTGGGCAAGCCCGCCACCTGGGGCAGCGTCGCGGTGGCCGCCGTCGCGATCGCGGGCGCCCTGGTCGCGACACTGCGCGGCCGCGACGGCTGGTCGTTCGCCGCCAACACGGTGGCCATCGTCGCGGTCACCGTCACTCTGTTCGCGAGCCTGTGGCCCAACGTGATGCCCGCACTCGACCCGGCCAACAGCCTCACCGTGGACAACGCCTCCTCCACCTCGTACACGCTCACGGTGATGACCTGGGTCGCGGTCATCTTCATGCCCCTGGTGCTGGCCTACCAGGGGTGGACCTACTGGGTGTTCCGGCGCCGTCTCACCCGCGTGCCCGGCGGCAGCTGAGCGGCGGGACCCCACGGAGGCGCCCGGTGCGCGGACCCGTCGTCACCGGGCGCGTGCCGGGCCTCACCTCCGGGCGATGTCGGATCTCGAAAGGCCGTCAGACCGGCAGAATCGGGAAACAACCCGCATCCTCGGTGCGACCCGCTGTCAGCCCGGGGCGGCCAAGGACGCCGCCTGGACCACCCCTGACCGACCCGGGCCGGCCTGACTTAGTGGCTGCGCGGATAGGGGCGGTTGGGGAGACTGGTGGCAGAGCGGGTACGAGTCCTGGCGATCATGGAGTGGCGACATTGTGTGATCGTTGGGGAGACTTGTGCCTGTTCTGCCGTCCTGGCTGACCGAACCGCTGCGGGAGCAGTTCGCGGCCCTGTTGCCAATGCGGCCGGAGTTCCACCCGGGCCATCCGTTGGGCTGTCATCGCAGGCGTATCGGTGACCGGGTCGTCTTCGACAAGCTGCTGCAGCTGCTGCGTTTCGGCTGTTCCTACGAGGCGATCGCGGATGCGACGTGCTCGGCCACGACGCTCCGCAACCGTCATGACGAGTGGATACGTCTGGATGTCTTCGCGCAGTTCAAGCGGATCGCGCTGGAGTCCTACGACCGGATCGTCGGCCTGGTCCTGGACCGGATTGCTGTGGACGGCTGCATCACCAAGGCGCCTGGTGGTGGTGAGGTGGCGGGGCGTTCCCCGGTCGACCGCGGCAAGCAGGGCTTGAAGCGTTCCGGGATGACGGACGGTTACGGCATTCCGCTGGGCCGTGTCCTGGCCGGAGCGAACCGTCACGACTCCCCGCCGCTCGCCGCGACCCTGGACCTGCTGGACGACCTCCGGCCCCTGCCCGACGACATCACCGTGCACCTGGACGCCGGCTACGACTCCGACAAGACCCGCGCCCTGCTCGCCGAACGTGGCCTGGACGGCCGGATCGCGCACAAGGGCGAGAAGGCACCGGTCCAGGCAAGCGACAGGTGGCATGTGGAGCGTACCCATGCCTGGCAGAACGCCTTCCAGCGCCTCGCCCGCTGCCACGAACACCACGCAACGGTCATTAACGCGTTCTTCGATCTCGCCGACACCGTCATCACCGTACGCAGCCTGATCCACCGGACCTGGACAACCCACCGCTGGGACAACCGACCCAACCGCCACCCGTGAACACACGCCCGATGGCGCGTCGAGCGGTTCATTGCTCGACGTCGAGGCCCTCAACGTCGACAGGCTGCCTTCCGTTGAACGTCACGAGGATTCCGTAGGGGTCCGCCAGCCGGAGCCTGCTCTCCGTGAAACGGATTGCCCAGGTTTGGTCGGCCCACACGGTTGCTTCGGGAACTGCCAGTGGCAACTCCGGAAGGTCGAGCCAGCTCAGTTCCTCAGTTGTGAGCTCGAAGTGCGATTCCCGGAGTCGGGTGCGGCAGTACTCCAAAGCTTGGTCGACGAAGACATCGAAGTGGCTCACGACGTCGTGAGCGAAATGGAGGGTGGCCTCTTCTGGCGGGGCGGCTGGCTCGATCACCAGACTCATCCCGGTCTCGACCGCGCCTGTCGGCTCCGGGAAGTAACCGGTCCAGCAGGCCAGCGATGAAGGGCTCTCCATCCTTCTCAACACAACCCCGGCGATACGCACGGTCGCGGGCAGTTTCGCGTCAACGCCAGGCTCTTCAGCGCCCGAGCTTCTCGTGGGTGCGCCGTTGTCGGTCATCGGCTCAGCATAGGTCAAGCCTGGTCACGATGATGATCGACAGCCGAGGCACGTAGCCACTTGTGCCCTCCGACCCAAGCCCTATTCGCGCGGTCTGTTATCGGGGCTGAGGCATGATCGCCGTCACAGCCCCTGGGCAGGGTGGACGCTGAACGAGGAGACCCCATGGCGATTTCCGCCTACCTGAAGTGGCTACGGCAGCGAGTCGGTCATGCCCTGGTGCTGATGCCGGCGGTGACAGCCGTCATCGTCGATGAGGAGGGCCGCATCCTGCTGGTAGAGGACATCGACACCGACTGGTGGACCCTGCCCGGCGGGTCGATCGATCCTGGCGAGCGGCCGGCGGACGCTCTCGTCCGGGAGATGTGGGAGGAACTCGGCGTTGACGTTGAGCCGAAAGCCGTACTCGGGGTGTTCGGTGGTCCCGAGCTCGTCATCGAGTATCGCAACGGTGACCGTGTCGAATATGTGACGACGGTGTTCGCCTGCCGGATCACCGCCGGCGATCCGGTGGCCGACGGGGAGGAAGTGGCCCGGTTTCGCTTCATCGTCCCTGGCGATCACGAAAGGATGCGCGTGGCACCGTGGACGCGCCACATCCTGACCCGGATCGATCTGCGCGCATCCGAGGCCCGGTTTGATCCCCCTGCCAGAGAACTTTGAATTCTGAGACGGCAGGAAATTGTAGGGACGGCGGTCCAGGGCATCGCTCCTGAATAGGAAACACGCCCGGGGGTGATGGCCGCCCCCGGCTTCGGACGGGGCAGCGGCCCGCCCACCGGAAACGGGCCGGCGACCGGCGGTGGGGTCAGGCTCCGTCTGGTTCGGGCGCGACCTGGCCGGCGGGCTCGGTGTGGGTGAGTTTCAGGCAGTGACGACAGGTGAGCGGGCTCCGGTCGGGGGGCGGCGCCGGGGTCCCAGCCGCTGACGCCGACCATGCAGGCCGGGCCGGGCATGCGCTCGTCGGTGAACCGCTTGGTCCAGGCGCGGCGTGGGTGCTGGTGGAGTGCGGCCGCTCCCGCGAGACGGTCAAGCGCAGCGACCTGGCCGGATGGGCGGCCTATGGCTACTGCGCCAGTCATTCCCGCTATTTCTGGGGGTTGCGGCTGCACCTGTTGTGCACGCTGGGCGGGCTGCCGGTGGCGTTCGCGCTCACCGGCGCCAAGGCCGACGAGCGCGAGACGTTGCTGGGGATGCTGGACGCCGCTCCGGAGTTGATGGCCGCCCACCCAGGTCAGACGATCATCGCTGACAAGAACTACTACGGCCGTGACTTCGAACGGGCTCTCACCGAGCGTGAGGTGCGGCTGCTACGGCCGGCCCGCAAGGGCGAGCCCGAACGGGCCGGAGCAGCACTGTTCAAACCGTTACGGCAGACCATCGAATCGATCAACCAAACCCTTAAAGGACAGCTCGACCTGGAACGACATCGTGCACGCACCCCAGCGGGCGTCGTCATTCGCGTGCTGATCCGGGTCCTCGCGCTGACCGCCGCGATCTGGCACAACGACAAGACCGGCCAGCCGATCAAACGATCCCTGATCGCCTATGACCACTAAATGTGGCCAGACCCCTTGGACTCAATCATCTAGGCGGTATCTACGCACTGGAGCGCATCGCCCGCGATTACCCCACAGTCATGGAGGTGCTGGCCGCCTTCATCCGGGAGCACTCCTGAGACGTCACAACCGGCGAAGCGCCAATCGCGCCGCCGCAGACTGCGCGGCTGCGGACGGATCTTGAAGCCGCTCTCACCGTGATCGGCCGACGTACCGTATCGACGCGATCCTCGCTGGCGCGGACCTCACCAACGCGAACCTCACTAGCGCGCACTTCAGCGGCACGAACCTCACCAACGCGCACCTCGCTGGAGTCATCGGCCTGCCTGCGCATCTGCGGCCCAGGTCGGGGTCACCGACGCGTCCTGAAGGCGGGTCGGCGTCTCCAGAGCAGAATGGCCCCGGGCTCGACGAGGAGTGACGGGGGTGGTGGTGCCCGTTTTGCCCGGTGACCGCTAACTCACGGGAATGGCTATTCCCGCCGCTCCTGATGCGATGACCTGTTGACAAACCCCTTTAGCGCATGCCCGATTTTTAGGTTCATCCCGAACCTTCACATCGCCCACCCCTAAGTCATCAATGCGATGTAGATCACACAGCTTTCTTTCAGGTTTCTCATGGGCGGCTGCCAGGTTCCACGACACCTCTGATCAGCAACAAAGAGATTTTGCGGTCTTGACTCGCTCATGTTGACAACTGTCTGTAGCGATCTCCCCACCAGGATGATCTTGTTTGTCGCCTGTTCATAGGCCAGCATTCGAAATCGCCTGTATGTGTGCTTTTTCGGGTGCCGAGTGTCGTGCGCTCGTTTGCGGTGCGGAGGTATGGCGTGGGCGTTCGACGTGCTCGACCATGGGGTGCCGGCTTGGCGGCCAGCATCGCGGTGATGGTGCCGGCAGCGTGCGCAGGGCAATCTCCCCGCGGACGACCGTGAGCTCTTGGCGCGCCTGGGCGAGATCGGCCACCGGTCGACGTAGATCACGACCGAATCCCATGGAGGCGATCCCCGTCCGGGACGGCGTCGGCGCATCGATCCGGGCGCGCTCGGGGACGGTCCGCACGTCCTCAGCCACCGCTTGGGCTCGCCATCGCTCCCACCATCGACAGACCCTCGTCTGTCGATACTCCGCCGGGAAACTACGAGGTCGCAGGTAGTGAGCGTCGAGAACTCGTGCCGAGAATCAACGTCGGTGAACGGGTCGGTGAGCGGATTTCGACAGGCGTCGGCGCGCTGTCCTGACCTGGGGATACGCCCCTACTTGTCTGCGGCCTATGACACCGACCCGAGCGGAGAGCCATGCTCGGGGCCCCGGCGTCTTGGGTCGGCGCATGAAGCACACGGCACGTCCGCTTCTTTCGAAAACTAGTTCGCCTCTAGGGGTTGTGGCTCCAGGTAAAGCCGGGATAAAAATGATCTGTTTTGCCCGCGTTTTACCTGGTTGAAGGTGGTAAGTGAGAGTCTCAGGAAGATTACGCCGTTCGCGGTTACTCGCGATGGCGCTGGCGGTTCTGATGCCCGTCACGCTGGCGGCAGCACCGGCAGCCGCAGATCCCACCCCCACCCCTACGCCGACGTCGGCGGCGACTGCTCAACCGACCGATCCCGGACTCAAGGCCGCCCGGGAGAAGGCGGCCACGTCCGGCAAACCCGTTGAGGTGCCTTCCCGGTTCACCGAGACCATGAAGGTCTGGGCCAACCCCGACGGCAAGAACCTGCGAGCCGAGCTACACACCCGGCCCGTCCAGCTCAAGAACAAGGCCAGCGGCGCCTGGGAACCTGTCGACACCCGCATCGTGACCCGCGACGGCACGCTGCAGGCCGCACGGGTCAAGACGCCGCTGACCTTCGGCGGGCGCGGCACGAAGCATCTGGTGTCAGCGGCCGAGGAAGAAGGCAAGGTCGCCTTGGGGGTGACCCGGGCACTTCCCGAGCCGAAGATCTCCAGCAACACGATCACCTACCCCGACGCCGTCGCACCGGGAGCCGACCTGGTGGTGCTGGCCCTGGCCGACGGCTTCGTCTCCCAAGTGGTCTTCCGGCGCAAGCCGGACGGCCCGGTGACGGTGCGGCTGCCGCTCACGCTGCCCAAGGGCACCTCGTTCGGCAAGGGTCCCCAGGGGCTGCCGCAGCTGAAGGACGCCAAGGGGCAGGCTAAGGCGGCGCCGGTCGTGCTGACCGCGATGGACGCCAAGGTAGAAGCCTCCCCCGAGGAGGGCAAGAGCTCCCCGGTCACCGCCCGGGTGGAGAGCTCCGGCAAGACCTCGCAGCTGGTGTTCACACCGGACGCCACGTTCCTGGCCGACCCGGCGGTCACCTATCCGGTGACGATCGCCGCCGCCTCCGAATGGTTCGGCGGCGGTACCCCCGACGACGCCTGGGTCAACAAGAACAGCCCGAGCAGCAACAACGCTGCGGCCGGATGGCTGCGTGCCGGCACCACCCAGACCAGTGCCGACATCGCTCGGGTGTACCTGAGGTATGACACCGAGGTCCCGGAGCTTGAGGGCGCCACGGTGGTTGATGCGGATCTGTATGTCTGGAACTACAAGTCCGGCGGCCCCAACGGCCAGCTGTGCGGCAACGAGATCGGGTCGGGCATCGCCGCCTCGCTCATCACCTCTGTCTGGACTACCACCGGCTTGAGCTGGTCCAACCAGCCCTCCAGCGCCGGCATCATGGGGGGCTCAGGCAACAAGGCCGGCTACAACATCGACGCCAGCGGCACCTGGTGCGCCAGTGAAGCGGCGCTCGTGCACCGGATCACCGGCATGGCCCGCGCCTGGATCGAACAGGGCACGGACAACCACGGGCTGGTGCTACGAGCGGTCACCGAGAGCCCGGCGATCAACTGGCGCCAGTACTACTCCAGCGAATACGGCGGCGCCTCCTACCCGGGCTTCCGCCACCCACCCACCCTCATGGTCGAATACATCCCGGCAGAGCCCGAGACCGAGACGGTGATCTTCCGCCACAACGGTCCACCGCTGGCGGAGCCCCCCTCCTACGAGCAGGCGCTCGCCTGGAAGGTGGAGACCTACCCCGAGCCCGTGCCCGTGGAACCGGTGAGCCATCAGCAGCTTCAGGCGCTGCAGACCCAGGTGGTCAACCCCTTCGAGATGAAGGCCGACGACCTTCCCGCCGAACCCCCGCTCGAAGGTGACCCTCAAACGGACACCACTCCCCCGCAGGTGGCCCACACGGTCCCCGGTACGGGCGAGACGAACACCTCAACGTCGTCCCGCGTCATGGTCCGCTTCGACGAGCGGGTCACAGGAGCCGTCTTCACCCTCAAAGACGACCAGGGAAACCCGGTCGAGGGGCAAGGGAACCTGGACACATGGGGGACCTTGCTGGAGTTCGCGCCGCTCAATCGGCTGGCCGCCGGAATGACCTACCAGGCGGAGGTGAGCGGCGCGAAGGATCAGGCCGGTAACACGCAGTCTCCCTATCAGTGGTCTTTCACCACCGACGGCACGGCACCGGCGGTCGTCGAGACCGCCCCCGCGAAGGACGCGACGGGCGTCGCTCCAAGCACCAAGGTAAGCGTCACCTTCAACGAGCCGGTGTCAGATGCCGAGATCGTCATGACCGATGCCGCGGGAACACCTGTTCCTAGTGCCGTAACCGTGGAAGACGAGGGCAAAAGGTGGGTGCTGGCTCCGGGCAGTCCACTCGCAGCGGAGACCACCTACGCCGTCCGAGTCAGCGGAGCCAAGGACGCTTCCGGCAATACGATGCAAGCGCCCTATACCTGGTCCTTCACAACGGGCCAGCTAGATACAACGGCTCCCACGGTGATCAATACGGTCCCGGCCACAGGTGCCACGAACGTCACGCTATCCAGCAAAGTAGCGGTCACCTTCAGCGAACCGGTCACGAACGGCCAGATCACCGTCAAGGGGCCGACCGGCAATCCTGTAACCGGCGACACGACGGCCAGCACCGTCACCACGTTGCTGTTCACGCCGGCTCAGACGCTCTCGGGAACCACGGTTTATGCAGTCGAGGTGAACGGTGCCACCGACACGGCTGGCAACGTCATGACTCCGCACACATGGACATTCACCACCGAGGAGCCACCGCCACCCGCCAATGCCCCCACCGCGTCGGCGTTGAACATCTGGCCCCACAAGGAGGGTGCGGCTACCACGCTGACGCCGGGCTTGTACGCGACGGTCACCGATCCGGAGAGCCGCTCGTCCACGCTGAGCGTCGAGGTGGAACACGACCCGGCCGCCACCGGCCAAGGCAGCGGCCTGATCTGGTCCGGCACATCCCAGAGCCCCTCCACCAGCGGCACGGAAGCCAGTGTGACGGTCCCGGCGGGCAAATTGTCCGACGGCTGGAAACTCCGCTGGCGCGCCCGCGCGACCGCCGGCGGAGTCAACGGCGCCTGGTCACTCTGGTCCACCTTCAGTGTGGAGCTCTCCAAGCCTTCCGTGTCGGCGTTGAACGTCTGGCCCCACAGAAATGGTGCGGCTACCACGCTGACGCCGGGCTTGTACGCGACGGTCACCGATCCGGAGAGCCGCTCGTCCACGCTGAGCGTCGAGGTGGAACACGACCCGGCCGCCAC
>NZ_NGFP01000430.1 GCF_002149035.1 Streptosporangium minutum
CCTGGGCGTAGTCGCCGCGGTCGGGCTGGACGGCCTGGGGCCGGACGGTCACGGTGCCGCTGGGCGCGGCGGTGTTGACGCCGTTGGCGAGCAGGTCGTAGACGGTGTCGGCATACAGCCGGGCGACCTCGGGGGAGGAGGCGTTGCCGTATCGGGCCACGGCGGTGTACCAGTTGGCGGGGTCCTTGCGGGCGGTGGCGTCAAGTCCGAGCGCGTCGGCGTGGGCGCGCAGTACCGCGGCGCCGCCGGCGATGTTGGCCGCGTCGTCGGTCTTGAGCGTCTCGACCGGTTCGGAGGTCAGTTTGGCGGCCTGTTCCAGGGTGTGGGTGGTGGGGTTGCTGACCAGGTGCATCACCCCGTAGCCGCCGCTGGCGCTGGGTGCGCCGCCATGGCCGTCGAGGTGGGTCTCGGAGTAGGCGAGGGCGACGAGCAGGTCGCGGGGGACCTCGTAGGTCGCGGCCGAGCCGGCGAAGGCGTCGGCCATGGGGTCGGCCGGAGCGGCACTGGCGGGCGGGCTGAACACGCTCAGCACGGCCACCAGCAGGCCTGCCGACGTCACCGCCACGCGCCGCGATCGGCGTACCTGGACAGAAACCATGAATCCTCCTCCAGGGGGGAAGCTTTCCGGAAATCGGAAAGCCCGGAGGTTTGACACGGTAAGGAATGGTATCTGCCGCTGTAAAGACTTTTGACAAAAAGAAGCGCGCTGATGAAGATTTTCTCCCTCGACCGTCGGAGCCGGGGCGGAAAGGAGGGATCGCAGGTGAAGATCACTGGTTCATTTGGCGCGTTCCATTGAGGTCAGCGCCTTTTCCGGTCCGGTTCCGGCGTATGTCCACGAACCGCCAGCCGGCACTTCCGGCCATTGTGCGATTGCGATGCGTGACTCCGATATACGGCGTCGCAGGGATCGATCATGGCTTGCCTGCGCCGCGCGGATCGGTCGCCGGGGCCGCGGTCCACGTGGCGGCCACCCCGGCCCGCCGTCCGCGGGAGATCGCCGAACGCCGCCGCTGCCCTTCCCCGCCGGCCGGGTAGGAGAAGCCGGGCGCGGGCGGCCCCGGATGGGCTGGTCTGGATGGCCGGTTTCGGGTGGGCCGTCCTGAATGACTCGTTCCAAAGAGGGGGCTTCCCGCGTGGACGCCTGTCTCGCGGGTAGCCGGAGGTCATGGCGACCTATGGCTTTCACTCATCACATGAGCAGATCCACCCGGCCGAGCTGCTGAAAGCGGTGACGCGGGCGGAACAGGCGGGCTTCGCGGCGGCGATGTCGTCGGACCACTTCTCCCCGTGGAGCGAGCGGCAGGGGCACTCCGGCTTCGCCTGGTCCTGGCTGGGCGCGGCCCTCCAGGCCACGGAGCTGCCGTTCGGCGTCGTCAACGCGCCGGGCCAGCGCTACCACCCCGCGATCATCGCCCAGGCGATCGGCACGCTGGGGGCGATGTTCCCCGGCCGGTTCTGGGCCGCCCTGGGCAGCGGGGAGGCGAGCAACGAGCACATCACCGGTGACCGCTGGCCGCGCAAGGACGTCCGTACGGCGCGCCTGCGGGAGTGCGTCGACATCATCCGGGCGCTGCTGGCGGGGGAGGAGGTCAGCCATGACGGCCTGGTGACCGTGGACCGCGCCCGCCTGTGGACCCGGCCGGACGTCCCGCCCAAGCTGGTCGGAGCCGCGGTGAGCGCCCAGACCGCCCGCTGGTGCGCGGAGTGGGCCGACGGGCTGATCACCGTCAACCGCCCGATCGAGGCGCTGCGTGAGGTCGTGGAGGCGTACCGGGGCGCGGGCGGCCGGGGAAAGGTCGCCCTCCAGGTCCACCTGAGCTGGGCCGAGAGCGAGCAGGAGGCTCTGGCGATCGCCCACGACCAGTGGCGGAGCAACGTCTTCGGGCCGCCGGTGAGCTGGGATCTCGACACCGCCGAACTCTTCGACGTCGTCTCCGCGGACGTGCCCCCGTCGCGGGTGACCGAGTCGGTCAACGTCTCAGCCGACCTGGGACGGCACGCCGCCTGGATCAACGACTACGCGGAGCTGGGGTTCGACGAGATCTACCTGCACCACGTCGGCCAGGAGCAGAGTGCTTACATCGACGCCTTCGGCGCCAAGGTGCTCCCTCAGCTCCGCTGACGCCTCCGCGGCGGCATCTCGCCACCGGCACTTCCGTCATTCCCGCCCGGCCCCGGGGCCGGGTGCGGGCGGACCTGCGCCCCCGGGGTCAGGTGCCGTGCGAGCGTCTCCAGGGCGGCGGCCACCTCGCCGATCTCCCGGGGGTCGTCGGTGCCGAGCGCCGCGGCGAGCGCGGTGTCGATGGGGGTCGAGATGACCACCGCCACGCGGTCGGAGATCTCGGGGGCCTGCCGGACGAGGAGCCGTCGGCGGTCCTTGGGATCGGCCGCCGTCACGATGGAGCCCGCCTCGCGGAGCCGGGCGACGCACGCGGACACCTGGCTCTGCGGGAAGCCCGTCCGTGTGGCGATCTCGCCGACGGAGCTGTCCGGATTCTCGCGGATGTCGCTCGCCACGACGAGGACCGACCGGTTGCTGGTGGAGTATTCGCCGAGGCCCTCGGTCGGGAGGGCCTCCTCGCCGATCTTCATCAGGGCCCGTCCGAGGAGGAACAGCTCTACTCCGTTCATGCCCGCAAATATACATCACTTTAGATGTATCAATTGTGATGTTTTATGGGTGCGGGTGAGGCGTCCGTCGGGTGGGCCGGGGTGGGCGTCCATGGCCGGCCTCGGCGCCTTCGGCGTTAGGTACGCTTGTACATATGACGGATCGCGCCACTGACACCGACCGGCGTTCGCAGCGTGAGCGGATGCTCGCCGGCGACCTCTACATCGCCGCCGACCCCGAGCTGGCGGAGGAGGGCCGCCGGGCGGCCAGGCTGATCGAGCGGTACAACGCCACCCCGGCCGACGAGGCGCGGGAGCGCCGCCGCATCCTCGCGGACCTGCTGGGAGACATCGGAGACGACGTCGAGATCCGGCCCCCGCTGTACTGCGACTACGGCTACCAGATCCGGATCGGGGCCCGCTCGTTCGTCAACTTCGGGCTGGTGGCCGTCGACGTCGGCCGGATCACCATCGGGGACGACGTGCTGATCGGCCCGAACGTGCAGCTGCTGACCGCGACCCATCCCGTCGAMCCCGGGCCCCGCCGCGCCAAGTTCGAGGCCGCGGAGCCGATCACGATCGCCGACAACGTCTGGCTCGGCGGCGGGGTGATCGTCTGCCCGGGGGTGAGCATCGGCGAGAACACGGTCGTGGGCGCCGGGGCCGTCGTCGTCAGGGATCTGCCGGCCGACGTGGTGGCGGTGGGCAACCCCGCCCGGATCGTGCGCCACCTGTGAGCGGGGAGGCGGCCGAGCCCGCGGCGCCGCCGCAGGACGCGCGGGCGGGGAAGCCCGAGGCGACGTCCCCCGAGGAGGGGCGGAAGGGCGCGAAGGGGGAGAAGGCGGTCCCCGAGGAGGGGCGGAAG
>NZ_NGFP01000431.1 GCF_002149035.1 Streptosporangium minutum
CGCTCCGCCCGTGTCCGGGCAGGACACCCCTCTTTATGACGCGCTGCTGTCCCAGGCGTGGGCACGTGAGGTCCTCGCCGCCGACGACGGGACCGCCACCCACCCCGCCATCCCGGCGGTCACCGGCAAGAGCGCCGCCCGCAGGGCCCGTGACGCGCAGGCGCCCGTGATCCGGGCCTACGCCGAGCCGGACGACGGGCCGGAAGGGGTGCGGTTCGGCCCTGGAGTCCGGTTCATGGAGGCACTCGCGTGGGCCGGGGAACGGGTCCGGAGCACAACCATAAAAATCGTCATCATCGTGGTCGCGGGCGCGGCGGGCACCCTGACAGGGATGAACCTCCTGGGGCCCGCCATCGGCACCGAGAGACCGGCCGGTTCCCTGCAGTCCTCCGCCAGCCAGGCCACCGCGACCGGTGCCGCCCCCCAGGTCGCCCAGGGCGAGCTCGCCGGGCGGCTGCGGATCCCCCCCGTGGTCACGCTGGACGAGTTCGGCCAGGGCAGCCTGATCCTCACCGTCTCCGGAGCCTCCCTGGACTGGCGGATAACGGCGCCCGGGCTGTCGGTGACCCCGTCCAGCGGCACCCTGAAGCAGGGACGCACGGATGTGATCGTTCTGCGCGCCCATCGGATCCGCCACTGGTGCGGCGTCCCGTCCTCTGTCACCGCCCCCCTGACCGTCCACGGACCCGACGACTCGATCACCACGACGGTGCGCTGGAGCACCTGCTGACAGCCCCGTCCTACCTGCTCTGTGAAAGTTCTCCGAAAGGACCTTGGCCATGACGGACACGTCCCCCCATATCCAGAGCTCGCCGTCCGCCCCGGCGGAGCAGTTCCAGGAGACGGTCCCGCTCACCGCCGAACACCTGCTCATCAACCGGCGGCCCGAACCCGCCGGCGGGTGGCGACGCCTCGTCTGGCAGCTCTCCGGCGGGAGGATCATCCCGTCGGAGTCGGCCTCGGAGGTGGAACGCCGCACACTGATCGCCCAGGCCCAGACCGCCGTGGCGAGCGGGCATCACCGGATCGCGGTCATGAGCCTCAAGGGCGGGGTCGGGAAGACCACGACGACCGTCGCCCTGGGCAACACCCTGGCCTCCCTGCGTGGAGACCGGGTCATCGCGATCGACGCCAACCCCGACCGGGGGACCCTCGGCATCAAGGTCAAGTCCGAGACGGCCGCGACCATCCGCACCCTGCTCTCCGAAGCCCCCCACATCGTCCGCTACGCCGACGCGCGCGCCTTCACCTCCCAGTCGCCCGCACGGCTGGAGGTCCTCGCCTCCGACACCGACCCGGCCGTGAGCGAGGCGTTCAACGCGGAGGACTACCGCACGGTCGCCGGGCTCATCGAGCGCTACTACTCGATCTGCATCACCGACTGCGGGACCGGGCTGCTCCACGGGGCCATGGGGGCGACGCTGGAACTGGCCGACCAGATCGTGCTGGTCAGCCTGGTGGCGGTGGACGGGGCGAGCTCGGCCGCCGCGACGTTGGACTGGCTCACCGCCCACGGGTACTCGGACCTGGTCAAGAACGCCATCGTCGTGCTGAACGCCGTGGAACCCAAGTCGGACGTGGACGTGGCACTGCTGGAGCGCCATTTCAACTCCCGCTGCCGCGCCGTGATCCGCGTCCCCTACGACCCGCACCTCAAGGAGGGCGCGGAGGTGGATCTGGTCCGCCTCCGTCCTACCACCCGGGGCGCGTACCTGCGCCTGGCGGCCGCCGCCGGTCAGGCGTTCGGTCTGCGCCCCGACCGGAGCAACTGATGGGGCCTGCCGCCGAGGATCCCGTGCTCGACTGGGATCTGGGGCCCCCGCCGCACAACTCCCGGCGGATGCCCGTCGTGGTCGTCTCCATCGTGGGGGCGATCCTCCTGGCGATCGGCGGATGGCATCTCCTGCGGCCCGAACCCACCGTCTCGACCGTCCGGACCACGGACCTCACCGCCGGCACGGTCACGCTCGCCCCGCCCTCCGACTACAAGGGTGAGGCCGGCTATCCCGTCGGGTTCCCCCACAGTGAGCTGGGAGCGGTCTCGGCGGCCGCCGCCACGCTGGAGGCGGCGTGGACGCTGGACGCCGAGCAGGCCGAGGAGGCGGCGGTTCTGTACGCTCCGCCGGAGCAGCAGGAGGCGGCCCGGGCCGGCGCACGGACCGCGGTCGCCGGCTGGCGCGAGACCTTCGGCCTTCCCCGCGCCGGAAAACTCCCCGACGGAGCCGCCATGCGGACCAGAACGATCGGGGTCCAGTGGCGGGCCCGTGCCGAGGACCAGGTCCTGGTCTCCGTACTGGTCCAGGTGACCGCGACCAAAGGCGTGCAGGACACCGATCCGACCTACTCCAGCCCGTACGCCATGAGCCTGCTCATGGCGTGGCACTCCGGCATGCGCGGCGGGGGCCGCGGTGACTGGGTCAACATCCCCGACCCCACCCCGGCAGCGTTGCCCGAGGTGGCCCTGCCCGGCACCGCGGAGTTCACCGCCGCGGGCTGGAAACCCCTCTCCGGCCCCGAACCCACTCCATAGACCGAGGAGACCGTACATGCCCCCACGCAGCCCGTCCCGGCGCGTCACCCTGGTCTCCGGCCTCCTCCTGGCAGGGGTGTCGGCGACGACCGGCGCGATCGTCGCCCAGCCGTGGTCCGCCATGGCGGACCACGGGGTCTCCGATGCCTCGCCGACGACGGCACCGGTGGTCGACCCTCCCATCGCGGCCGGGGAGCCGCCGCCGTCAGGGTCCGAGCGCTCGTCCGAGCGCCCGGGGAACCGCTCCGGCACCGAGCCGGACGAGGCCGGGGAGGTCCCGCCCGGCGACGCGGAACGGGCTCCGCAGGAGGGCGGGGAGGACCCCGAACCGGAACAGGAGGGCGGGAAGGACTCCGGACCGGAACAGGAGGGCGGGAAGGACTCCGGACCGGAACAGGAGAAGGGGAAGGACTCCGAGCCGGAAGCGGAGGAGGGCCCCGCGCCCCGCTCCTCCCGCGGGCAACGGGATCACGCCCCCGAACGCACCTCGAAACCGCAGGCCCACAGGCACCCCCAGAGCGAGAGCACCTCGTCCCGCTCGAAGAAGACCGCCCCGGAGAAGTCCCGAGCGAAATCTTCCGGCCCCGCCGAGACAGCGGCTCCGGCTCCGACTCCGGCCAAGAGCGACCCGCCGGAACCGGCCAAGAGCGACAAGCCCGCCGCCGACCCCAGCCCCACCCCCGCGCAGAGCACCACCGCCGACGCCGAGCCCAAGCCCTCGCATACGGGCGGGCCGGGCCCGGCACCGCGGGAGGAGACTTCCCGACCCACCGCGACGCCGACCACCGGCAGGGAACACGCGACCTCCCGGCCGGCCACTCCGCGCCCCACGTCCAGGCCGACGCCGCCGAAGGCGAAGGAGAACACCAAACCGGCACCGAGCCCGACCACCGGCACCACGGCCACCTCGGCGCCCCGCGCCCCCCTCCCGGTCCAGGAG
>NZ_NGFP01000432.1 GCF_002149035.1 Streptosporangium minutum
CACCCGGTCACCGGGCCCCACCCCGAACCGCTCGTTCACATCCACCACCGTGTTGAGCGCCGCCCGATGCGACACCTCAACCCCCTTCGGCTCCCCCGTCGACCCCGACGTGAAGATCACATACGCCGCCGCGCCCGCGTCCACCCCGACCGGCCCCGCCAGGGGGACGCCACCGGCCTCCGTCACCGGCACGCGCTCCACACCGTCCGGCGAACTGGCCGGAGAGCCGTTCGGGCCGCCGTCCGGGGAACCGCCCGAGGAGCCGTCCGGGGAGCCGTTCGGGAAACCGCCCGAGCCGCCGTCCGGGGAGCCGTTCGGGAAGCCGTTCGAGCCGCCGTCCGGGGAGCTGTGGGAGACGCCGGGCTCGCCCGTCAGCACCAGCCGTACGCCCGCGCGCCGGTAGATCCGGTCCCGGCGGACCGGGGGCTGATCCACTCCCACGGGGACGTAGGTCGCCCCGGCGGCCAGCACCCCCAGCACCGCCACGAGCTGGTCCGCGCCTCGCGGCACCGTCACCGCGACCGCGTCGCCCGGCTCGACTCCCCGCGACCGCAGCGCCCCCGCCACCCGCAGGGCCCGGCCGGCGAGCTCGCCGTAGGACAGCTCGACGCCGTCGCCGACCAGCGCGACCCGGCCGGGCTCCCGCTCGGCCAGGGCGAAGAACCCCGAATGCAGGTTTCCCTCGGGCATCGGTCCCGCGGTGCCGTTCGCCTCGGAGCGGACCACGAGCTGGCCGGCCGGGACCGGGCAGGGCGCCGCCGCGTCCCAGTCGTCCCCGGCCAGCCACTCCAGCATCTCGGCGAAGGCGCCGAACATCGCGTCCAGCATGCCCGCGGGGAACAGTTCCTCGACGGCGTCCCAGTTGAACAGCAGCCCGCCCTCGGCCTCGATCACCTGGTGGTCCAGCCACACCTGGGGCGTCTGGGAGACGCCCCAGACCGGCTCGGCGAAGAGCCGCGCGCCGGCGTTCCACGGGTCGTCGCCCGTCACGCCGAGCGTGCTGGTGAACACCACCGGCATGGAGACCTCGGCGGAGCCGGTGCTCCTGGCCAGCTCCCGCATGACCCAGATGGCCGAGGCGTCGCTGTGCTCGAGGTCACGGACCACCTGCTGCTGCAGGCGGCGGGCACTGTCGAGCCAGCTCTCCCCGGCGACGGGCTCGTAGGCGACGAGCAGCAGGGAGGTGAAGTCACCCAGAACCTTGTCGATGTCGGGGTGGACCTCCCTGCGGTCGAAGAGGGTGAGGTTGATCGTCAGGTCCTGCCGCGCGCTCCACGCCCCCAGCACTTCGGCGAACGCCGTAGCGAGCACGGTCGAGGGGGTGAGCGCGTGCCGTCTCGCGCAGTCCTTGACCGCCTGCCACTTCTCGGGCGACAGGCGGGCCTGGCGCCGTACGAAGCGGGGGCGGCCGATCTGCGAGGGGTCGGCGGCGAGCGGCAGCTGGGGCGCGGGGGGCAGCTCGGTCACCCGTCCTGACCAGTACTTTTGCGCCTTTTCGAGCGCGGCGGGATCCGGCTGGACACCGAGCACGTAGTCACGGAAGGACACGCCGACCGGGGGCAGCTCGGCGCCGGGGTCGGTGTAGAGGGCCTCCAGCTCCCGCAGCACGTTCATCGAGCTCAGCGCGTCGAGGATGATGTTGTCGAAGCTGATCCCGATGCGGGTGCGGTCACCGCCGTAGCGCACGGCCCGCACGTCGAACAGGGGCCAGCGCGTCGCGTCGATCAGCTGGTGGGACATGGCGTCCCGCAGGTCCGCCAGGGCCCGGTCGGCCGTGCCGTCGTCGGCGCCGGGGACGTCGGTGACCGGGATGGAGAACCTGGGCACCTGGGGCAGGATGCGCTGGCGGCCGTCGGGGAGGAACTCGGCCCGCAGCATCTCGTGGCGCTCGATGAGCAGGTTCCACGCCTCTTCGAGCCGGGCGAGGTCCATCCCTGTGACGTCGTATTCGGTGTAGAAGTGGCAGCCCACGCCGCCGAGGGCGAAGTCGTCGGTCCGCCCGACCCAGTAGGCGCGCTGCACGTCGGTCGGGGGGAACGGGTCGTAGCGGTGTTCGATGTCGGGGGTCAGCGTCCGCTGCGCGAGGGCGGCGCCGCCGAGTTCGAGGGTGGCCGCGAAGTCGGCGAGCACCGGCGTCTCGAACAGCCGCGACAGCTCCGCCCCGCCGATGCCCGCGGTGCGCAGCCTGGTCATCAGCCGCGTCGCGAGCAGGCTGTCGCCGCCGAGGGTGAAGAAGTTCTGGTCCCGGCCCACGGCGGGCAGTCCGAGCAGTTCGCTCCAGATCTCCGCCACGGCCGTCTCGACCGCGCCGACCGGCGGCACGGACCGTTCGGTGCGGCCTGCGAGCCGGCCTTCGAGGATGTTCCGCACGGCGCCGCGGTCGACTTTGCCGTTGGCGCTGAGCGGCAGGTCCGGCAGCGCCGCGAACCACTCGGGGACCATGTACGGCGGCAGCCGTTCGGCGAGCCATTCCCGCAGTCCCCGGGGGGCGGTGCCGCCGGGCGCCGTCACCAGCGCGGCCAGCCGGCGTGCCTTGCCTCCCACCGTGGTGACCACCGCGTGGCCCACGTCCGGGTGCGCCGCCAGCGCGCTCTCGATCTCGCCCAGCTCGATCCGGTGGCCGCCCACCTTGACCTGGTGGTCGGCCCGGCCCAGGAACTCCAGCGTGCCGTCGGGCCAGTAGCGGCCCAGGTCACCGGTCCGGTACCAGCGCCCGCCGTCACGCTCGACGAACTTGGCCGCCGTGACCTCCGGATCACCCCGGTAACCCAGCGCCACCCCGGCCCCGCCGATCCACAGCTCGCCCGGCACCCAGTCGGGACAGTCACGCCCCCGGCCGTCCACCACGCGGAACCGCTGGTTGGTGAGCGGCCTGCCGTAGGGGACCGAGCTCCAGTGCGGCGGGACCGGCACCGGCACGTCGGTGAAGTTGGACCAGATGGCCGCCTCCGTGGCCCCGCCCAGGGCGACCAGGCGGCAGCCCGGTGCCGCCGCGGCCAGGCGGCCGGGCAGGTCCAGCCCGACCCAGTCGCCCGAGACCATCGCCAGCCGCAGACCGTCCAGCGCTCCCGGCGCGGCCTCACCGGCGACCAGCAGCATGTCCAGCAGCGCCGGGACGGTGTTCCACACCGTCACCCCGTGCGCCGCCACCGCCTCCACCCAGCGGGCGGCGTCCCTGCGCTCGTCCTCGGTGATCAGCACCAGGGCGCCGCCGGTCGACAGCAGCCCGAACACGTCCCACACCGACAGGTCGAAGTCCAGCGCCGACAGCGCCAGCACCCGGTCACCGGGCCCCACCCCGAACCGCTCGTTCACATCCACCACCGTGTTGAGCGCCGCCCGATGCGACACCTCAACCCCCTTCGGCTCCCCCGTCGACCCCGACGTGAAGATCACATACGCCGCCGCGCCCGCGTCCACCCCGACCGGCCCCGCC
>NZ_NGFP01000433.1 GCF_002149035.1 Streptosporangium minutum
GGTACAGCTCCCCGGCCACCCCCACCGGAACCGGCCGCAACCACGGATCCAGCACATAGACGCGGGTGTTCCAGACCGGGCGGCCGATCGGGACGGACCCGGCGTCCGGCTCGGGACGGTGCTCCCAGGAGGTGACGTCCACCGCGGCCTCGGTCGGGCCGTAGAGGTTGTGCACCGGGACACCCAGCCGCGCGACCGCCTGGTCGGCGACTTCCGGCGGGAGCGCCTCGCCGCTGCAGATGACCCGCCGGAGGGAGGCCGGCGCCGGGCCGTCCGCGACGGCGGCGAGGAAGACGGCGAGCATGGACGGGACGAAGTGGACGGTCGTGACGCGTTCCGCGTCGATCAGCCCGGCGAGGTAGGCCGGGTCCCGGTGGCCGCCGGGCCGGGCGATCACCAGGGCGGCACCGGTCTGGAGCGGCCAGAAGAACTCCCAGACCGACACGTCGAACCCGGCCGGGGTCTTCTGCAGGACCCGGTCGTCGGCGCGCAGGCCGTACCGGGACTGCGTCCACAGCAGGCGGTTGACGATCGACCGGTGGGAGACCACGACGCCCTTGGGCCGTCCGGTCGAGCCCGAGGTGTAGATCACGTAGGCGGGGTTGTCCGGTGACGGCCGTACGTCCAGGTTCTCCGCCGGACGCCCGGACACGTCCGCGCCGGCCAGCCAGTCCCGGTCGATGACGAGGACCGGGCGCGCGTCCTCAAGCATCGACGCGATCCTCCCGGCCGGAAGGTCGGGGTCGATCGGCAGGTAGGCGGCGCCCGCCTTGACCACCGCGTACATCGCGACCAGCAGGTCCGGCGACCGGGGCAGCATGAGCGCCACCACCCGCTCGGGCCCGGCCTCGTGCTCGGCCAGCAGCCGCGCCAGCCGGTTCGCCCGCGCGTTGAACGCGGCATAGCTCAGCTCCACGCCCTCGGACACCAGCGCCGTCGCGTCCGGGGTCCGCGCGACCTGGTCCTCGAACAGCCCGGCCAGCGTCGCCTCGGGTACGGCCGCCGCCGTGTCGTTCCAGTCGCGCAGGAGCAGCTCCCGCTCGTCGCGGAAGAGCCCGTCGAGGCGGCCGACGGCGGTGTCCGGCGCTGCGGCCAACGTGGTGAGCAGGCGCCGGAACCGGTCCAGCATTCCCTCGGCCTCCGCCTCGGTGAACACGTCGGGCCGGTACTGCAGCCGGAAGCGGAGCCGCTCCCCCGGGATGACCAGCAGCGTGATCGGATAGTGGGTCGCGTCGGCCACGTCCGCCGAGGTCAGCCGGAGATCCCCGATGGCGGTGCGCGGGTCCAGGGGGTAGTTCTCCATCACCAGCAGCGTGTCGAACAGGACGCCGCGGTGGATCTCGGTCAGCCCCAGGTGGTGGTGGGCCAGCAGCTCGGCCTGCTCGTCACGGAGCCTGCGGAGCAGGTCTCCCACCGATTCGGCCGGGCGGAGCCGTACCCGGACCGGCAGCGTGTTGATGAACAGGCCCACCATCCGCTCGACGCCGGGCAGCTCGGGCGGCCGGCCGGAGACGGTGCCGCCGAAGACGACGTCGTCGCCGCCGGTGAGCTGGGCGAGCAGCAGTCCGAAGGCGGCCTGCATGACGGTGTTCAGCGTGGTGGAGTGCGTACGGGCCAGTGTGGTGAGCGCCCGGGTCGGGCCTTCGGCGAGCTCGGCGGTGACGCGGCCGGGCGGCACGGGGTCGGCGGGGGCGTGCGGGGCGACCAGCGTGGGATCGTCCAGGCCGTCCAGGGCACGGTCCCAGGCCTCCACCGCCGCCGCGTGGTCCTGGCGGGCCAGCCAGTCCAGATACCCCTTGTACGGCGGGGCCGCGGGGGGTTCGGCCCCGGTGTAGAGGGCGAACAGCTCGGCGGCCAGCAGCGGGGTGGACCAGCCGTCGAGCAGGATGTGATGGTTGGTCAGGATCAGCCGGTGCCTGTCCGCGTCGAGCCGTACCAGGGCGAACCTCAGCAGCGGCGCTCTGGAGAGGTCGAAGCGGTGGGCCCGCTCCTCGGCGGCCACGCCGGCGGCGTCGGCGGTGGCGACCTCCCGCCAGGGGACCTCGACCCGGCGGTGCACGAGCTGGACGGGTCCGTCGCGGAACTCGAAGGAGACGCGCAGGCTGGGATGCCTGTGGACCAGGCGTTCGGCGGCGGCTCTGAGCCTGGACGCGTCGAGGGGGCCGGTGAGGTCCAGTACGAGCTGGGCGGTGTAGACGTCCACGGCCAGCAGGGAGTGGAAGAACAGGCCCCGCTGGAGGGGGGCGAGCGGCCAGGCGTCCTGGAGGTCGGGGCCGAAGCCGTCGAGGTCGTCCTGGGTGAGCCGGACGGTGACGTCGGAGGGGGTGAGGCCGCCGCCGGTGTGCCGGGAGATGCCGGTCAGCGCCTCCGACCAGGCGTTGGCCAGCTCGACGATCCGGTCCTCGGTGTAGTGGTGCGGCGACCAGGTCCAGGTGACGCGGAGGGTGTCGCCGAGGGCGATCGCGTTGATCTCGATGCCGTGCCTGAGCGGGGCGCCGGCGTCCTGGCCGCCGGACAGCCCGCCGGACGGCCCGTCCGTCGCCGGTTCCCAGTCCTGGCCCGAGGTCGTGATGCGGCCGAGGTAGTTGAAGCCGATCTCGGGCCGGGGCAGGGCGGCCAGGACGGGCGCCGTGCGGGGGTTGAGATAGCGGAGCAGGCCGTAGCTCAGGGGGTCGGGCAGGGCGCGGAGCTGCTCCTTGACCCGCTTGACGGCCTGGGCCGCGCTCTGGCCGCCGTTCCTGAGGTCGTCCCAGTCGACGGGGCCGGCGTCGATCCGCACGGGATGCATGGCGGTGAACCAGCCGACGGTCCTGGACAGGTCGACGCCGGGGAAGATCTCCTCCCGGCCGTGTCCTTCCAGGTCGACCAGGACCGACCGGTCCCCGCTCCATCGGGCGACCGCCGCCGCGAGCCCCGCGAGCAGCACGTCGTCGGCCCGTCCGTGGAACGCCCCGGGGACCTTGCCGAGCAGCGGTCTCGTCACCTCGGCCGGAAGCTCCACGACCGTCTCGCGCCGTTCGCCCCACGTCCCCCACTGCCGGGGAGTCGCGCTCCCGTCCCCGGCGGGGCCGTCGAGGATCTCGATCCAGCGGTCGAGTTCGGCGGCCCTGTCGCGGGCCTCGCCTCTGTCGCGGACCTCCTCCCTGTAGGGAGCCTCGCCCCCGTCACGGGCCTCACCTCTGTCGCGGACCTCGTCCCTGTCGCGGGCTTCGTCCTGGAGGCGGTGGGCCCAGGTGCGGAAGGAGGTCGGGACCGCAGCCAGCTCGGGGACGGCTCCCCGCGCGGCCGCCTCCCAGGCCGCGAACAGATCAGGCAGCAGGATCCGCCACGACACACCGTCGACCGCCAGATGGTGCACGGTGAGCACCAGCCTGCCCGAGATCTCCGGCCCGGCATCCAGCCACGCGACCCCGACCATCTTC
>NZ_NGFP01000434.1 GCF_002149035.1 Streptosporangium minutum
GCCCAAGGCCGGGCGGCTGGCCGTCTCGTGTCCCACGGACATCGGAGAGGGGGCGGGGCAGATCCGGCTCTCCGCGCGCGACGCCGCGCTCTCGTGGTCGGCGACCACCTCGGGCGGCCTGAACGTCCATCCCCGGCGGGGGCGGCTCAAGGCCGGAGCCGGGGCCATGATCTGGGTCACCGCCGCCGACCCCGGGGAGAGCGGCACGGGACGGGTCGCGTTCACCTCCGCCGGGGGCGGCTCCAGTTGCGCGATCTCATGGGAGAGTCCCGAGCCGGAGGTCTCGGATCCGCCCAGCGACCCGCCTCCTCTCCCCACCGAGGCGCCCACGTCCTCCACTTCTCCTAGTACAGAACCGTAGAAAACGTGATCTTCTGACTTGATCGTCGACAACTTCCTGACTTAACTTTGCAATCCGGTAAACCGTGGGGTGATGCCATGCGTCGGCATTGACGCGCATGCGGGCTGGTTGGTCACATGAATATGCGATCAGCAATTCGATCACCAGCCGGGAGCAGCGAGATGCCGACAGACCGCGAGGTGCTCAAATGGGCGCTCATCCTTGCGTGCGCGACAGGGGCCGTCGTCGCACTCGCCGACCTCGGATCTCCATTACGGATGATCTTCACTCCGCTGTTCCTTCTGGCGGTCCCCGGGTTCGCGGTGGCGGGACTGTTGCGTGATCGTGATCCTCTTACTGCAATATCAGTGGGAGTGACGGCCGGCCTGCTCGCGAACGTTCTCCTCGCCACAGCGATGCTGTCCTTTGAATCATGGTCGCCCCGTGCCGGAGTAGCGACGATCGCGGTGCTCGGTGGCTTTATATATGTATTGCGCCTGTTGCAGCGGGGGAGCGGAAGCTTGCGGACCGAACAGGGGGCCGGGTCAGGGTGAAGATCACTGTTGTGCGCCCGCAGGACCTCG
Source organism: Streptosporangium minutum (assembly GCF_002149035.1). Lineage (GTDB taxonomy): Bacteria > Actinomycetota > Actinomycetes > Streptosporangiales > Streptosporangiaceae > Streptosporangium > Streptosporangium minutum. Next base: position 925 of record NZ_NGFP01000434.1, read on the forward strand.
GCGAGGCCGAGTCCCACCGATGGCGCGAGATCCAGAAAGCCTCCCCCAGCCTCGACAACCCCTTCCTCTCGGTGGACTTCGCCCTGGCCATGGGGAGGCTCCGGGACCACGTCAGGGTCGCGGTGATCGAGGACGGCGGCGAGATCGCGGGGTTCCTCCCCCACGAGCGGCACGGCTTCGGCGTCGGCAGGCCGCTGGGCGGCCACCTCACCACCTGCCAGGGGCTGATCTCGGTCCCCGAGCTGAAGATCGACCCCCGTGACCTGCTCCGGGCCTGCGGGCTGTCGACCATCGACTTCGACCACCTGGTCGCCGGCCAGCCCACGTTCGCCCCCTACGAGACGGACGTACGGCCGGCCCCCGTCATGGACCTCAGCGGCGGTTTCGACGCCTACGTCGAGCGGGTGCGCGCCGGCTCGGCGAAGAACTACAAGACCGTCCGCTACAAGGAGCGCAAGCTCGGCCGCGAACGGGGCGAGATCCGGTTCGAGTGGGACTCCGCGGACATCGGGACGCTGCGCGCGGTCATGGCCTGGAAGTCGGACCAGTACCGGCGGACCGGGCGGGTGGACCGTTTCGCCCAGCCGTGGATCGTGCGGCTCGTCGAGGACCTGCACTCCCGGCGGTCCGACGACTTCGCCGGCGTGCTCACCATGGTCTACGCCGGAGACACCCCCGTCGCCGGGCACTTCGGCCTCCGCACGGCGCACACCCTGGTGGGCTGGTTCCCCGCCTACGACCCCGCCTACGCCCGCTACTCCCCCGGGATCATGCACCACCTGCACATGGCCGAACACGCCGCGAACGCGGGACTGCACCAGGTGGACATGGGAAAAGGCGGCCGTGAATACAAGGAATGGCTTAAAACCGGCGTTTTAATGGTCGCCGAGGCGCGCATCTCGCGCCCGTCTCCGGTGGCCGCCGCCCAGTGGCTGGGCCGGGTCCCCATCAGCAGGCTCCGCACCGTCGTAGTGGACAACCCCTCCCTTTTCCGAGCCGCGGACCGGCTCCTCAAGGGCTACGGCAGAGCGAGATCCACTCTCCTGTCCCGCCCCATATCCCGTCCCACCGCGGAACAATCACCCAAGGCGCATTAGCCGCTTTCCTCACAGCAGTAACCGCAACCCCTCAGATCGCGTCTTCCGATAATCCTTCACTCCCGACGTAAGGCCTCTCTTGATCACAGTTGCGCCGTTCCCATTGCACGTCGGGGGCGAGCGCACGGAAGGACAAAAGGAATATCCGCCATCATGAATCCCGAGTCCGTCAGGCAGAACGGTAAGCAGATCGGCATGTTACGTTCCATGCCGCCACTTGAGCGGTTCACCCCGCTCACCCCTCACATGGCCATTTCCCCGACCGTCAGCGTCGTCGTGCCCGCGATGAACGAGGCGGAGAACCTCCCGCACGTCTTCGCCACACTCCCGCAGTGGATAGACGAGATCGTGCTCGTCGACGGCCACTCGGTGGACGACACCGTCGCCGTCGCCAGGCGGCTGCGGCCCAACGTACGGATCATCACACAGAGCGGCAAGGGCAAGGGCGACGCGCTCGCCGCCGGCTTCGCCGCGTGCACCGGCGACATCATCGTGATGATCGACGCCGACGGGTCCACCGACGGCCGCGAGATCATCCAGTTCGTGGGCGCCCTGGTCACCGGGGCGGACTTCGTCAAGGGGTCCCGCTACGCCGCCGGCGGGGGCAGCGACGACCTGACCTTCAGCCGCCGTGCCGGCAACAAGGTCCTCACCACCCTGGTCAACCTGATCTACGGCACCCGCTACAGCGACCTGTGCTACGGCTACAACGCCTTCTGGGCCCGGCACCTGAAAGCGCTCGACCTCGACTGCGAGGGCTTCGAGGTCGAGACGCTGATGAACATCCGCGCCGCCAAGGCCGGGCTCCGCGTCCACGAGGTGCCCAGCCACGAGCGGTGCCGGATCCACGGCGAGAGCAACCTGCGCGCGGTCCGCGACGGCCTGCGCGTGCTCAGGACCATCATCCGGGAGTGGCGCCAGCGGCCGTACGCCCCGGCGCCGGAACCCCACACCGCCCCGGCGGCGGACCAGGGCGCGGCCTAGCCATGAACAGCAGTATCGTCATATGCGTCTACACCGAGGAACGCTGGGAGGACATCCAGGCGGCCGTCGAATCGGTCGAGAACCAGCGGCGCAGGCCGTACGAGATCATCCTGGTCGTCGACCACAATCCGGATCTTCACCTGCGGCTCAAGCAGCGCTATCCCGGCGCGATCGTGGTGGAGAACACGCACGAGCGAGGGCTGTCCGGCGGCAAGAACACCGGCGCGGCGACCGCCTCGGGCGACATCGTGGCCTATCTGGACGATGACGCGGTAGCGGAGCCCGGCCTTGGCGGCGCGGATGTTCATCAGCGTCTCGACCTCGAAGCCCTCGCAGTCGAGGTCGAGCGCTTTCAGGTGCCGGGCCCAGAAGGCGTTGTAGCCGTAGCAC
>NZ_NGFP01000435.1 GCF_002149035.1 Streptosporangium minutum
CCCTTTCTACGTGTCGGAGAGAGCGTATGCCGTGCTCCAGGTGCCATTGGAGATATGCGGCGACCAGCCCGCTGCACTCGGCGCGGTGCCGGCCGTCGGAGGCGTCGGCGGTGAGCCAGTCGCCTTTCAGCAGCGCGACCATCAGCGCGAGGGTCTCCCCGGCGGGCACCGCGGCGCCCGCCGGACGGCAGCCCCCGCACACCACGCCCCCCGCCACGATGGCGAACGCCCGCACCGCGGGCGCCTTGCAGCGGGCGCACGACTCCAGGGCGGGGGCGTAGCCGGCGACGGCCAGCGAACGCAGGAAGTAGGCGTCGAGGACCAGCCGGGGCTCGTGCTCCCCTGAGCCGAGCGTGCGCAGGCCGCCGACGAGCAGCAGGAACTGGCGGAGCGCGGGCTCCTTCTCCCCCAGGGTCAGCCGGTCGGCGGTCTCCAGCATCGCGCTGCCCGCGGTGTAGCGCGGATAGTCGGTGACGAGCGCCTCGCCGTACGGGCGGATCGTCTCGGCCTGGGTGATCACATCGAGCGTGCGGCCGGTGTGGAGCTGGAGATCCACGTGGGTGAACGGCTCCAGCCGGGCGCCGAAACGCGACATGGTCCGCCTGACCCCCTTGGCGACCCCTCTGATCTTCCCGGTGCGCCTGGTCAGGACTGTGACGATGCGATCGGCCTCGCCCAGCTTGTGGGTGCGCAGCACGATGCCGTCGTCACGGTACAGACTCACCTGGTCAGTCTAGTGGGATGCCCCGTGTGGCACGGCTTCAACCATGATCAAGTGGCACAGATGGATCACGGGTGCATGTTGTTCATCCAAAACTCACTAAACTTTGGCCTCTGGCGAACTCCCCGCGCCACGTTTTACCCCGCCCCCGCACGAAAGGGTGCCATGCCCCGCGTGGTCCTGCTGGGCTCATCGCCCGGCCCCGATGCCGCTTCCGGCCAGTCGACGCCGTCCGCCGCGCTGACTCTGCCCGCGCTCCCCGGCTGCCCCACTGTGATCGGCAAGCTGCACGGTCAGCTCGCCTCGCTCGACCCCGCACCGGTGACGATCGCCCGCTCCGGCGACGCGCCGGCCTACCGGGGCTTCCCGGGCCGGCTCGTCGAGACCTCCGACCTGGCCGGCGATCTGCGCGCCGTCGCGGACGCGGTCGAGCACGCCACCGAGAACCTGCTCATACTGCCCGCCAACTCGCTGATCCACGACGAGCTGATCTACCAGATCACCAAGTCGAAGCGCGGAGCGCTCGCGCTGATCACCAAGGAGCCCCGCGAGGAGGACGAGAACGGCGACACGATCGTCCCCAACGTCCCGATCGACGAGGCGGAACCGGAGATCGGCGACCGCACCCTGGAGGGCCTCCCGGTCCGGGTCCGCGCCAGCAAGTCCCGGGTGATCTCGGTCGGCTCGGCCTACCACGCGGTGACCCGGCCCAACTCCGTCCTGCTCGGTCCCCTGCACCTGCACCACAAGCACGCGGTCACGCTGGCCGAGGCCGCCCGCGAGCTGGCCGACATGGCCCACCTGCTCGGCCCCGAGGACGACCTGCTCCAGCTCCTGGTCCTCGGCCTGGTACGGCGGGGCGTCTCGGTCGGCACCCGAGGCCGCCGCGACCTGTTCTTCCGCCGGCTGAACACCCGGGAGCAGGCCGACGAGGCAGTGGCCGAGATGTCCACGTTCAACGAGGACAAGGCCCGGCTGAACAACGCGGTCAAGGGCGCCGACGGCTTCTTCACCACCTACTTCGTCAGCACCTACTCGCGCTTCATCGCCCGCTGGGCGGCCCGGCGCGGGCTCACGCCCAACCAGGTGACGCTGATCTCCATCGCCCTGGGCGTGGCGGCGGCGGCGTGCTTCGCCACCGGCGCGCGGCCCGGGATGGTCGCCGGCGGCATCCTGATCTACTTCGCCTTCGTCTTCGACTGCGTGGACGGGCAGGTCGCACGCTACGCCCGCAAGTTCGGCGTGCTCGGCGCGTGGCTGGACGCCACCTTCGACCGGTTCAAGGAATACGTGGTCTTCGCCGGCCTGGCGGTCGGCGCGGCCGTCTCCGGCGTGGGCGACGTGTGGACGCTGGCGCTGGTCGCACTCGCCATGCAGTCCATCAAGCACCTGCTGGACTTCTCCTTCGGCGCGGCCAACCGGCGCAAGCCCCCGTCGCCGCTGCCCTCGGTGTCGCTGGCGATCAGCGCCGACACCGACCTCCGGGCGGCGCTGGAGCAGCGCAAGATCGCGCGCAGCGGCGGGATCCGCGGGCTGCTGAAGATGTGGAGCAAGGCAGGCAGGAACCGGGCCGTGCACTGGGCCCGCAAGATGATCGTTTTCCCGATCGGTGAGCGCTTCGCCGCCATCGCCATCGTCAGCGCCTTCTTCGACGCCCGGGTCACCTTCATCACGCTGATCATCTGGGGCGGCATCGCCACCGCCTACTCGCTCACCGGACGTCTGATGAGGTCGCTCGCATGATCACCCAGCCGCAGACCACCCCCGCTCCGGACCCCTACGAGGAACGGCTGCGCGTGCAGACCGCGCGCCTGCTCGCCTACCGCGACGACGGTCCGCTGGTGACGGCGCTGCGCGGCAAGGTGGGACCGGGGCTGCCCCCGGTGCCGGCCACGCTCGTCGCGCTACTGGCGATCATCGCGATGGCGGTGACCGGGATGCTGGACGACGGCCCGGTCCTGCTGGTCCCGGCCGTGGTCATGGTGCTCCTGGTGCTGCCGACCGCGGCCCGCGACCACCTGGGCAAGCTCGACTGGCTGGCCCCGCCGCTGATCCGTGCCACCGAGTTCCTCACGATCATCCTGGTCGGCCTGGCGGCCGACGCGCCCAAGTGGCTGCTGTTCGTGCTGCTCTACGTGGTCGGCTACCACACCTACGACACGGTGTACCGGACCCGGCAGAGCATCTGGCCGCCCGACTGGGTGTTCAAGGCGGGGCTGGGCTGGGAGCTCCGGCTCCTGCTGCTCGGCGCCGGCGCCGCGCTCGGCGTGCTGACCTGGGTGCTGGCCGCGCTCACGCTCTACCTGGGCGTGCTGTTCGCCGTCGAGAGCGTGACGAGCTGGGTCCGCCTGGACAAGGAGTCGGCGCTGGCCCAGGCCGGCGACGACCTGGAGGCCTCTCCCGAGGAGGCCATGGAGCAGGCCACGGGCGAGGCCGAGCCCGCCTGAGGGCCGTCCCCACCGGGGCGCCGTACCCACGCAGACACGCAGAGGGCCGCGACAGTCCGTCGCGGCCCTCCGCCGTTCCCGGAGACCCGGCGTGCCCAGCACCGCCCCGCCTGCTC
>NZ_NGFP01000436.1 GCF_002149035.1 Streptosporangium minutum
CGACTGACCCCTGGCCCCCGAACACGACTGACCCCGCCGGACATCCGATCTGCCGGAGACGCCGGGCGGTGGTTTCGAGACGCGAGCACGAGCGGGTGGGAGTCCCCGCGATCCGTCGGGATCGGTCGCGCCGGGAGCGGCCGATCCCGACGGATCGCGGGAAAGCGCCGTCAGGAGCCTTCCGGCCAGCTGCTGTCGGGGAATCCTCCGGTGGCCGTGCCGCCGGGGAGCACGACCCGGTCGTTCTCCCGCAGACCCGAGGTGATCTCGACGTACCGGTCGCCGCGGACCCCGGTCCTGACCACACGCTCGGCACCGCCCTGAACGGTGACCACCGAGGACCCGCCCTTGGACCGCACGGCCTGGGCCGGAAGGTAGAGCGCCTGCTCCGACTCGGCGACGGTCACCCTGACGGTGGCGGTCTGGTCGACCATGAGACCGGCCGGAGCCTCGTCGAACGCGACCGTGACCCCGTATCTCACCAGCCGGTCGGTGGTGGTCGCGGTGGGCGCGATGCGGGTCACCGTACCGGTGTACTCCTCGCCCTCCCGGGTGGCCAGAGTGATCGCCGCCCGCTGTCCCAGCTTCAGTTTCCCGATGTCCGACTCGGTGAACAGCGCCTCCACCTGGAGCTCGTCGAGATCGCCGAGAGCGAGGAACGCGCCGGTGCCCACGCTGTCGCCGACCGTCCCGCCGACCGACAGGACGGTGCCGTCCGCGGGGGCGACGATCCGCACACCGGCCAGCTCCTCCCGGGCGTCCGTCAGGTCCGCCTCCGCCCTCTTCACGTCGGCCTCGGCCTGCTCCACACTGAGCGTCCGCTGCCCGCCGGTGCCGGTGCCCGACCGGCTGGCACCGCCGCTGTCGGCGCTCGGCCGGCCGGTGAGGCCGGTGCCCGGCTGGCCGGTGCCGTCGTCCTGGCCGGAACGGCGGCTGGAGCTCTGTCCCGGGCACGCGGTGGACCGCGGCCCGGGAGTCCGGCCGACGGTCGGCTCCGAGCTCGCACCGGGCTTGGCGGTCGGGGTCGCGGCGGTGGTGGGCCCGGCCGACGAGCTGGGGCCGGGGTGCTCGCTCGGCCCGGCCGTCAGGCTGGGCGCCGGGCCGGGACGCGTGGGTCCCGTGCTCGCGGGCGGATGGCCCGTGCCCGGCGTGGCGGTCACCGTGGCCGTGGCGGTGACCGTGGCCGTCACGGTCACGGTCGGGGTCGCCGTCACGGTGACGGTCACCGTCGGCGCGGGCTCAGGGGGGCCGTCGGTGAGGGTCGGCGACGGCGACGGGGTCGGCGTCGAGGACGGCGTCCGCGGCGTATCGGGGGAGTACCGGGCCGGTGCGATCCCGCCGGCCGGGGCGACCGCCACCGGCCGCTCCGATCCGGCCGGCGTGGACGTGCGGGCCGGGCCGGGCGTGCCGGTCGGGCCGGCGGTGCGGCTCGGACCGGCCGTGCTCTCCGGTCCGGCCGTCCGGCGGGGGCCGGCCGTGCCGCTCGGGCCGGGGGTGGCGGTGGGGCGTGYCGGCGACGACGTGGGTTCGCAGGCCGCCTGCCGGGCTGAGTCGGCCTGCTGCCGGTTCTGCTCCTGGGACTGCTCCTGGGCCTGGGGCTGCGCCGTCGCCGCTTCCCCGGCTCCGTCCAGCGCCTCCCGGGCCGCCGAGAGCTGCGCCTTGGCCGCGGTGTAGCGCTCGCGTGCGGGCGCCGAGCCGATCCTGGCCAGCACGTCGCCCTTGCCGACCTTGTCCCCGGCCCTGACGTAGACCTTCGTGACCGTGCCGGAGCCGCCGAAGGCCAGCTCCCGGGTGCCGTCGTCCACGGTGTTGCCCGCCGCGGACACCTCGGCCGTCACCGTTCCCCGCTTGGCGGCGACGAGCTCCACCCGGGGCGCCGGGGCCGAGCCGTCGTCAAGCGCGTAGAACACACCCGCGCCCACCAGGACGAGGGCGGCCAGAGCGAGTCCTCCCGTCCGCAGGGGCTTCGGGAGCTTGGTCGGTCTCATGACGGACCATCCTGGTCTGTTTGATTCACTCTCTCCTCACAAACAGCTGAGGGTTTCCTGCGTATCCCCGGCCGCCGTACGCGATCTTCAGCCAACCTTCAGCCGGAGCCGGGGTTGCACCCAAGGAAACTCCGCCAAGGTACGACTTTGTGAAGCTGTCGACCAAGCGCAGAGCGCTGATCGTGAACGGGACCCTCGGGGTCCTGTTGCTGGGCGGCGCGGGGATCGCCTACTCCTCTCTCGGCGGGGCGGCCTCCTCCTCCGCCGACGCCGCGGTGCGGACCGTGTCGGCGGCCCGGAGCACGGTGGTCGCCTCGGTGTCCGCCTCCGGGGCCGTGGAGAGTGCCCGGGCGCGGTCGCTCGGCTTCGGATCGAGCGGCACGGTGGAGAAGATCTACGTCAAGGTCGGGGACAGGGTCTCCAAGGGGCAGATCCTCGCGCGGCTGGACGACACCTCCGCCCAGGAGAGCCTGGACGCGGCCGCCGCCGCCCTGGACTCCGCGGACGACGACACCTCGACCGCCGCTTCCTACGCCCAGTACGTCACCGCCAGGAACACCTACCGGGCGGCCCGGCGCACCGTGGCGGGCACCGTCATCAAGGCCCCGTTCGGCGGCACGGTCACCGCCGTCAACGGCACGGTCGGAGGCTCCTCCAACGCGTCCGGCTCGTCCGGCTCGTCCGCGAGCACATCTCAGGGCGGCGCAGGCGCAAGTTCAGGCTCAGGCTCAGGCGGCGCAGGCTCAGGTGGTTCCGGTGGTTCCGGCGCCGCGGCAAGCGGGTCCGGCGGGTTCATCGAGCTCGCCGACACCCGGAAGCTCCAGCTCGTCGGCAGCTTCACCGAGTCCGACATCACCAAGCTCAAGGTCGGTCAGAAGGCCTCGATCCGGTTCGACGCGCTGACCGGCGTCACCGGGGCCGGCAAGGTCACCCAGATCCAGCCGACCGCGGCCACCAGCAACAACGTGGTCCAGTATCCGGTGACGATCTCCTTCACCGAGGTCCCCGACGAGGTCAGGCTCGGCCAGACGGCCACGGTCGAGGTGGTCGTCGAGCAGGCCGAGAACGTGCTCGCCGTCTCCTCCACAGTGATCTCCACGGCGGGCGGCCGGAGCACCGTGACGGTCCTGCGGGATGGCCGGCAGGTGCCCACCCAGGTCGAGGTCGGCGTCAAGGGCGACACGCTCACCGAGATCAAGTCGGGGCTCGGCGAGGGCGACCAGATCGTCCGCCCGGCGGCCACCGGCACCACCCAGCAGGGCGGTGGTCTCCCCGGTCTGGGCG
>NZ_NGFP01000437.1 GCF_002149035.1 Streptosporangium minutum
GGACGGCTCCGGCCTCCTCGCTCATTCGGCGGAGCGGGACGGCGGATCCGGCCTGGCCGCCGCCCGGACGGCCCCGGAGGGCTCCGGCCTGATCGAGCCGTCCCGGGCCCAGCGGCGGGTCGCCGAGGTCGTCGAGGAATCCCATCGCGACATCCCCCCGGCCTTCACCGTCATGAGGGTCGACGTGACGGACGCGCTCGGGTTCGCCCGGCAGGAGACCAGGCGGCTGCGCGTCCTGATCGGCCTGCCCGAGCTGCTGGTGCGGGCGACCGGCAGGCTGCTCGACCGCTTCCCCCTGTGTTTCGCCACGCCCGTCGACGGCCGTCGCGCCCGCCGGGCCGCGTCCGCCGAGGTCGGCGTGACCGTCGACGTCGGCGGGGGGATGTTCGTGCCGGTGGTGCGGGACGCGGGGCGCCGCCCGCTCGGTGAGATCGCCGGCGACCTCACCCGGTTCCGCCGGGCCGCGCTGGACGGGACCTTCCGGGAGCAGGACCTGCAGGGCGGCAACATCATGCTCACCCTGCACACCGATGCCGCCGTCGTCATGGCCGTCCCCGTCGTCTTCCCCGGCCAGATCTGCGCGCTGTCGCTCGCCGCGCCGCGTCCGGAGGTCGTGGAGGTCCGGGGCGGCGGCTTCGCCGTACGGAAGGTGATCCTGCTGGGCCTCGCCTACGACCACCGGTTCGTCAACGGCCGCGATTCGGCCGAGTTCCTCGGCGCGCTCAGGACCGCGCTGGAGAGCCCCGGCGACGGCGCCTCCGAGCGGTGAGCGCATCTCCCCCTCCCTCTCCGCCATAACCGCACACCCATTAATTATCAAGAAAGTTTCTTAAAAGAAAGCATTGACCTGCCTGGTGGAAGCGCATAGTTTCCCGTTCAATAACCCGTGGGGGGCGGGATCACGGCTATGTTTCCTCACCTTGGAGGTAGCTGCTCCATGTCCTCACGTCTACGCGCCGGCCTCGCGGCGGCCGGCGCGGCACTCGCCCTGATCGCAGGCGCGCTCGCCGGCACGGCCGCCGCCGCGTCCGACGACGAGACCTGCCGCCCGGACGGCCTCTACACCACCCCGGGTCTCAACGTGCCCTTCTGCCAGGTCTACGACGAGGCCGGCCGGGAGAAGATGGGCGCCGACCACCCGCGCCGCATCATCGGCTACTTCACCGGGTGGCGGACCGGCAAGAACGGCCAGCCGTCCTACCTCGCCAAGGACATCCCGTGGGGCAAGATCACCCACATCAACTACGCGTTCGCGCACGTCGGCCAGGACAACAGGATCTCGGTCGGCGCCGACGGCCCGGACAACGCGGCCACCGGCATGGAGTGGCCGGGGATCGACACGCTCGACCCCGCCCTGCCGTACAAGGGCCACTTCAACCTGTTGAACAAGTACAAGAAGGCCAACCCCGACGCCAAGACGCTGATCAGCGTCGGCGGCTGGGCCGAGACCGGCGGCTACTTCGACGCCTCCGGCGCGCGCAGGCCCTCCGGCGGCTTCTACACGATGACCACCAACGCCGACGGCTCCGCCAACACGGCCGGGATCAACGCCTTCGCCGACTCCTCGGTGGAGTTCGTCAGGAAGTACGGCTTCAACGGCGTCGACCTCGACTACGAGTACCCGACCTCGATGAAGGACGCGGGCCACCCGCTGGACTGGCAGGTCGCCAACGCCCGCCGCGCGTCGCTGATGAAGAACTACGCGGTCCTGATGAAGACCATGCGCGACAAGCTCAACGCCGCCTCGGTCGCCGACGGCAGGTACTACATGCTGACGATCGCCGCCCCGTCGTCCGGCTACCTGCTGCGCGGCATGGAGACCTTCCAGGTCACCCAGTACCTGGACTACGTCAACATCATGTCCTACGACCTGCACGGCGCGTGGAACGAGTTCGTCGGCCCCAACGCCGCGCTCTACGACGACGGCAAGGACGCCGAGCTCGCCAAGTGGAACGTCTACAACACCGAGGCGTACGGCGGGCTCGGCTACCTGAACACCGACTGGGCCTACCACTACTTCCGCGGCGCGATGCAGGCCGGCCGGATCAACATCGGCGTGCCGTACTACACCCGCGGCTGGCGCAACGTCACCGGCGGCGTCAACGGCCTGTGGGGCACGGCCAAGAGCACCAGCGGCTGCCCGACCGGGCTGACCTCCTGCGGCGACGGCGCTCGCGGCATCGACAACCTCTGGCACGACGAGGAGAACAACACCGAGGTCAGCGGTGGCGGCAACCCGCTGTGGCACGCCAAGAACCTCCAGGACGGCCGGGTCGGCTCCTACGGCCCCGCCTACGGCCTGGACCCGGCCGACCCCGAGGACAGGCTGACCGGCTCCTACACCCGCAACTACGACCCCACCCTCGTCGCGCCGTGGCTGTGGAACTCCACCAAGAAGGTCTTCCTGTCCACCGAGGACGACCAGTCCATCGGCGTCAAGACCGGCTACGTCAAGGACCGCGGCATCGGCGGCCTGATGATCTGGGAGCTCGCCGGCGACTACGGATGGGACGCCTCCAAGGGCGAGTGGTTCATGGGCGACACGCTCACCGGCCAGATGTACGAGGCGCTCAAGACCGCCACGCCGTACGGCGCGACCCGCGCCAAGGTGAACGTGCCGAACGAGAAGCTCGACGTGGGCGTGGAGATCGGCGGCTTCCCGGTCGGCGACAGCAACTATCCGATCACCGGCAAGCTGAAGATCACGAACAGGTCGGCGACGACGATCCCCGGCGGCGCGGAGTTCCAGTGGGACTACGCCAGCTCGGCCCCGAAGAACGCCAAGGACCAGTCCGGCTTCGGCGTCACCGTGATCAGCAGCGAGCACGGCGCGGGCAACAACATCGGCGGCCTGAAGGGCGACTTCAACCGGATCTCCTTCAAGCTGCGGGCCAACGAGCCGCTGGCCCCCGGCGCCTCGCTGAACATGGACTACGTCTACTACCTGCCCGCCCCGGCGCCGGCCAACTTCACCGTGAGCTTCGGCGGCAGGACCTACGGCCTGACCGCCGACCACGCCCGGGGCGGCGTGATCGTCAACCCGACCCCGACGACCGACCCGACCGGCGGCCCGGGCGGCGACTGCTCCGCCCCCGCCTGGTCGGCCACCCAGGTCTACACCGGCGGCAACAAGGTCTCCCACAAGGGCAGGCAGTGGGAGGCCAGGTGGTGGACCCAGAACAACGAGCCCGGCGCCAACGACGTCTGGAAGGACCTCGGGGCCTGCTCCGGGGCCACCCCCTCCCCCA
>NZ_NGFP01000438.1 GCF_002149035.1 Streptosporangium minutum
GGTGGGGGCGGTGGCCGTGCTGGCCGCCGCGCTGCTCGTCCTGCTGCCCGGGGACGCCTCCGGCACGGCGGCTCCGGGCCCGTCTCCGACGGCCTCCGCGCCGGCCGACCCGGTGTCGCCGTCGCGGGCGGTCGGCGAGGTCCCGGAGGGGTTCAGGACGCTGAGCGGGGGCGGCGTCTCCGGCGCGGTGGCCAAGGGCTGGACGGTGAAGACGGGGGAGGACGGCTCGGCCGTCTTCTCCGGCCCGAAGGACAGCGGGCGGAGCATCGTGGTCGCCAAGGCGCCGGTCGCCGATCCGGTGACCGCGCTGAGGCGGGCGAGCAAGAAGGGCCTGGACGAATACATCGAGGTCGGGGTCGCGCCCGTGCGGTACGGCACGTGGAACGCGGCCGACTGGGAATACACCTACGTCCGGCGCGACAGCGTGCCCATGCACGGGCTGACCCGCTATGTCGCGCTCGACGGCGAGACCGCCTACCAGATCACGTTCGCGACGCAGGACCTGGAGTGGGAGAGGAACGCCCCGCTACTGCGGACCTTCTTCGACACCTTCGCCCCGGTCGGCTGAGCGTCCGTCCCGGCCGCCGGCGCCCCTGCCCGCGGGTCTCGTCGTGGGTCACCCGCCTCCGTGGGGCTCGTCATGAGTGATGACAGACTTTGCTCGTGACCAAAATCCCCATAAATACCGACATTTCCCCCATGGTTGGGGGGCAAATCGCCGTCGTCCAGCGACGGACGCTCGCCGTCCTGTCCGTCGCGCAGATCACCAGCGGGGTCGGGGTCGCGGTGGGCTTCGCCTTCAGCTCGCTGGTGGTCGCCCGGCTCTCCGGCTCCGTGTCGATCAGCGGGCTGGCCGGGACCGCGTCCGTGCTCGGGGCCGCGCTGCTGGCCCTGCCCACCGCCAGGGCCGCGGGCAGGAGCGGACGCCGGACCGGGCTGGCCCTGGCCTACGGCTGCGCCCTGCTCGGCTGCCTGATCACGGTGGTCGCCATCAGCGTCCGCTCGTGGCCGCTGATGCTGGCCGGGCTGGTGCTGTTCGGCGGCGCGAGCGCGGGCAGCCTGGCCTCCCGCTACTCCGCGACCGACCTGTCCCCTCCGGGACACTCGGCCCGGCACCTCTCGTGGGTGGTGTGGACCTCCACGATCGGCTCGGTCGCCGGCCCGAACCTCGCCGAACCGGCCGACCACCTCGGCCGCAGCCTCGGCCTCGCCCCGGACACCGGCCCGTTCGCGCTCTCCCTGCTGGCCTTCGCGATCGCGCTGGCCGTCATCGTGATCGGCCTGCGTCCCGACCCGCTGCTGCTGGCCCGCTCGGTCGCCCCCGCCTCCGCTCCCGCCGCGACCGTGCCCGCCGCGCGGGCCAGGGGGACCCTGCGCACCGCCTGGCAGGCCCTGCGCCGGGCGCCGGCCGCGGTGCGGGCTCTCGTCGCGATCGCGGTCAGCCACACCGCGATGGTGTCGGTCATGTCCATGACCCCGGTCCACCTCGACCACGGCGGCTCGCCGAACTGGGTCATCGGGATCGTGCTCAGCCTGCACATCGCCGGCATGTACGTCCTCTCCCCGCTGATCGGCTGGCTGGCCGACCGGATCGGCCGGGTCCCGGTGCTGAGGATCGGCATGGGCCTGCTGCTCGCCGCCGCCGTCCTCGCCGGCACGGCCGGGCCGCACGGCGTCACGCAGGTGTCGGCCGGCCTGGCCCTGCTCGGCGCCGGCTGGTCCTGCGGGCTGATCGCCGGCTCGGCGATGCTCAGCGAGGCCGTGCCGCTGGAGCACCGCCCCGCCGTACAGGGCCTGTCGGATCTGCTGATGAACGTCTGCGGCGCGACCGGCGCGGTGGCCGCCGGCGTCATCGTGGGCGCCCTGTCCTACGGCGTGCTCGGCACGGTCGTGGCGGTCATGGTGACGATCACCGGTGCGTGGCTGACGCTGAGGCGCACCTGACAACGGGGTACCGGAAGGCTCGAACCGCCAGCCGCCATCTGTGATCGAAAGCGCCGAACCACTGGACGGTCACGGCGCTTCGGCCCTGTTCGCCGCGTTCCGCCCGTGTGCGGGGCAGCCGGCGGCTCGACCCGGTGCTCCCCCGGGCCCTGGGTCAGGGTTGCTTGCCCATGGCCTGGCGGATCACGTCGCGGGCCCGGYCCATCATCGCGATCGGGGTGCCGACGAGCACGTTCTTGGTCGCCGTCTCCGTGCCCGGGTGGGGGTGGGTGGGCGCCATGGCCTCAGCCGCCTTCACGCCGACCGCCAGGCTGCGGCGCTCGGCCGCACTGGTGCGGGCGCGCAGTTGCGTGAACTCGTAGCGTTCCTCACTGCGCGCGTGCGCGGTCACCGCGCCTCGCAGCAGAGCCAGGTTCTCCATGAAGCCGGGGGCTTCGACGCCGGCCTTGTCCATCTCCATGAGCAACTGCTTGGCCTGGTTCTCCTCTTCCAGGCGGTCCTCGACGACCGCCTCCCCGCCGTCGAGCTTGCGACGGGCGTAGGGGTGCACGACCTCCTCTTCGGCGGTCTCGTGTACGGCAAGCAACCGGACCAGGCGGGTGAAGGCCTCCGCCCGCTGATCGGCGGGCGCCTGCTCCACCTCGTCGAACAGGTCCCGGATCAGCGCGTGCTGGGCCAGCAGCAGGTCGACGACGTCGCTCTCGCTCATCGTCTCGGGCACCGTGCGGTGCTCAGTCATGTCGCTCTCCCTTCGGCTACGGCAGTGCCTACCCCCGGCGGTTTGGGCCACGCGCGTTTGCCTGAGCCCTTACCAACTCCGGAGCCCGAAGCGACACGGGGGGAGATTGCGGGCACAGGCGGCGGGTACGCCGGGCATGCGATCGACATCACAGCAGCTCATCCGGCTCGAAGGAGCACAGGCAGATGACCTTCAACCCCTTGCAGGAGCGGGGAATCCCGCTCGACAAGCAGTTGCGCAACTGGCGTGAGCTGAATGTCACGCCGATCGATCCCGACCACAGCGATCCCTACACCCGCTGCCGGATCATCGCGATGAACGGCATCGAGGTGGAGGCGATCCTGTTCAGCCACCAGTTCAACCGGCACTGCCCCGACCCGGCCGTCAAGCAGCAGCTGGCCCGGGTCCGCTACATCGAGGCCCAGCAGCAAAAGGCGGTCAACTGGCTGCTGCCCGGGCTGGCCTCGGTGCTGGAGACCACGATCGCCTACGAGCAGGTCGCGGTCGACCTGACCGCCTGGGTGGCGCGGATGGAACCCGACCCCTACCTCAAGCA
>NZ_NGFP01000439.1 GCF_002149035.1 Streptosporangium minutum
GGGTGTTCGGTGGTGGGGCGGGTTTCGGTCGCTGTTTGTTGTTTGAGATTTGCATAGTGGACGCGAGCATCTTTGTGGCCAAGTTTTTTAGGGCACACGGTGGATGCCTTGGCATCAGGAGCCGATGAAGGACGTGGGAGGCTGCGTTAAGCCCCGGGGAGTCGCCAACCTGACTTTGATCCGGGGATGTCCGAATGGGGAAACCTAGCACCAGTCATGTGGTGTTGCCTCCGCCTGAATGTATAGGGCGGTTGGTGGTAACGCGGGGAAGTGAAACATCTCAGTACCCGTAGGAAGAGAAAACAAATTAGTGATTCCGTGAGTAGTGGTGAGCGAAAGCGGAAGAGGCTAAACCGTATGCGTGTGATAGCCGGCAGGCGTTGCGTGTGCGGGGTTGTGGGACCCTCTGACGGTTTCTGCCGAGACCGTAAGCAGTGAGAAATCGATGGGATAGCCGAAGTTTCTGGGAAGTTGCGCCGTAGACCGTGAGAGCCGGGTAGGCGAAATCTTGTCGACTGTTTGAGGGGATCCCAAGTAGCACGGGGCCCGAGAAATCCTGTGTGAATCTGCCAGGACCACCTGGTAAGCCTAAATACTCCCTGATGACCGATAGTGAACAAGTACCGTGAGGGAAAGGTGAAAAGCGCCCCGGTGAGGGGTCGTGAAATAGTACCTGAAACCGTGTGCCTACAAGCCGTAGGAGCGTARACGTCTTYGGGCGTYTGTGATGTGACTGCGTGCCTTTTGAAGAATGAGCCTGCGAGTTATGGTGTGTGGCGAGGTTAACCCGTGTGGGGGAGCCGTAGCGAAAGCGAGTCTGAATAGGGCGTTTGAGTCGCATGCTGTAGACCCGAAGCGGAGTGATCTAGGCATGGGCAGGTTGAAGCGCGGGTAAGACCGCGTGGAGGACCGAACCCACCAGGGTTGAAAACCTGGGGGATGACCTGTGTTTAGGGGTGAAAGGCCAATCAAACTCCGTGATAGCTGGTTCTCCCCGAAATGCATTTAGGTGCAGCGTTGCGTGTTTCTTGCCGGAGGTAGAGCACTGGATGGCTAATGGGCCCGACAAGGTTACTGACGTCAGCCAAACTCCGAATGCCGGTAAGTGAGAGCGCAGCAGTGAGACTGCGGGGGATAAGCTCCGTAGTCGAGAGGGAAACAGCCCAGACCACCGACTAAGGCCCCTAAGCGTGTGCTAAGTGGGAAAGGATGTGGAGTCGCAGTGACAACCAGGAGGTTGGCTTAGAAGCAGCCACCCTTGAAAGAGTGCGTAATAGCTCACTGGTCAAGTGATTCCGCGCCGACAATGTAGCGGGGCTCAAGTACACCGCCGAAGTCGTGGCATTCACACATKWACCGAGCCTTTGTGGTTTAGGTGTGTGGATGGGTAGGGGAGCGTCGTGCGGCCGGCGAAGCAGCAGAGTGATCTAGTTGTGGAGGCCGTGCGAGTGAGAATGCAGGCATGAGTAGCGAATCAGAAGTGAGAAACTTCTGCGCCGGATGACCAAGGGTTCCTGGGCCAGGCTAATCCGCCCAGGGTAAGTCGGGACCTAAGGCGAGGCCGACAGGCGTAGTCGATGGACAACGGGTTGATATTCCCGTACCCGCTACGATGCGCCAATACTGAATCCAGTGATACTAAGGGTCCTTAACTCGGTTGTCCCTTCGGGGWSKGSGTSAGRSTGAACGCCTGGCCTGAACTGGTAGTAGGTAAGCGATGGGGTGACGCAGGAAGGTAGCCCAGCCCAGGCGATGGTAGTCCTGGGGTAAGCATGTAGGGAGAGAGGTAGGCAAATCCGCCTCTCAYRTATCCTGAGATGTGATGCCGAGCCGATTGTGGCGAAGTGGGTGATCCTATGCTGCCGAGAAAAGCCTCTAGTGAGTGTCGTGGCGGCCCGTACCCGAAACCGACTCAGGTGGTCAGGTAGAGAATACCAAGGCGATCGGGTGAACTGTGGTTAAGGAACTCGGCAAATTGCCCCCGTAACTTCGGGAGAAGGGGGGCCTTCGCTGGTGATGAACCTTTGCGTTCGGAGCTGGTGGGGGTCGCAGAGGCCAGGGGGAAGCGACTGTTTACTAAAAACACAGGTCCGTGCGAAGTCGTAAGACGATGTATACGGACTGACGCCTGCCCGGTGCTGGAACGTTAAGGGGACCGGTTAGTCATCTTCGGGTGGCGAAGCTGAGAACTTAAGCGCCAGTAAACGGCGGTGGTAACTATAACCATCCTAAGGTAGCGAAATTCCTTGTCGGGTAAGTTCCGACCTGCACGAATGGCGTAACGACTTCCCCGCTGTCTCAACCGCAGACCCGGCGAAATTGCACTACGAGTAAAGATGCTCGTTACGCGCAGCAGGACGGAAAGACCCCGGGACCTTCACTACAGCTTGACATTGGCGTTTGGAACGTCTTGTGTAGGATAGGTGGGAGACTGTGAAGCTGTCACGCTAGTGGCGGTGGAGTCATTGGTGAAATACCACTCTGGTCGTTTTGAACGTCTAACTTCGGTCCGTGATCCGGATCAGGGACAGTGTCTGGTGGGTAGTTTAACTGGGGCGGTTGCCTCCTAAAGAGTAACGGAGGCGCCCAAAGGTTCCCTCAGCCTGGTTGGCAATCAGGTGTCGAGTGTAAGTGCACAAGGGAGCTTGACTGTGAGACCGACGGGTCGAGCAGGAGCGAAAGCTGGGACTAGTGATCCGGCGGTGGCTTGTGGAAGCGCCGTCGCTCAACGGCTAAAAGGTACCCCGGGGATAACAGGCTGATCTTCCCCAAGAGTCCATATCGACGGGATGGTTTGGCACCTCGATGTCGGCTCGTCGCATCCTGGGGCTGGAGTAGGTCCCAAGGGTTGGGCTGTTCGCCCATTAAAGCGGTACGCGAGCTGGGTTTAGAACGTCGCGAGACAGTTCGGTCCCTATCCGCTGCGCGCGCAGGAGACTTGAAAGGAGCTGTCCCTAGTACGAGAGGACCGGGACGGACGAACCTCTGGTGTGCCAGTTGTTCCGCCAGGAGCACGGCTGGTTGGCTACGTTCGGAAGGGATAACCGCTGAAAGCATCTAAGCGGGAAGCTCGCCTTGAGATGAGGTCTCCCACCACGTGAGTGGGTAAGGCCCCCAATAGACGATTGGGTTGATAGGCCGGAGGTGGAAGCACAGTAATGTGTGGAGCTGACCGGTACTAATAGGCCGAGGACTTGACCACAAAGCAT
>NZ_NGFP01000044.1 GCF_002149035.1 Streptosporangium minutum
CGGTGAAGGCGCCGCCCGCCTGGGCGATGTGGGCCGGCCCGGTCGCGGTCGGGCTGTCCTGGCTCGGCTGGGCCGCGAACCTCGGGTCCATCCTCACCCGGGGCCTGGCCGTCGGCCGCTGGCCGTGGGGCAACATGTACGAGTTCGTGGTCGCGATGTGCTTCGCGGCGGTGAGCGCGTTCCTGTTCATGAACCTCCGCTACCGGATCCGCTTCCTCGGCGCGTTCGTCATGGTCGCCGCCACCCTCGGGCTGGGCTTCTCCGTCCGGTATCTCCAGGTGCAGGCCGGCCCGGTGGTGCCCGCGCTCAACTCCTACTGGGTGGCGATCCACGTCTCGGCGGCGATCATCGCCAGCGGCCTGTTCATCATGGCCGGCGTCTCCGGCATCCTCTACCTGGTCAGGAAGGACACCTCGGTCCGCCTGCCGTCCCTGGCGGACCTGGACCGGGTCGCGCACCGGGCCATCGTCGTCGCCTTCCCGATCTGGACCTTCGCCGTCATCGCCGGCGCGCTCTGGGCCGACAAGGCCTGGGGCCGCTACTGGGGCTGGGACCCCAAGGAGGTCTGGGCCTTCATCACCTGGATCGCCTACGCCGCCTACCTGCACGCCCGGGCCACCGCGGGCTTCAAGGGCAGGGCCGCCATGATCGTGCAGCTCATCGCCTTCGCCTGCCTGCTGTTCAACCTGGTCGGGGTGAACATCTTCCTCGGCGGCCTGCACTCCTACGCGGAGGTGCCGGGCTGATCGCGGCGCCGGGGGCCGCGACCGGGACCCGGCGGCCGGTCCGCTCCCGCGCGGCCGGCCCGCCGTACGCGCCGCCCCGGGGCTTCCGTGCCTACTCCTCGTCGCGCAGCCGCCGGTCGAGATCCTTGAGGAAGTCGGGGTCGTCGTCGGGGCCCTTCGGGGCCTCGGGCCGCGCCGGCCTGTCCTTGGGCCGGAGCGTGCGGGGCGCGTGCGGGCCGATGGGACGGCCGAGCAGCAGCCAGAACAGGCCGCCCACGGGCGGCAGCAGCACGATGATGATCACCCAAAGGAGTTTGGGCAGGTTTCGGGCCTCCTCGTCCGGCGTCGTGATGGCGTCGAACAAGCAGTAGAGCCAGAAGGCGAGCAGTGCCAGCGCGACAAGCAGGGGCATGCCCGAACTGTAAGCCATCGGGAGCCAGGGTGCGGCAAGGCCCCTGTTCCGGGTGACGGACGAAGATCCACGTCGTACGGTGGGACCGGTTGCCACTTCCCCTGGGGGCGTGATGGCGAATTCAGCGGACAAGGGCCGTCATCGACGGCGCTGGTGGCAGCGGGGCCCGTCCCAGCGCACGGAGAGTGCCGTCAGGGAAGCGCCGCGTGAGGTCCCGCCGAGTCCCGAGCGGCGGGCAGGGGCCGTGACGGCGCCGGTGGTGGACCGCCCGCAGTACACATGGCGCGACTTCGAGCTGGAGGACGAGCGTCCCCGGGCCCAGCCCAACGCTCCGGACGTCCCCGACATGGGTGACGGCCTGCGGCACTGCGGCCGCCTTGAGCGCATCCTGCACCGCCAGTGGGACTCCTGGCAGGGGCCGCCGTCGCCCGAGGTCGTGCGGGCGGTGGAGAGCCTCGCCCGGCTGCCGGACGGGCTGAAGGCCAAGCTGGCCGACGGTCTCAAGGGGATCTACGTCGGCGCGGGCGGGGTGCCCGACCTGGACGACATGGGCTACCTGCGCGGCGCGCCGCTGCCCTCCGGCCGGGCCACCTGGGACATCTGCGCCGGAGCGTACGGCGATCGCAAGATCGTGGTGGGCGACCGCCCCTCGCCCACCCCGGACGTGATGATGCACGAGGTCGGACACGCCCTGGACGACGTGGACGCGCCCCACGGGGACTGGGTGTCGGACTCCCCGGAGTTCGCCGCCCTCTACGCCCAATGCGTCCCCGTGCTGGCCTCGGGGTTCCACCGGCAGGCGGGGGACCTGGGCCGCAGGGAGTTCTTCGCCGACGCCTTCGCCGCCATCGCCTCCCGGCAGCGCCCCGCCCTGGTGGACATGCTCGGCGGCGACACGCGGATGGCGCTCAATGTCATGTTGTTCTTCAACCGGCGTTACGGAATCTAGGTGATCTGGGATGTACGTCATCCGGCTCGCTGACGGGACTCTGCGGGTGCCGCAGAGCCTGTCCAGCGATGACGGGCGTCTGATCGGCAACGCGTACGTGGAGCTCTCACCGGGGGATCCGGACTACGACCGCTGGCTGCCCGAGGCGCTCACCGAGGAGGAGTCGGCACAGCGGCGGCGGCGCTGGCTTGAGGAGAACGACGAGCTGGAGCGGGAGTTCCTGGCCTTCAAGGCCGAACAGGACAGCTAGCGCTCGGGGCGGGGCGACTCGGCCATGGGGGAGGTCACCGGTCACGGCGCGCAGCGCGGCAACCTGTACGACTCCACGGTGACCCTGCGGCTTCCGGGTAAGGCGCGCAGGATCACCGATGGTGTGACGTCATAAGTCGTCAGACGCGCGGGGACTCGCCTGCCGGCCGTTCGGCCGTCAGTACGTCCTCTCCACGCAGAAGGGCGTGCACTTCCGATTCGCGGAAACGCCGGTGCCCTCCGGGGGTACGGATGCTGCTGATACGGCCTGCCGCGGCCCAGCGTGTAACCGTCTTTGGGTCGACCCGGAAGAGGGCGGCAACCTCTCCAGGCGTCAGCAGACGCTCGCTGCTACTCTCCACAATCTCTCCCCCTCGCATCCCGCTTCCTGCCAGCGGGCGGACAGGTAACCAGTGTGCCGAGCGAAGCCTGATTTATCCGTGCTTTTCATCAAAGATCACGGGTTGTTATCGACTGACTGCCCGATTGTTATATGATAGAGCCTCTTTGAGACTCTCGTGGTTGTTTCTTTACGAAACTGATCTGTTGGGCACACTAGCAGTGCTCGTGCTCGGTGCGAAGGGCGTCCGCTACGTCTTCATCTCGTGCTCATACGGACAGAGTGACGTAACCTCGACGCTGTGCATCCCGTCTTCGTTTACACCGCGTCCCGAGTAGGTCTGCTGGCCGTGACCCTCGGTGTGCTCTATCTCCTCGGCCTACGCCAGCCATTGATCCTTCTGGTCGCCGCATTCCTGGTCAGTGGCGTGGCCAGTTACGTCCTGCTGTCCAAGCAGCGCGACGCGGTGAGTGAGCGAATCTCCAAGAATCGGGAGTGATCACGGCAACGGGAACATGCCGACTCGGGCATGGTACTCGTGACCAAGCCGCGTTGTGTCGCTACCAACCAGTAGCCCACCCCGGTGGGCCAGGAATGCCTTGACGCCGATTCCGCGCTCTCTAGTCGGATTCCACTTCAAGGCCTTCCCGGTCCGCGGATGGATCGCTCCGATGCCCGGCCGCCGCACGGCTCCCGGGCCGGCCGAATCGCGGCCGAGGGGGTTGTCCAGCCAGCGCTGGTGGCCGCCCACGTAGACGGCCGCCCCGGTGACCGCCACCGAGTAGAGCGAGTCGCCGCCGGTGTGGTTGACCCATGTCGCCCTCACCTCGCCCCGGGTGTAGGTCTCGAAGCGCGCGGCGGTGTCGCACATCTTCCCCGCCCCCGCGGGACCGCCGGTCGTGACGACCGCGAAGTAGCTGCCGTCGGGGGCGAAGTCCAGGCCTCGCACGTAGCTGGGGAAGACGTCCAGGCATCTGCCCGCGTAGGCGTCGGTCCGCCAGTCGGCGACCCTCGCGGGCAGCGTGCCGACGTCGATCAGGCCGAGCTGGGGCCGCGACAGCCCGTCGAGGGTGGTGAAGTTGCCGTCGACGGCCAGCCGGTCCCCGCTGAGGGAGATCGACTGCACCTTGGTCCGGCCGCCGCGGGGCGTGCCCGGCCGTACGGCGAAGTCCGGATCCACGGCGCCGGTGGCGGCGTCCAGCCGGGCGAGAGCCACGCGGAAGACGTGGCCCACCCCGGTGAAGTCGCCGCCCACGTAGAGGCGGGAGCCGCCCCGGGCCAGGCTGGTGACCGTGCCCCCGTAGACCTGGGCGTCGAAGCCGGTCACCGGCGCGCCGTCGGACAGGCGCAGAAGGGCCAGGCCCCGGGTCCGCGCGTCGCCGGCCACCGCGAACTCGCCGCCCGCGTAGACGGTGCCGCCGGCGCCCGCGGCCAGGGCGTGGACCGGACGGTCGAGGTAGGGGGCGAAACCGGGCACGACCCGCCCGCTGGCCAGGTCGTAGGCGAAGATGTTGTCACGTTCCAGGGTCTCCGTGCTCCCGGCGTCGCGGACCCGGCCGAACGAGCCGCCGACCACGACCGTGCCGCCCACCAGGGCGATGGCGTTGACGATCCCGTCGAGCACGTGCGGGGTGGTGTTCACCGGGTCGGCCGAGACGACCGTGCTGTGCTCCGTGGTGCCGGCGGCGGCGACCCCGGTGAGGAACAGCGTCAAGGCCGCGGCCAGTACGGAGACGGAAGTGGTTCTGGCAAACATTCGGCAATTTCTAGCAGACTCTCGGTAATTAAGCGGCTACTTTCCGTGGATTGTCCGGGCGGGCCTAGGCTTGTCCTCATGACGCGCGCTTCGCTGGACAAGCAACCGCATGAGGTCGCCGCGATGTTCGATCGCACGGCCCGGCGCTACGACCTGGTCAATGACGTGATCTCCCTCGGCCAGGTCCGGCTGTGGCGCAAGGCGACCGCGGCGGCCGTCGACGCGGGCCCCGGCGAGCTGGTCCTCGACCTGGGCGCGGGCACCGGCACCTCCACCGACACCTTCACCGCGCTGGGAGCCCGTGCGATCGCCTCGGACTTCTCGCTCGGCATGCTCCGCACCGGCGTGCGGCGGCGCGGCGGCTCCGGCCTCTCCGGCGGAGGGGTGCGGGGCGTCACCTTCGTCGCCGGTGACGCGCTGAGACTGCCCTTCGCCGACGAGTCCTTCGACGCGGTGACCATCTCCACCGCGCTGCGGAACGTCCAGGACACCGGCCAGGCGCTGCGCGAGATGTTCCGGGTGGCCAAGCCGGGGGCGCGGCTGGTGATCCTTGAGTTCTCCCACCCGACGGCCAAGTCCTTCGACCTCGTCTACACCCAGTACCTCATGAAGCTGATGCCGCAGGCCGCCAAGTTGTTCGGCTCCAACGACGACTCCTACGAGTACCTGGCGGAGTCGATCAGGGCGTGGCCGGACCAGGCGGAGCTGGCGAAGATCATTCAGGGCGCGGGCTGGGAGCGGGTCGCCTGGCGGAACCTCGCGCTGGGTATCGTGGCGCTTCACCGTGCATATAAGCCCGCATAGAAGATTCGTCGGCGATAGCCGTACCCGACTGACACTTCGCCTCGCAAAGGGGTTAGACTTCGGGCCGACAAGTTTGTGAAGACCTTCACAAAGGAACGAAGGGCCCCTCACCCCGAGGCCGTCAAAGCTTGTAGGACAGGACAGGTCCCGTGACCGTGCCAGCCGCCATACAGCGGAATGTCGCTGAGGCTGACGCCGACGTAATCGTCGTCGGCGCCGGGCCCGCCGGTTCGACAACCGCTTTCCATCTCGCACAGGCCGGGCTCGACGTCCTGTTGCTCGAGAAGACCACATTCCCCCGCGAGAAGGTGTGCGGCGACGGGCTGACGCCCCGGGCCGTCAAACAGCTCATCGCCATGGGGATCGACATCGACGCCCCCGGCTGGGTCAGGAACAAGGGCCTGCGCGTGGTCGGCGGCGGGCTCCGTTTCGAGCTCGACTGGCCCGAGCTGTCCAGCTACCCGGACTTCGGGCTGGTCCGCACCCGGCAGGACTTCGACGAGATCCTCGCCGACAACGCGGTGCGCGGCGGCGTCCGCCTGCTGCAGGGGGTCAACGTCACCGCCCCGATCCTCGACGACCGCAGCGGCCACATCGTGGGCGTGGTCGCGAAGAAGGACGGTGAAGAGGTCTCCTACCGGTCCCGCCTGGTGGTCGCCGCCGACGGCAACTCCACCCGCATCTCCCTGGCGATGGGGCTGCACAAGCGCGAGGACCGCCCGATGGGCGTCGCCGTACGGACCTATTTCGAGAGTCCGCGCCACGACGACGACTACCTGGAGACCTGGCTGGAGCTGTGGGACGGCGACACCCTGCTGCCCGGCTACGGCTGGATCTTCGGTGTCGGCGACGGCACGTCCAACGTGGGCCTCGGGCTGCTGAACACCTCCGAGTCCTTCAAGGGCATGGACTACCGCGACCTGCTCAGGCGCTGGGTCAAGAACATGCCCCCGGAGTGGGGCTACGTCGAGGAGAACATGACCACCCCCATCAGGGGGGCGGCGCTGCCGATGGCCTTCAACCGCCAGCCGCACTACACGCGGGGCCTGGTGCTGGTCGGCGACGCGGGCGGGATGATCAACCCGTTCAACGGGGAGGGCATCGCCTACGCGATGGAGACCGGCCAGATCGCGGCCGAGACCATCGTCCAGGCGTTGGCGAGGACGACCCCCGCCCAGCGCGAGCGCGTGCTGCGCGCCTATCCTCAGACGCTGAAGGACGCCTACGGCGGCTACTTCACCCTGGGCCGGGGCTTCGTGGAGCTCATCGGGCACCGCGGCGTGATGGACTTCTTCACGCGCCACGCGCTGCCCCACCCCCACCTGATGCGGTTCGCGCTCAAGCTCCTTGCTAATCTCACCGACCGGCGAGGCGACGCGTCAGACCGCATCATCAATGCTCTGTCGAAGGTCGCGCCACCGGCATGACCACAGCAGCCGCCTCCGCACGTGGAACAGAGCGATGACCCCCCTGCATAAACTTGCACAACAAAACAACATGATGAGCTGCGCGCCGGCGCGCGTGGAGATGGGAGAGGAGGCGTAGCGATGGAGCTGTATGCACCCATCCTGGTGCTCGCCGTTCTCGCGGCGGGATTCGCGATCTTCTCAGTGACGATCGCGCCCTTCACCGGTCCCAGGCGCTGGAACCGCGCGAAACTCGACGCCTACGAGTGCGGCATCGAGCCGACGCCCCAGCCGGTCGGTGGTGGCCGCTTTCCGCTGAAGTACATGATCACCGCGATGCTGTTCATCGTCTTCGACATCGAGATCATCTTCCTCTACCCGTGGGCGGTCGCGTTCGACCAGCTCGGGATGTTCGGGTTGGTCGAGATGGTGCTGTTCATCGTCACCGTGCTCGTGGCCTACGCGTACGTGTGGCGCCGCAAGGGTCTGGACTGGGACTAGATATGGGACTTGAAGAGAAACTTCCGAGCGGGTTCATGCTCAGCACGGTCGAGCAGGTGGCCGGCTGGGCTCGCAAGAACTCCGTGTGGCCGGCGACCTTCGGTCTCGCCTGCTGTGCCATCGAGCTGATGGCCACCGGCGGTCCCAAGCACGACCTGGCGCGCTTCGGCATGGAGCGCGCTTCGGCGTCTCCGCGACAGGCCGACCTGATGATCGTGGCGGGCCGGCTGTCCCAGAAGATGGCCCCGGTGCTGCGCCAGATCTACGACCAGATGGCCGAGCCCAAGTGGGTCATCGCCATGGGCGTCTGCGCCTCCAGCGGCGGCATGTTCAACAACTACGCCATCGTGCAGGGCGTGGACCACGTCGTCCCCGTCGACATCTACCTGCCCGGCTGCCCGCCGCGGCCCGAGATGCTCATCGACGCGATCGTGAAGCTGCACGACAAGATCCAGAACACGAAGTTCGGCGCGCATCGCGCCAAGCAGATCGACGAGCTCGAACTGCAGGCGCTGCGGACGCTGCCGCTGATCGACCAGGGAACCGTCAAATGAGCAGGTGGAGCGAGCCCGACGCGGTGAGCGCAGTGGCCCACGAGGCACGAGTGGTCCGCGTAGCGAACGAGGAGCGGTGAGCGACTGATGAGCACGGAAAATCTCCCCGAGGTCCCGGAGGAGCCGATCGCCCATCTGGGCATGTTCGGCGCCTCGGGCTCCGGTGACACCTCCGGTTACGGCGGCCTGGTCGTACGGCGCCAGGCTCAGCTGTCCACCCCCCGCCCCTACGGCGGCTACTTCGACACCGTCGCCGACGAGCTGGAGCGCGCCCTGGGCGGCGATCTCGGCGACGCCGTCGAGCGCGTCGTCGTGGACCGCGGCGAGCTGACCTTCCACGTCAAGCGCGAGCGGCTGCTGGAGGTCGCCAGGATCCTGCGCGACGACGCCGCCCTCCGCTTCGAGCTCTCGCTCGGCGTCTCCGGCGTGCACTACCCCCATCTTGCGGGGGAGGAGCTGCGCGCGGTGATCCACCTGTGCTCGATCACGCACAACAGGCGGCTGCGCCTTGAGGTGTCCTGCCCCGACGCCGACCCGCACATCCCCTCCACCGTCTCGGTCTACCCGACCCACGACTGGCACGAGCGGGAGACCTGGGACTTCTTCGGGATCGTCTTCGACGGCCACCCGGCGCTGACCCGCATCATGATGCCCGACGACTGGGACGGTCACCCCCAGCGCAAGGACTATCCGCTGGGTGGCATCCCGGTCGAGTACCGCGGTGCCGAGATTCCCTCGCCGGACCAGAGGAGGTCGTACAAGTGAGCGAGCGCGGCGAGCGAGCCGGCAAGCAGAGCGGCATGCGCACGGAGCCGACGGAGGGGGACTCGTGAGCGCTCCGTACGAGGAGGCCACCGAGGGCAAGGTCTACACCGTCTCCGGCAACGACTGGACGGAGCTGGTCGAGACCCTCACGGGCCAGCAGGACGAGCAGCTCGTCATCAACATGGGCCCGCAGCACCCGTCCACGCACGGCGTGCTCCGCCTGGTCCTGAACCTCGACGGTGAGACGGTCACCGAGGCCCGCACGGTCATCGGCTACCTGCACACCGGCATCGAGAAGAACATGGAATTCCGGACGTGGACCCAGGGGACCACGTTCGTCACCCGCATGGACTACCTCGCGCCGATCTTCAACGAGACCGCCTACTGCCTGGGCGTGGAGAAGCTGCTCGGCATCACCGACCGGGTCCCCGAGCGGGCCCAGGCCATCCGGGTGATGATGATGGAGCTGACCCGCATCTCCTCGCACATGGTGGCCCTCGGCACCTTCGGCATGGAGCTGGGCGCGACCACGCCGATGCTCTTCGGGTTCCGCGAGCGCGAGATGGTGCTCGACGTGATGGAGTACATCACCGGCCTGCGGATGAACATGGCCTACGTCCGGCCCGGCGGCGTCTCCGTCGACCTCCCGGCCGGCGCCGTGGACAAGGTGGGCGAGCTCCTCAAGGTCATGCCGGGGCGCATCAAGGACATGCGCAAGTTGCTGGACGCGAACCCGGTCTACCTGGCCCGGACCAAGGACGTCGCCTACCTCGATCTCACCGGTTGCATGGCGCTGGGCGTCACCGGCCCGATGCTGCGGGCCGCGGGCCTGCCCTGGGACCTGCGCAAGTCGCAGCCCTACTGCGGCTACGAGACCTACGAGTTCGACGTCCCGACCGAGAGGACCGCCGACGTCTACGGCCGCTACCTCGTGCGCGTGGCCGAGATGGAGGAGTCCCTCAAGATCATTGAGCAGGCTCTGGACCGCCTGTCCGGCCCGCTCAAGGGCGGCCGCGTGATGGTGGACGACAAGAAGATCGGCTGGCCCGCGCAGCTCGCACTGGGCCCCGACGGTCTCGGCAACTCGCCCGACCACATCGCGCACATCATGAGCGGCTCGATGGAAGCGCTGATCCACCACTTCAAGCTGGTGACCGAGGGCTTCCGGGTCCCGGCGGGACAGGCCTTCGCCTCGGTCGAGTCGCCCCGCGGCGAGCTCGGCGCCCACGTGGTCAGCGACGGCGGCACCCGGCCCTACCGCGTGCACTTCCGCGACCCGTCCTTCACGAACCTGCAGGCCATGCCGGCGACGTGTGAGGGCGGCATGGTCGCCGACGTCATCTCGGCAGTGGCTTCGATCGACCCCGTCATGGGAGGTGTGGACCGGTGACCTATACACCGGAAGTCCGCGAGCGTCTGGAGCAGGACGCCAAGGAGATCATCGGCCGCTATCCCAAGCCCAGGTCGGCCCTGCTGCCCCTGCTGCACCTGGTGCAGTCGGAGGACGGCTACGTCTCCGACGCCGGCCAGGAGTTCTGCGCCGAGATGCTCGGCCTGAGCAAGGCCGAGGTCGTGGGCGTGTCCACCTTCTACACGATGTACAAGCGCAGGCCGATGGGCGACTACCACGTCGGCGTGTGCATCAACACGCTGTGCGCGGTCATGGGCGGCGACCAGATCTGGGACGAGCTCTCCGAGCACGCCGGCGTCGGCCACGACGAGACGACCCCGGACGGGAAGGTCTCGCTGGAGCGGCTGGAGTGCAACGCCGCCTGCGACTTCGCCCCGGTGATGATGGTCAACTGGGAGTTCTTCGACAACCAGACCCCCGCATCGGCCAAGCAGCTCGTCGACGACCTGAGGGACGGCAAGGAGATCTCGCCGACCCGTGGCCCGAAGAAGCTCTGCACCTTCAAGGAGGCCTCACGGGTGCTGTCCGGCCTGCCTGACGGCCTGGCCGCTGACGGTCCCTCGGCGAGCGGTCCCTCACTGGAGGGCCTCAAGATCGCCAAGGCCAACGGATGGAAGGCCCCAGAGGCACCATGACGACTCTCACCCCGGTCCTCACCGCGAACTGGGACCAGCCCAACTCCTTCACCCTGGAGGGCTACGGCGACTACTCGGCGGCCAGGAAGGCGCTGGGCATGGACCCCGACGCCGTCATCCAGGCCGTCAAGGACTCCGGCCTCCGCGGCCGCGGAGGCGCGGGCTTCCCCACCGGCATGAAGTGGGGCTTCATCCCGCAGGGCGACGGCAAGCCGCACTACCTGGTGGTCAACGCCGACGAGTCCGAGCCGGGCACCTGCAAGGACATCCCGCTGATGATGGCCAACCCGCACTCGCTGGTCGAGGGCATCATCATCACGTCCTACGCGATCCGCGCCAACCACGCCTTCATCTACGTGCGCGGCGAGGTGCTGCACGTCATCCGCCGCCTGCAGGCGGCCGTGGCCGAGGCCTACGACAAGGGCCTGCTCGGCAAGGACCTCTTCGGCTCCGGCTTCGACCTGGAGCTCGTGGTCCACAGCGGAGCGGGCGCCTACATCTGCGGCGAGGAGACGGCGCTGCTCGACTCGCTGGAGGGCTATCGCGGCCAACCTCGGCTCAAGCCCCCCTTCCCCGCCGTGGCGGGCCTTTACGCCTCGCCGACTGTCGTGAACAACGTGGAGTCGGTGGCCAGTGTTCCCTCGATCATCTCCAACGGGGCCGAGTGGTTCGCGGGGATGGGCACCGAGAAGTCCAAGGGCTTCGGCATCTTCTCGCTGAGCGGCCACGTCACCCGGCCCGGCCAGTACGAGGCTCCGCTCGGCATCACGCTGCGCGAGCTGCTCGACATGGCCGGCGGCATCCGCGAAGGGCACCAGATCAAGTTCTGGACCCCCGGCGGATCGAGCACCCCGATCTTCACCGACGAGCACCTGGACGTCCCGCTCGACTTCGAGTCGGTCGGGGCCAAGGGCTCCATGCTCGGCACCCGGGCCCTGCAGATCTTCGACGAGACCACCTGCGTGGTCCGCGCCGTGCTGCGGTGGACCGAGTTCTACGCGCACGAGTCCTGCGGCAAGTGCACTCCCTGCCGGGAGGGCACCTACTGGCTCAAGCAGGTGCTCAAGCGGCTGGAGAAGGGGCAGGGCACCGAGGAGGACCTGACCACGATCACCGACATCGCCGACAACATCCTGGGCCGCTCCTTCTGCGCCCTGGGCGACGGTGCCACCAGCCCCATCCACTCGTCGGTGAAGTACTTCCGCGACGAGTACCTCAAGCACTTCGAGATCGGCGGCTGCCCGTTCGATCACGCTCCGTCCACGGTGTGGGGGACCAAGTGAGCGAGCGGAGCGAGGCAACCAGCAAGCACAGCACCGTTTCGGTCATGGGGCCGACGGAGGAGGCGCCATGACCGTCGAAGCGACGACCCCGGCCCAGGCGCCGGTAGACCTGGTGACCGTCACGATCGACGGTTTCCAGGTGAGCGTCCCCAAGGGAACGATGATCATCCGGGCGGCCGAGCTGCTCGGCATCCAGATCCCCCGGTTCTGCGACCACCCGCTCCTGGAGCCGGCGGCCAACTGCCGCCAGTGCCTGGTGGACATCCCGGACGCGGGCAACGGCCGGGGCTTCCCGAAGCCGCAGCCGTCCTGCGCCATCGAGGTCGCGCCGGGCATGGTCATCCAGACCCAGCTCACCTCCCCGGTCGCGGAGAAGGCCCAGCGCGGTGTCATGGAGCTGCTGCTCCTGAACCACCCGCTGGACTGCCCGGTCTGCGACAAGGGCGGCGAGTGCCCGCTGCAGAACCAGGCCATGTCCAACGGCCAGGGCGAGAGCCGTTTCCAGGAGAAGAAGCGCACCTTCGACAAGCCGGTGGCGCTCTCCACCGAGGTGCTGCTCGACCGCGAGCGCTGCGTCCAGTGCGCCCGCTGCATCCGCTTCTCCGATGAGATCGCCGGTGACCCGCTCATCGACTTCTTCGAGCGCGGGGCCAAGGAGCAGGTCGGCGCCGCCAACGGCGAGCCGTTCGAGTCCTACTTCTCGGGCAACACCGTCCAGATCTGCCCCGTGGGCGCGCTGACCGGCGCCGCCTACCGGTTCCAGGCCCGCCCGTTCGACCTGGTCTCCACGCCCAGCGCGTGCGAGCACTGCGCCAGCGGCTGCTCCCTCCGCACCGACCACCGCCGGGGCAAGGTCACCCGCCGGCTGGCCGGGGACGACCCGGAGGTCAACGAGGAGTGGAACTGCGACAAGGGCCGCTGGGCCTTCACCTACACCACCCAGCCCGACCGGCTGAAGACCCCCCTCGTCCGTGACGAGGAGGGCCGTCTGGTGCCGGCCTCCTGGCCCGAGGCGCTCGCCGCCGCGGCCCAGGGCCTGGCCGCGGCCCGCGGCAGCGCCGGCGTGCTCGTCGGTGGCCGCGTCACCGTCGAGGAGGCCTACGGCTACGCCAAGTTCGCCCGGATCGCGCTCGGCACCAACGACGTCGACTTCCGGTCCCGGCCCCACTCCGCGGAGGAGGCGCAGTTCCTCGCGCACGCCGTCGCGGGCAAGGGCATCGAGATCCGCTACCGCGACCTGGAGAAGGCCCCGGCCGTGCTCCTGGTGGGCTTCGAGCCCGAGGACGAGTCGCCGATCGTCTTCCTCCGCCTGCGCAAGGCGTGGCGGAAGAAGGGCGTGAAGGTCTTCTCGATCGCTCCGTTCGCCGGCGAGGGCCTGGCCAAGATGGGCGGCACGCTGGTGCGCACGCTGCCCGGCGCCGAGGCCGCGGCCGTCGAGGACCTGATCTCGGGTGTCTCGCCGATCGCCGAGGCCGTCAAGCAGCCGGGCGTGATCATCCTCGCCGGTGAGCGGCTCGCCACCGCGCCGGGCGCGCTGTCCGCGCTGGTACGGCTGGCCGACGCCAGCGGCGCCCGCCTGGGCTGGGTCCCGCGCCGCGCCGGTGAGCGCGGTGCGATCGAGGCCGGAGCGCTGCCGAACCTGCTGCCGATCGGCCGCCCGGCCGACGACGCCGCCGCCCGCGCCGAAGTGGCCCGGGTGTGGAACGTCGCCTCGCTCCCCGACGCCCCGGGCCGCGACACCTCCGCCATCCTGGCGGCGGCGCTGAACGGGGAGCTCGACGCCCTCGTCGTCGCCGGTGTCGACCCCAACGACCTGGCCGACCCCGAGGCCGCCCTCGCGGCCCTGGAGAACACCCCGTTCATCGTGAGCCTGGAGCAGCGCGCCAGCGCGGTCACCGACCGCGCCGACGTGGTGCTGCCGGTCGCCACGGTGAGCGAGAAGTCCGGCACGTTCGTCAACTGGGAGGGCCGCGGCCGTACGTTCGAGGAGGCGCTCGCGGTCCCCGGGATCATGAGCGACCTGCGGACCATCGCCGCGATCGCCGACCACATGGACGTGCACCTCGGCCTCCCGGACCCCGCCGCCGCCCGCCGCGAGCTCGGCTCGATCGGCGCGTGGCGCGGCTCCCGGGCCGCCGCCCCGGCCGTGAGCGCCCGGACGGCCGCCGCCCCGAAGGCCGGCGAGGCGTTCCTGGCCACCTGGCACCTGCTGCTYGACGACGGCCGCCTGCAGGACGGCGAGCCGTACCTGGCGGGGACCGCCCGGACGGGTGAGGCGCTGGTGTCGGCGGCCACCGCGGCCGAGTCAGGCGTCGCCGACGGCGACAAGATCATCGTCACCACCGAGCAGGGCTCGCTGAGCCTGCCGGTGCGGATCGCCGACCTGCCCGACCGGGTGGTGTGGCTGCCGTCGAACTCCGCCGGCCGCTCGGTGACCCGTGACCTGTGCGCCACGGCCGGTGACATCGTCAAGATCGGGAGTGCCTCATGAGGACTCTTCTCGTAGCGGCCGATCCGACCCTTGCCGACTTCGGCAAGGATCCGCTCTGGATCAGCATCATCAAGGCCGCCGTCATCTTCATCGTCCTGATGCTGGGCGTGCTCTTCGGCGTGTGGTTCGAGCGCAAGCTGATCTCCCGCATGCAGAACCGGTACGGCCCCAACCGGGCCGGGAAGTTCGGCCTGCTGCAGTCGGTGGCCGACGGACTGAAGATGGGTCTCAAGGAAGACCTGATGCCGCGGACCGTGGACAAGGTGATCTACTTCATCGCCCCGGTCGTCCTCGCGGTCCCCGCCTTCCTGGCCTTCTCGGTCATCCCCATGGGGCCCATGGTCTCGATGTTCGGCGTCACGACGCCGCTGCAGCTCACCGACCTGCCGGTCGCGGTGCTGCTGGTGCTGGCGATGGCCTCGATCGGCGTGTACGGCATCGTGCTCGCCGGTTGGGGATCGCGCTCGCCGTACACGATCCTGGGCGGCCTGCGGGCCAGCGCGCAGGTGGTCTCCTACGAGATCGCGATGGGTCTGTCGTTCGTGGGCGTCTTCCTGTTCGCGGGGACGCTGTCCACCTCGGAGATCGTCAGCGCGCAGGCGTCCGGCGGCACGTTCCCGCTCGGCGGTCTCAACATCCCCATGCCCTCGTGGTACATGATCCTGCTGATCCCGTCCTTCCTGATCTACATCGTCACGATGCTGGGCGAGACCAACCGGGTCCCCTTCGACCTGCCCGAGGGCGAGGGCGAGCTGGTCGGCGGCTTCCAGACCGAGTACTCCAACTCGCTGAAGTTCGCGGTCATCATGCTCGCCGAGTACGTCAACGTCTTCGTGGTCTCGGCCGTGTCGATCACCCTGTTCATGGGCGGCTGGCGGGCCCCGTTCCCGATCTCCATGTGGGACGGCGCGAACGCCGGCTGGTGGCCGCTGCTGTGGTTCTTCCTCAAGATGGTGCTGGTCTTCTCCTTCTTCATCTGGTGCCGCGCCTCGCTGCCGCGAGTCCGCTACGACCAGCTCATGGCCCTCGGCTGGAAGATCCTCATCCCGATCAACCTCGGCTGGATCCTCCTGGTCGCCACCGTCCGGGCCATGCAGATGGAGAGCGCCAACAAGTCGCTGGTGCTGATCCTGGCCGCGATCGTGCTCATCGGCTGCATCGCCATCTGGTGGCGCTTCGACAGCGTGCTGCAGAAGCGCAAGGAGGAAAAGGCCGCCCAGGTCCAGGCCGAGTTCGAGCTGCTCGACGCCGAACCGGCCGCGGGTGGTTTCCCTGTGCCGCCGCTCGACCTGCCGCACTACCACGGGGTAGAGCGCAAGGAGGTTCCCAGTGGGACTAACTGATTGGCTGAATCCCGTCAAGGGGTTCGGCGTGACCTTCCACACCATGTTCAAGAAGGTCGAGACGGTCAACTACCCCGAGGAGAAGAAGCCCACTGCTCCGCGCTTCCACGGCCGGCACCAGCTCAACCGCTGGCCCGACGGCCTGGAGAAGTGCGTCGGCTGTGAGCTCTGCGCCTGGGCCTGTCCGGCCGACGCGATCTTCGTCGAGGGCGGCGACAACACCGACGAGGAGCGGTTCTCGCCGGGCGAGCGCTACGGGCGCACCTACCAGATCAACTATCTGCGGTGCATCCTGTGCGGCCTGTGCATCGAGGCCTGCCCCACCCGCGCGCTGACCATGACCAACGAGTACGAGCTCGCCGACTCCAGCCGCGAGAGCCTCATCTACACCAAGGAGATGCTCCTCGCGCCGCTCGGTCCCGGCATGGAGCTCCCCCCTCACCCCATGCGTCTGGGTGAGACGGAAGAGGACTACTACCGGCTGGGACGTAACAATGGGTGAGACCATCACGTTCTGGGTGCTGGCCGTCGTCTCGGTCTCCGCCGCCCTCGGACTCGTCTTCAGCCGCAAGGCCGTCTACTCGGCTCTCATGCTGGGCGTCGTCATGCTGTCCCTCGCGGTGCTCTACGCCGTCCAGGACGCTCCCTTCCTCGCCGCGGTGCAGATCATCGTCTACACCGGCGCGGTCATGATGCTCTTCCTGTTCGTGCTGATGCTCGTCGGCGTGGACTCCGCCGACTCGCTGGTCGAGACGATCAAGGGGCAGCGCTTCTGGGCGACCATCGCGGGCCTGGGCTTCGCCGCCCTGCTCGCCCTGGGGGCCGGCAACATGGTCTTCGCCCCCGCGAAGGGCGTCGGCGCCGTACAGGAGGCGGGCGGCAACGTTCCGGCCCTGGCCCAGCTCATCTTCACCAGGCACGTCTTCGCCTTCGAGATCACCTCGGCGCTGCTGATCACCGCCGCGCTCGGCGCGATGGTCCTGGCCCACCGCGAGCGGGTCCGCCCCAAGGCGACCCAGCGCGACCTGGCCCGCGCCCGGTTCACCGGCCCGCAGCCGTCGCCGCTGCCCGGACCGGGCACCTACGCGCTGCACAACGCCATCGACATGCCGGCGCTGCTGCCCGACGGCTCGGTCTCGCCCCAGTCGATCAACCGGGTGCTCGCCCGGCACGAGCAGGAGGACGGCGTCAGGCCGACCGACCCGGTGAAGGCCGCGCTCGTCAAGCAGGTCATCGACAAGGACGTCGCCATCGAGGAAGACGTCGCCGCGACAGAAGCGGCTCATCAGGAGGACGCCAAGTGACCACTCACTACCTGGTGCTCTCCGCGCTGCTGTTCGCGATCGGTGGCGCCGGCGTGCTGGTGCGACGCAACGCGATCGTGGTGTTCATGTGCGTGGAGCTCATGCTCAACGCCTGCAACCTCGCGTTCGTGACCTTCGCCAGGCAGCACGGCAACCTGGACGGCCAGCTCATCGCGTTCTTCGTGATGGTGGTGGCCGCGGCCGAGGTCGTGATCGGCCTTGCCATCATCGTGATGATCTTCCGAACCCGCAGGTCCGCGTCGGTGGACGACGCCAACCTGCTGAAGTACTAAGAGGTGGCCGGTGCAATCTCCTGTTGAGATCGTCCAGCACTCCGGTGGAGTGATCGGGGTCTCCTGGCTGATGATCGCGCTGCCGCTGCTCGGGGCCGCGATCCTGCTGCTCGGCGGACGCCGTACCGACCGCTGGGGCCACTTCCTCGGTGTCGCCATGTCGCTGGCCGCCTTCGTGGTGGCCGTCGTCTCCTTCGTCGAGATACTCGGTCTGCCCGAGTCGGAGCGCCGCCGGGGTATCGAGCTGTACCAGTTCATCCCCGGCATCGCCGACATGGGGCTGCTGATCGACCCGTTGTCGATCAGCTTCGCCCTGCTGATCACCGGTGTGGGCTCGCTGATCCACATCTACTCGGTCGGCTACATGTCGCACGACCCCGACCGGCGCCGGTTCTTCGCCTACCTGAACCTGTTCGTCGCGGCGATGCTCCTGCTGGTGCTGGCCGACAACTACGTCGCCCTGTTCGTCGGCTGGGAGGGCGTGGGTCTCGCGTCCTACCTGCTGATCGGGTTCTGGCAGTTCAAGCCCACCGCGGCGGCCGCCGCCAAGAAGGCCTTCATCGTCAACCGCGTCGGCGACTTCGGCCTGCTGATCGCGATCTTCACGGTCTGGACCACGTTCGGCTCGGTCGCCTTCGGTGACCTCTCCGGCGCCACCGTCAGCGAGGCGATCGGCTCCGGCGGCGCCTCGCAGGGCACGATCACCGCGATCGGCCTGCTGCTGCTCCTCGGCGCCTGCGGCAAGTCGGCCCAGCTCCCGCTGCAGTCGTGGCTGCTGGACGCGATGGAGGGCCCGACCCCGGTCTCGGCCCTCATCCACGCCGCGACCATGGTCACCGCCGGCGTCTACCTGGTCGTCCGGTCCGGCGCGTTCTTCGAGGCCGCCCCGACCGCGCAGCTCGTCGTGACGATCGTCGGCGTGGCCACACTGCTCGCCGGTGCGATCATCGGTTGCGCCAAGGACGACATCAAGAAGGGCTTGGCGGGCTCGACGATGTCGCAGATCGGCTACATGATGCTCGGCGCGGGCCTCGGCCCGGTGGGCTACGCCTTCGCCATCGCGCACCTGATCACGCACGGCTTCTTCAAGGCCAACATGTTCCTCGGCGCCGGCTCGGTCATGCACGCCATGAACGACGAGGTCGACATGCGCCGCTACGGCGGGCTGTTCTCGGTGATGAAGGTCACCGCGGTCACCTTCATCATCGGCTACCTGGCGATCATCGGCTTCCCGCTGCTGTCCGGTTACTTCACCAAGGACGGCATCATCGAGACGGCCATGGAGCACAACCAGATCCTGGGCTGGCTCGCGGTTGTGGGCGCCGGCATCACCGGCTTCTACATGTCGCGGATGATCTTCATGACCTTCTTCGGCAAGAAGCGCTGGGCCGACGACGCCCACCCGCACGAGTCGCCCTCGGTCATGACCGTGCCGCTGGTCATCCTGTCCATCGGCTCGATCTTCCTCGGCGCCTTCCTGATCCTGGACAACAGGTTCATGAAGTTCCTCGCCCCGGCCGTCGGCGCCCCCGAGGAGCTCCCCGCGTTCCACTTCGTCAGCACCGCCGGCCTGGCCACGCTCGCGCTGGTCGCCGTCGGCGCCGCGTTCGCGTGGTTCCGCTACGGCGCGGCCGAGGTGCCCCGGGTCGCCCCGCGCGGCTCCTTCCTCACCACGTTCGCCCGTCGTGACCTGTACGGCGACGCCCTGAACGAGACGCTGTTCATGCGCCCCGGCCAGTGGCTGGCCCGGATCGCGGTCTTCGTCGACAACCGCGGCATCGACGGCCTGGTCAACGGGCTGGCCGCGACGATCGGCGGGACCTCCGGGCGGCTGCGTCGCGTCCAGACCGGCTACGTCCGGTCCTACGCGTTGTCCATTCTCTTCGGTGCCGCCGTGGTCGTTGGCGCGCTGCTCTACGTAGGGAACATGTGATGCCCTGGCTCTCGATCCTGATGGCCGTGCCCGTGCTGGGCGCGGTCGGGGTCTCCCTCACCAAGAGCGACAAGCTCGCCAAGCAACTGGCCCTCGCGGTCTCGCTGGTCGTGCTGGCGCTGACCGGTGTCATGGCGGCCCAGTTCAACCCGTCCTCGGCGACGCGGTTCCAGTTCGCCGAGGTCTACGACTGGATTCCCCGCTTCGGCGTGCACTACGGCGTCGGCGTGGACGGCATCGCCCTGGTGCTGATCGCGCTGTCGGCGGTGCTCGTGCCGATCGTGATCCTGGCCTCCTGGCACGACGCCGACGGCACCGGGGCCGCGGCCCCGCCCAAGCGGTCGGTGAAGACCTACTTCGCGCTGCTGCTGGTGCTGGAAGCGATGATGATCGGCGTCTTCGCGGCGACCGACGTCTTCCTCTTCTACGTCTTCTTCGAAGCCATGCTGATCCCGATGTACTTCATGATCGGGTCGTACGGCGGCGCCCAGCGGTCCTACGCGGCCGTGAAGTTCCTGCTCTACTCGCTGTTCGGCGGGCTGCTCATGCTGGTCGCGGTGATCGCGCTCTACGTGATCGCCGACAAGGGCACGTTCATGTTCCCCGAGCTGGTCGGGGTCATCCAGGACCCGAACACGCAGAAGTGGCTGTTCCTCGGCTTCTTCATCGCCTTCGCGGTCAAGGCGCCGCTGTGGCCGTTCCACACCTGGCTGCCCGACGCGGCCGCCCAGGCCCCGGCCGGCGCCGCCGTACTGCTGGTCGGCGTGCTGGACAAGGTCGGCACCTACGGCATGCTCCGCTTCTGCCTGGAGCTGTTCCCGGACGCGGCGAAGTTCTTCACGCCGCTGGTGATCGTGCTGTCGGTCGTGGGCATCGTCTACGGCGCGATCGTGGCGATCGGCCAGACCGACATCAAGCGCCTGATCGCCTACACCTCGATCTCGCACTTCGGCTTCATCGCGCTGGGCGTCTTCGCGATGACCGCGCACGGAGGCGCGGGCGCCACCCTCTACATGGTCAACCACGGCTTCTCGACCGGCGCGCTGTTCCTGATCGCCGGATTCCTGATCTACCGCCGGGGTTCCAGTCAGATCGCCGACTACGGAGGCGTGCAGAAGGTCGCCCCGCTGCTCGCCGGCACCTTCCTGATCGCCGGCCTGTCGGGCCTCTCCCTGCCGGGCCTGTCCTCGTTCGTCAGCGAGTTCATGGTCCTGCTCGGCACCTACGAGCGCTACGCCGTCCCGGCGATCATCGCCACGAGCGGTGTGATCCTGGCGGCCATCTACATCCTGTGGATGTACCAGCGCACGATGACCGGTCCCACGGCCGAGTCGGTCAAGGGCTTCACCGACCTGAACATCCGGGAGAGATGGGTGGTGGCCCCGCTGATCGCGGTGATCATCGCCCTCGGTTTCTTCCCCAAGCCGGTGCTCGACGTGATCAACCCCGCGGTGGACCAGACGCTGTCCAACGTTCATGTGGACCAGTTCACCCCAGCCGTCGCTGACAAGAAGGGGGCCGGGCAGTGAACGGCACCATCCAAGCTCCGACGATCGAATACGCGCTGCTCTCCCCGATGCTGATCGTGTTCGGCGCGGCGATCATCGGCGTGCTGGTCGAGGCGTTCGCGCCCCGATACCTGCGCAAGTCGATCCACGTGCCGCTCACGCTGCTGGCGCTGGTCGGCGCGTTCATCACGACCATCCTGACGGCCCTGAACGGCCTGCCGGACAAGGCCGCCGCCATGGGCGCGGTCGCGGTGGACGGCCCCTCCCTGTTCATCTGGGGCATCATCCTCGTGCTGGCCTTCATCAGCGTGCTGCTGATCAACGACGACGAGCAGTTCGTCGCGCAGGCGTCGGCCGTACCGGGAAGCACCGACGAGGAGGAGGCGGTCCGCAGCGGGTTCGCCCAGACCGAGGTCTACCCGCTGGCGCTCTTCGCGGTCGGCGGCATGCTGCTCTTCCCCGCCTCCAACGACCTGCTGGTCATGTTCGTGGCCCTTGAGGTCATGTCCCTGCCGCTGTACCTGCTGTGTGGCCTGGCCCGCCGTCGCCGCCTGCTCTCGCAGGAGGCCTCGGTCAAGTACTTCCTGCTCGGCGCGTTCTCCTCGGCCTTCTTCCTGTACGGCATGGCCCTGGTGTACGGCTACGCCGGCTCGATCGAGCTGAAGGCCATCGCCGACTCGCTCAGCACGGTCACCGGCCAGGACACGCTGCTGTACATCGGCACCGCGATGCTCGGCGTCGGCCTGCTGTTCAAGATCGGTGCGGCGCCGTTCCAGGCGTGGAAGCCCGACGTCTACCAGGGCGCGCCCACCGCCATCACCGCCCTGATGGCCTCCACCGTGCTGGTGGCGGCCTTCGGCGCCCTGCTCCGGGTCTTCTGGGTCGCCCTGGGCGGCCTGGAGTGGAACTGGCAGCCGGTCATGTGGGGCGTCGCGATCCTGACCATGATCGTCGGT
This sequence comes from Streptosporangium minutum, assembly GCF_002149035.1. Lineage (GTDB taxonomy): Bacteria > Actinomycetota > Actinomycetes > Streptosporangiales > Streptosporangiaceae > Streptosporangium > Streptosporangium minutum. The sequence continues at coordinate 21,619 of NZ_NGFP01000044.1, forward strand.
GCGGTCCTGGCCATCACCCAGACCGACATCAAGCGCATGCTGGCCTACTCCTCGGTCGCGCACGGGGGCTTCCTGCTCACCGGCGTGATCGCGATCGGCACCTTCGCGCAGAACACGCAGGCCCTGTCGGCCATCCTGTTCTACCTGGCCGCGTACGGCTTCACCACGGTCGGCGCCTTCGCGGTGGTCACCATGGTCCGTGACGCGGGCGGCGAGGCCGGGCACCTGTCCCGGTGGGCCGGCCTCGGCAAGCGGTCCCCGGTGCTGGCGGCCATCTTCGCCTTCTTCCTGCTGGCCTTCGCGGGCATCCCGCTGACGAGCGGCTTCTTCGGCAAGTACGCCGTGTTCGCGGCGGCGGTCTCCGGCGGCGCGCTGCCGTTGGTCATCGTGGGTGTGGTGAGTTCGGCGATCGCCGCGTTCTTCTACGTCCGCGTGATCGTGCTGATGTTCTTCAGCGAGCCGGCCGCCGACGGCCCGACCATCGCCACGCCCACCTTGGGCACCTCGGCTGTGGTCGCTCTGGCGGCAGCGGCTACCGTAGTGCTGGGGATTTTCCCGCAGCCGGTGCTCGACCTTGCGGACCAGGCTGCGTCCGCGCTGTTCATTCGTTAGAGGAGTAAGGCTTCATGGCTGCGCCACCAGTTGTTGATCTTCCGTTCGTCGACGAGCGGTTGGCGCAGGACCTCGCTAGCGGGCTGGCAGAGGTGGAGAAGCTGCTCCGGAGCTCGGTGGAGAGCGAGGACGCCTTCGTCACGGAGGCGTCCAAGCACCTCATCGAGGCGGGCGGCAAGCGGTTCCGGGCGATGCTCGTACTGCTCGCCGCCCAGTTCGGCTCGCCGGAGGCCCCGGGGGTGGTGCCCGGAGCCGTGGTCATCGAGCTGACCCACCTGGCCACGCTCTACCACGACGACGTCATGGACGAGGCGCCGGTGCGCAGGGGCTCGCCGTCGGCCAACGCCCGCTGGGACAACACCGTGGCCATCCTGACCGGCGACTACCTGTTCGCCCAGGCTTCGGAGATCCTCGCCGACCTCGGCGCCGACGTCATCCGGATCCAGGCCCAGACCTTCTCCCGCCTGGTCCGCGGTCAGATCCGTGAGACCATCGGTCCCCGCCCCGGCGAGAACCAGGTGGCCCACTACATCGACGTCCTGGCCGACAAGACCGGCTCCCTGATCGCCACCTCGGGCCGCTTCGGCGCCCTGCTGAGCGGCGCCTCACCCGAGATCGTCGACCGGCTGACCCGGGCCTGCGAGGCCATCGGGGTGGGCTGGCAGCTCGGTGACGACCTGCTCGACGTCGCCTCCGACTCCGTCGAGTCCGGCAAGACGCCCGGCACCGACCTGCGTGAGGGCATCCGGACCCTGCCGGTGCTGTACGTCCTGTCCTCCGACGCCCCCGAGGACGCCCGCCTGCGCGAGCTGCTGGCCGGTCCGGTGGCCGAGGACGACGTCGCCGAGACCCTGCGCCTGCTGCGCGCGAACCCGGCCATGGCGCGGGCCCGCGCCGAGCTGGTCGCCTGGGTCGACCGGGCCCGTGAGGACCTCTCAGGTCTCCCCGACATCCCCGCCCGCGCCGCCTACCTGGCCCTCTGCGACTACGTCGTGGAGCGCTCCGGCTGACCTCCTCCAGGAGGAAGCGGCGCTGTTCCCCTGGTCTCCCGGGCCCGTTCCTCCCGGGGAGGAAGCGGCGCTGTTCCTCGGCCTCCCGGGTCCGTTCCTCCCGGGATGGCCGGCGGCCGCGGTAACCCTTCTCAGACGGTCACGGCCTCCGGCGCCGTACGGCGGGCCGCACGGGCGGCGCGGAGGCTGTCCCAGGTGAAGACCGACAGGGCCAGCCAGACGATGGCGAACCCGGCCCAGCGGCTGGGCGGCATGACCTCCTGGACGACGAACACCCCGACGATGAACTGCAGCACCGGGGCGATGTACTGGAGCAGGCCGATCGTGGTGAGCGGGATCCGGATCGCGGCGGACGTGAAGCAGAGCAGCGGAACGGCGGTGATCACGCCACCTCCGGCCAGGAGGAGGGCGTGCCCGGCGCCCAGGGTCCCGAAGGTGGCGCCGTCCTGCCCCTGCAGGTAGACCAGGTAGCCGAGCGCGGGCAGCAGCAGCACCAGCGTCTCGATGGTCAGGCTCTCCGCGGAGCCCACCTGTGCGATCTTCTTGACCAGGCCGTAGGTGCCGAAACTGACGGCCAGCACCAGGGCGATCCATGGCAGCCGGCCGTAGTCGAGGGTGAGGACGACGACGGCCAGGGTGCCCAGCCCGACCGCGCCCCACTGCCACGGCCGCAGGCGCTCCTTGAGCAGGAAGACGCCGAAGAGCACGCTGACCAGGGGGTTGATGAAGTAGCCGAGCGCGCTCTCCACCACATGCCCGGTGTTCACCGCATAGATGTAGACACCCCAGTTGACCGTGACGATCGCGGCGGCCAGGGCGAGGAGGCCGACCTTCCTGGGGGTGCGCATGAGCTCGCGGAACCAGGACCAGTGGCGTCGCACCGCGAGAATGGCGACGACGGCGACCAGGGACCAGGCGATGCGGTGGGCCAGGATCTCCAGGGCGCCGGCCGGCTTCAGGAGCGGCCAGTACAGCGGGAACAGGCCCCACATGGTGTAGGCGGCGATGCCGTACAGGACCCCACGGCGCGATTCAGGCATGTCACCTATTTTGACTGCTTACGAAATTTAACACAAATTAGCGATTCTTGTCTTATTGTTAAGAGGCTCTAACGGGAACACCTGGGCCCGCCGGATGGTTGGCTCTGGCAGAAAGTGTCAGGAGGAGGTTCGCAATGGGCTGGCTGTTCGGCAAGGACAAGACTTCCATGGTGTCCCCGGAGAACGCGCTCCCGGGCCGCGACACACGCATGGCGGTGCCCGCGCGTCACGCGGTCCTCGATGCCCCGCTCGCTCCGCCGTACCCCGAGGGGAGTGAGATCGCCGACTTCGGCCTCGGCTGTTTCTGGGGCGCCGAGCGCAAGTTCTGGCAGACCCCCGGCGTGGTGTCGACCTCGGTCGGCTACGCGGGCGGCTACACCCGGAACCCGACCTACGAAGAGGTCTGCAGCGGCCAGACCGGCCACACCGAGCTCGTCCGCGTGGTCTTCGACCCGTCCAAGGTGTCCTACGAGGAGCTGCTCCGCGTCTTCTGGGAGGCCCATGACCCCACCCAGGGCATGCGCCAGGGCAACGACGTCGGCACCCAGTATCGCTCGGCCGTCTACTTCCACTCACCCGAGCAGGAGAAGTCCGCTCTGACCTCGCGTAACGCCTACCAGAAGGTGCTCACCGAGTCCGGCTACGGCAAGATCACCACCGAGATCGCCCCAGCCGGCGACTACTTCTTCGCGGAGGATTATCACCAGCAGTACCTTTTCAAGAATCCCGGAGGCTACTGCGGGATCGGCGGAACGGGCGTCGCCTGTCCAGTCGGCCTGACGTCCGGCGACGCGTAGACCTGCGGAGATAGCCAAATCCTGGCCCGAGATCACCCGGTTCACCCGGTGTCGATCTTGGGCCAGAGGTGTTTCCGGCGAGGAGTTTCATTGCAGGGTTAAAGGCGATCCGCCTTCGGCAGCTCGCCGCGCGTCGGGCGGTCGCTGGCCGCGCTGCGGCTCTTCGGCCGGTCGCGGCCACGCCGCCCTACGCTCCACAGCCCCCAAAGGGGTCACATATCGGCCAGCCTGGTGCATTCGATTTCGCCAAGCTGGCTGTGCGCCGTTTCATTGGTGACAATCTCACCGCGAGGTGTGGCATGCATCACTGCTGTCCTGTCCACGGCTTTAGCTTGAGACTTCACGGTAAGTAATTAGTTGAGGTGGGACGATCGGCACATTTCGGTTCCTACCGCAGAGGGTCGGGGCCGATCGCTGCCGCGACGCTTCCGGTGCTCGGCCCAGAGGCCTGCGCTCCGGGTCGGCTGCCATCGTATTACCCTTGCCGTTCGTCTCTATCAGGTCTTCTCCACTGTATGGTCGGGACACACGGTATGAGCCAGTCGCAGAATCACCGATAAATCAATCTTGGCGATTGCTTGCAATAGCGTGTGCGATCTGGTCTTGGTCAGTGCCCATGCAAGCAGCCGACGAGATCTCTGTATGTTCATGTGAGCGACTATTAAAAAGAGGACGAAAGGGATCGATGACGAGTAGGAGCTTTCACAAGATTGCCTTCGGCGGCATCGCCCTTGCCGCCGTCGCGATCGCGACGGTATCCGGCGGCAATTACCTCCTGTCAACTGCCAACGCCGGAGACACCTCGCAGAGCCGCGCCGCGGTCGTCACTCCGCTCGCGAACCACGACCCGGAGGTGCGGGAGGCGCTGCTCGCCCTGTTCTCCGGGTCGGCGACAAGATATGCGGCGCAAGAGGAATTAGTGCAACGCTGCATGAAGAAACGTGGATTCACCTACGTCCAAAACCCCTCTTCGGCGACGGACGTCGCCCCGACCCTCGGCGAGGATCCCTACGGCCTCACGGTGGAGCAGGCGCAGAGAACGGGCTACAAGTCCGCGGAGAACGCCGGAGACTCCCCGGGAGAAGTGGACCGATCAGGTATCTCGAAGCTCTCGGAAGAGGAGCAGAAGCGGTGGGGCGAAGCGTTCTTCGGTCGTGATGACGCACCCGAGATAAAGGCAGACCTACCGGGCGGAGGAAGAGTGGGGACGACGAGCGAGGGATGCCTCGCCGAAGCGAGGGAAAAGCTCTACGGCTCGCTGAGCGATTACGTGAAGTTGACTCACCTGGCCGGAAATCTTCCGATACGGGCCAGGCGGGAGGCGTCGTCGGACGCCGACATGGCGCGTATCGATTCCGCGTGGTCGTCGTGTATGGCGAGCAAGGGGCACTCCGGCCTCAAGAATCCGGATGCGGCGAGAGGCAGGTCGCTGGAGTCGCACCGGCGGCTCGGCATCGGATCGGACGAGGCGCACGCCCAGGAGATCTCTCTCGCCGTCGCGGACGCCGAGTGCGAGAAGACGACCGACTACGCCGCACAGCGAATCCGGATCGAGGACCGTTATTACGAGAAGATGTTGCAGAAGTTCGCCAAGGAGCTGGCGGACGCCAGGAAGATGAACGCCTCGGCTCTCCTGCATGCGAAGGAGGCGCTGGGGGCTCGGTGAGAGAAGGATCTCCGCCCACCGGACTCTGTGACCGCGTCGTCGTGCCGGCGCAAGGCCCCCCGTACCCGTTCCGACGGCGCCTCCTCGGCGAGATCTAGGGCACGCCGTACGGGTCTTCCCGGCCAGAGGGCACGACATCGTGAACGAGTGCGGCGGTCGCCTCCTCCTGTCCCCGGAGGCGACCGCCGCACTCGGCCGTACAGCCCCGCGACACCGCTCCTTCCGGGACGCCGCCTCCGTGGACGTTCCCGCGCCCCATGAGCGAGCTGCCGGTGGGCGGCCTCCAGCAACGCCGCGAACCGCCACGGGCCAAAGCCCTTGACCTCCCCGGAACGGCCACGCCGCAGCAGCATCCGGTACATCAACCGGGTGCGCTGCCCGGGCTTGGCACATACCAATCCGGCCAGGCACACGCGGCCGTACCTCTTGCCGGTCACCCGTACGGCCAGCGTACGACCGCGCGGCGCCCAGGTGGTGGCCTTGGGCGGCCTCAGGTTCTGCCCGGCCTCGTCTTCCCAGCACAGCCAGGCGCCCAGGTCGAGCGTCGCCCTTTTATCGCCGGCCACTGCTCGGCGGCCCACTGCTCGATCATCTCCTCGTCGCGCTCGGCGGCGCGATGGACCGGCGTCTGCGGAGTCCAGTCGAGACGGTGCAGCAGGTAGGAGACCCCACGCGGGGTGTAGCGGACGCGAAACAGCGCAGCGATCAGATCGGCGATGCGGGCCAGGGTCCAGCGCTGGTCCTCGAGCGGCATCGGCGTCTCCTGCCCGGTCGGTCTGACGACGAGCGAGAGCTGATCAGTCGCCGGGCAGGATCGTGAGTCGTTGCCATCAGGAGATGGCAAGGGGCAACGATGAGATGGTCACGCTGATCCAGGGGCTCGACCTGGTGAAGGTTGAAGCGCCCGGTCGTGTCCTGGGCGAGCAGGCGGACCGTCGGACCGCCATAGCGCCATAGCGATGACGGCGTTGGGTCCGGCACTGCTCGCCAGGCGTGGCATGTCGGCTCCCATGCTGGTCGGTCTGCCGCCGTTCCCCGGCATAGGGGTCTCGCCCCCCGTACTCCAGACGATGCAACATTTCGGGGCTCTGGTGCGTCTCAGCCGGGATGAACGAGAGGATTCCCGCCCGTGGATGACACGCCGGATTTCGCGGACTTCGCCGCCGAGCGGATCGATGCGTTGTTCCGCTATGCCTACATGCTCACCGGCAACCCGCATGACGCGGGGTGGACTCGCCGGCGGTGGGCGAAGGTGTGATCGCCTGGCTCAAGTATGTGGACCGAGACATCCACATCATGACGATTCCGGTGACCGGGGGCGCTCCCCGCACGGTGGTCTCGTTCCCGGCCGAGCTGGATGGGGACAAGGTGAACGGTGACACCATCTACGGTGTGGACCTGGCCGTCGGAGGCGGCAGAATCTTCTGGTCGTCGACCAAGTCGGGGGCGTCAACCAGGTTCCGGTGGCGGGCGGCGAACCGTCGTTCGTGCCGGGCACGGAGGGGCTGCGTCTCTTCTCCTGGCCCTGGGCGGGGCGTCCCGCCGATGGTCCGGCGGCCATGACGAATCTGCTCAACCTGAGCACAGGGGAGCGGCTCGAAGATCCAGCACAGGCGTGGTGCGATGTGACCTGGTGCCTCATTGGCAACCAGGCGACCCGCCGCGACGGCAGCCAGGTTCTGGACCTGCCGGGCGACAGCCCCCGGTCACTCGTGGCCGACCGCTTCGTCACCATGAATCAGGCCGACGAGCAGGGACGGAAAGCCACAGTGATCTTCGATCTCGCCACCCCACGGGCCGGCAGACTGTGGATTCTCAACGACCGCAAGGCATCCCCCACCCTCTACACCGATAGGGAAATGCGCTACTTCAAGCGCGGTGACAAGTGGACCGTCATTCACGACCCGGACCGTTAGGCCGGGAAGCTCCGATCCTGCGCCGGCTGGGCTGTCGGCTCTTGTAACGCGCCGACGAGCGCGGCGAGATGCCGTGGAAGCGCGGCCGGCGTCGAAGGGCTCCGCCGGACCCGGTGGCGCTTCCCATGGCCTACCTGGTGCGGTGCGTCTGGTTACCGTCACGTTGACAGATTTGCCGCGAAGGTGATCGGCCTAATTTCGGTGGCACCTGAAAGAACATCGAAAGGGGCAGGTCATGAAGGCGATGCGGGTGGCGGGGATGGGCCTCGCAGCCGGGGCAGTGCTGGCGCTGTGCACGATCACGGGGCCGGCGCAGGCGACGGAAGGAAGCTGGGACAGAGCGGCGGGCTGCGCGGAGGCGCGGCCGGAGGTCACCTCCATCAGCGGCTGGGTGTCACCCAACGCCTGCACCTTCATCAAGCGGCAGATCAAGTTCGGCAAGGTCACCACCCCTGACCGGGTGGGCGCCTACGTCGGCATGTGGTCCAAGGACGCGACGCTGTGGGAGCCGGCGAAGGCGAGCACGCCACTGCTCCAGGGTGAGGAGGCCATCAGAAAGGCGATCAGCGGATCGCTCAGCCTTGTCCCCGACTTCCGCTTCCGTGGCACGCGCATCGCCGTGAACGGTCCCGCCGTGATGTTCGAAGCGCACAACGAGGCCACGATCAAGGGACACGAGGTCGCCTACCCTGCGGTCTACCGAGTCCAGTTGACCGACGGTGGCGAGGTCGTCCAGGGCCGCCGCTACTACGACCGGCACACCTGGTTCAAGCCGCTCGACCCCGAGCTGCCCGACCTGTTCGCCGACGTCGCCGACGGCAGCACCCCCGACCAGGGCCGCAAGCCCGTCCTCGACCCCGATGAGCTCGTCGCCCGTGCCGAGGCATGGAACGGCGAGGACGCGGAGGCCCTGGTGGAACGGCTCACCGGCGCACCGCTGTCTGCCCCTGGCCTGAACGGCGGCACGCTGCGCACCACGCAGGGCAAGCTCGCCTACTTGAAGAGGTTCTTCGACCAGGTCAGTGATGTCCAGCTGCAGCCGGGCCAGGCCGTCAAGGTCAACGGCGCGACGTACTTGGAATGGCACGGCACGCTCCTGCCCAAGGGCCAGACCGACCCGGTCAGCTTCGGCGTCATCGAGCGCGTCGGCGACACCGGTGGCGTCTCGAGGGACTGGACCCTGACCTTCGACCAGCTGCCGCTCGTCGCCGACGGAGCCAAGATCACCGAGCTGTACGGCAGGCTCAGGTAGCGATCGCGGCCAGCTCGGTCCGCGAGGAGATCCCCAGCTTGGGGAATGCCTTGTAGAGGTGGTAGCCGACGGTGCGCGGGCTGAGGTACAGCTGGGCCGCGATGTCGCGGTTGGACGCGCCCGTGGCGGCCAGCCGTACCACCTGCCTCTCCTGCGCGGTGAGGACGCTGAGCGGATCGTCCGCCTGGCGCGGGGCTGCGGGGACGTCGCCGGTGGCGCGTAGCTCCGCGCGGGCACGCTCGGCCCACCGCGCCATGCCGAGCCGGTCGAAGGTCTCCAGGGCGGCGCGCAGCTGGGCACGGGCGGCGGCGCGCTTGCGCGCCCGCCGCAGCCACTCGCCGTAGAGCAGCCGCGTGCGGGCCTGCTCGTGCGGTTGCTCGCCCTGCTCGTGCGCCCGCATGGCCTCCTTGTACAGGTCCTCGTCGTTCTCGACGAGGGCGCGGCAGCGCAGTACGACCGCGTCGGCGGACGGCACGCCGACGCTGGCCGCCCAGCTCAGGTAGTACGCTAGGGGCTCGCGCGCCCGCTCGGGCTCCCTGATCCTGACGGCGGCCTCGATCCGGTCAGGGGCGAAGAAGACGGACACCGGCGCGTTGGCGGCCGAAATCCTCTCCAGGATCCCCAGCGACGCCTCTGGACGGCCCAGCGCGAGCTCCAGCCGCCCGAGCCCGGCCATCGCGACCGCCTCGGCCGCGCGGAGCCCGCGCGTTCCCGCCTGTTCCAAGACGGCCGCGGCCGCCGTTCGGCACCCCTGCTCGTCGCCCAGCTCGCCGCGTGCCAGGGCGAGCAGCGCGGTGAGCGCGACCGCTCCGTTCCGCTGCCCCAGATCGCCGGTTACGGGGATGATCTCCTCCAGCTTGGCCGCCGCCTCGCGATACCTGCCGAGCAGCATCTGCGCCTGCAACCGGGTCTCCACGGCGGTGGTCAGCCAGCCGCCCATGTCGTTGTCCCTGCACTCGGCCTCGACGCGTGCCGCGGCGGCCTCGCCCTGACCGTAGCGCCCAATCGGCGCGCACAGCTGGGCCACGAAGAGCATGCCTGGCACCTGGAGCGCGGACAGATCCGGAGCGAGCACCAGCTCCTGCATGAGCGTGACCGCCTCCTTCAGGTCGCCGGTGACCAGTGCGGCCAGCCCGAGCGCGCCGCTCACCAGCGGAGAGCCGATCTCGGGCAGGGACCTGAGCAGCCTTCCCGCCTGCTCCGCCAGGCGCGGGTCACTGGCGTACCACCCGCAGCGCACCGCCTCCACGATCAGGTAGGCCGCCCGCTCGGCGTCCAGCGGGGCGACCCGCTCCGCGCCGGCGATGATGAGCTCGCCGGCCGCGGCCTGGCTGCCCTGCTCGAACTCTCGATGGGCGCGCACCTGTATCAGATGGGCGAGGGCCAGCGGGTCCTGGATCTCCTCGCTGGCCCGGCCGGCCAGCGAGCCCGCGCGGGTCGGCTGGCCCGCGTCGCTGGCCGCCACGGCCGCCGCAGCCAGCCGTACCGACCGCTTGGCGGTGTCGGGGGTGAGTTCGGCGGCCCGCTCGTAGGCCGCGGCCATGGCCGCATAGCCGGAACGGGTGCGCGCCCGCTCCGCGGCCAGCTCCAGCTCGCGCGCCACGTCCTCGTCAGGCGTGGTCGTCGCCGCGGCCAGATGCCAGGCCCGGCGGTCGGCGTGCTCGCCGCCGTCGAGCACCTCGGCGAGCGCACGCCGTACGGCCAGCCGCGACGTCAACGGCATGTTCTGGTAGGCAGCGGCCCTGATGAGCGGGTGCCTGAAGACCACCGCGGCCCCGTTCACCGTGACCAGCTTGGCCTGCTCCGCCGCTTCCAGGTCCGCCAGCCCGGCGGAGAGGGACTCCGCGGCGCGCAGCACGATGCCAAGGTCGCCCGTGTCGTCGGCGGCGAGCACCGCGAGCAGGGCCTGAGCCGTGTCGGGCAGCGCCCTGACCTGCTGCTGGAAGGCCTGCTGCACCCGGTTGGCAACCGGAATCGTGGTGAACGGGCTCAGCTGCCCGGCCTGCTGCTCCGCGGTGAGCGCGGACGGCAGCTCGATGAGCGCGAGGGGATTGCCGCCCGCCTCGTCCAGGACGCGGCCACGCACCTTCGGCGCCAGATCCCCGGCCGACTCGGCCAGCAGCGCGACGGCGGCGTCGCGGTCCACACCGTCCAGCCAAAGCTCGGGCAGCCCCTGTGGGCGGAACTCCTCCCTGCCCGCGAACACCAGCGCGATGCCTTCCGCGTCCAGCCGCCGCGCCACGAACACCAGCGCGTCGATGGACGCCCGATCGAACCACTGCGCGTCATCAACCAGGCAGAGCAGCGCCCCGTCGCCTGCGACCTCGGCCAGCAGGCTGAGCACGGCCAGCCCGACGAGGAACCGGTTCTCCGGAGCCGCCGCCCCCAGCCCCAGCGCGCCCCGCAGCGCCGCCGCCTGTGCCTCGGGCAGCATGGAGATCCGGTCGAGTTCGGAACGCAGGAGCAGATGCAGGGCGGCATACGGCAGTTCCGCCTCGGACTCGATGCCGACCCCGTGGAGCACCCGCACCCCTGCGGCCCACTCCCTAAGGTGGCCGAGCAACGCGGTCTTCCCGATACCCGGCTGGCCGCGTACCACCAGCACACCACTGCGCCCGGACCGCGCGTTCGCCAGCAGCCGGTCCATCTGAGCCTGCTCCGCAGCCCGCCCGTACAACATGGCCGAAATCTAGCGGAACACGGATCCATACCTCCGTGCTGGCGGCAGTGGCGAAGGCCAGGTGCCCGCCCAGTGCACGAGCGGGTGACCGTGACCGGGCACTACCGTCACGATGACAGATTCGGCGCGGCGTCGACCTGCGTAATTTCGCTGGCACAGGGACGACGGCGTCCCGCGCGAAAGGATCTGATCATGGCCCCCATTGCCACCGCGCCCACCACTGCCGCCAACTCCAACGCCGAGGCCAAGCTGCTGCGGTTCGCGCTCAAGCAGGACGCCATCGGGTCGGGCGCCAACGGCCTCGTCTTCCTGGCCGTCGCAGCGATCTTCGGCTCGATGTTCGGCCTGCCCGCCGCCTTCCTCGTGCCGGTCGGCGTGTTCCTGGTCGCCTACGCCGCGACCCTCCTCTACCTGGCCACCCGTCCGGTGGTGAACAGGGTGGCGGTGATCGCGGTGATGGTGGTCAACGTGGCCTGGGTGGCGGCCAGCGCGGAGATGCTGATCGCCGGATGGTTCCCGGTGGCCGGTCTGGGCACGGCCTTCGTGATCGTCCAGGCGGCAGTGGTGGCGGGTTTCACCGGCCTGCAGTTCGCCGGGCTCCGCAAGGCCTGAGCGAGCTGCGTGGCAAGGCACACCGGCTCGCATGCTCGTAATGTGTCCACAGGGAGTAGCCGGACTGTGAGACTTCCGGGCGGCGTCGCCTGCTCGGAGGTTTGGCCGGGCCGCCGGCGGAGACGCGACCTGGGTCGGCGTGAGGGCGAGTTTCCGAGCCTCCTGCCAGACGTAGGAGTGGGCGGAGCCGGGAACGTGGCGGGTGCGGCAGGCTGGGAGCGAAGGACCTGATCGAGGTCTGGACGCTCCTCGAAGAGGACATGGGTGGCTTTTTGCCGGGCTTCTAACGGTTGCACGGGCGACGCGCCACCTTGAGGTCGCGCACGTCCGCGCCATGGTCGTCGTAGGGATCTGGCCTTTCTCGCGTCAGGGACGGTCGATCAGCTCGCCGACGTGCAGGGTCGCGGTGAGCAGCTCGGGGTCGCCGGTGCGGTCGTACGGTCCGCCACCGGCCTGGCTCGCGTGCTCCGCGACGCGATGTTTCCGGTGCTCATGAACCGATTCGGCAGCCCCGAAGCCTTGGCCTGGTTGTACGACCACCGCATCGACTTCGACCTCTTGAGGGGCTCCGACTGTGCGGGGCCGAACGGCCGCCCCGCTGGAGCGATTGTTCAGGTCCCGGTTTCCCGGAGGCGTGAGACGGATCTCCCGTTCCCGCCGGGAATCCGCTCGCGGTAAGTTCGACCGGCTCGGCACCCCCGGTGGCGGACGCATGTCCGCCGCGCATCGACCGGACGGTTGCCGGTACGTCCTTCGCGGCCGCTCCTGGCGCGATACGGTGCCGGTTTCTTGAACGCTCGCTGAGAGTGCCTGGGTGAACCGCCCGGTCATCACGGCCTGGCCGACCTGCCCGAGACAGAGAGATCTCCGGAGTCTGCGGAGGACGAGACTTAATGCTTGAAGTGACTCGCTACCACCAGCAGTACCTTTTCAAGAATCCCGGAGGCTACTGCGGGATCGGCGGCACCAACGTCAAGCTAGGTGACCCATCTCAGTGGGGCGCCTGCCAGACGGGCCTGGCTCCCATCGAGGAGGAGGGCTCGACCGTCCGATCCATCGATGGGTGAACTTCCCAGCCATTTGCTACTTTGAGTAGTAAACTAGCCGCATGAGTGTGCCTGAGCGGGAGTTCGCCCCGGGGGACGGCCCGGCGGCCAAGGTCAGTGTCTCCTTGCGTGCGGGGAACATCCGGGCGGTCAGGGAACGGGTCGGAGCGCGCGGGTTCTCCGCCTATGTCGACGCCGCGGTTGAACGTCAGATCGAGCGGGACCTCTTGGAGGAGGCGCTTCAGGCGAACGAGACCGCCTGTGGACCGATTCCGCAAGAATTGCGCGATGAGGCGGCGGAGCTGTTTCGCAGCGTGAAATCCGCACCCGAGCTCCAGGAAGAAGGCGGATGGCGCGCGCACGAAGCAAGCTGAGCGCGGGCACCGTCGTCCTGGACTGCGAGGGGCTCGTCAAGTGGTGTGAGGCCGACCGGCGGGTGATCGCGATCGTACGGGAGGCGCAGGACAACGACTTTCGGGTCGTCGTCAGTGCGATGACGCCGATCGAGGCTCAAGACGTACGTGTGAAAAGTGATCGCCTCAAATGGCATCTGTCCCGGCTGAAGGTCGAGCCGGTGACCGAAGAGGTCTGTGTGCGGGCGATCGAGCTCCTCCGCGAGACGCGGCTGCATGGTCACAAGTACGCCGTCGATGCCGTAGTGGCTGCCACCGCCTTGCGTGCGGTCAGGCCGGTGATCGTCCTCACCTCCGATGAGGACGACATGTACAAGCTCTGCGGAAAAACCGTCAAGGTCGTCGGAGTCTGAGGCCCACGGGCCACTTGGCAATACACGATGGCCGGGACAGGGATCTCATGCCCGGTCGGTCTGATCTCCGGTGACACGTAGACCTGCGGGTCTCGTCAGATGCCGGCCCTTGGTCGCCGGGCATGTCCGGTGCCGACCTTGGGACAGAGATGTTTTCGGCGGCACGGGGTTGGGGGCGGCCCGCTGCGCGGCGAGCCCAGGAGAACCGGCAGCGGGGACCGCCTGAGGTCGTGACGATCACCCACTGTCCAGCCGCCGGCTGACGCCCTCCAGCCGCTCGCGCATCGACCGGTCCAGCCCGCTGTAGTCGTAGCCGACATTCCGGCTGCACCCCTGCCACGGCACCAGGTTGGCGCAGGAAACCGCCACGTGGCTTCTGGTGCCGATGACGGTCGGGCGGAGCCCGGCATACCGGGGGGATGAAGCCTGTTCACGCAGGTGAGGAGCAGCCGCCTGCCACGACGCCGGCGTCAGGTCCACCAGGCTCAGCCCGGCGCCGAGTGCCGTGACGATACCGGTCCGTCGTGCCGTGACGACACCGGTCCGCCGTGCCGTGGCCCTGGTCCGTCGCGCAGCCGGCAGGCCGGATCGAGGATCGCGGTCGGAAGCATGGATCCGGTGGCTCAGACCACGATGACGACCTTTCCCGGCGCGTGCCCTTCTTCCATGTATCTGATGGCGGCCGGGATCTCCTCGAACGGATAACTGCGATCGATGACCGGAGTGATCCTGCCGTCCTCGATGAAGTCGGTCAGCGTCATCAGGTTCTGTCTGTTCCTCACGCATCGGACCACGTCCGCGATGACCACCCGCTGGGACACGAACGGCGACATCGCGAGGGCCGAGAACACGTGACCGACGGGTTGTAGCCATCGGCCGCCCGGCCCGCCGACGACGACGTAGGTCCCCTTGGGCGTCAGCACCCGCCGGCACGCCGATCCCGGGCGGCTTCCGGCGATGTCCAGCAGCAGGTCGTAGCGCTGTCCGTGCCGTGTGAAATCCTCTTTGGCGTAGTCGATGACCTCGTCCGCGCCGAGCGATCGGACCAGGTCGGCGTTCCGTGCGCTGCAGACGCCGGTGACCTCCGCGCCGAACGCCTTGGCGATCTGCACGGCGAACGTGCCCACGCCTCCCGAAGCCCCGTTGATGAGGACTTTCTGTCCCGGCTGGATCCGTCCCCCGTCGCGCAGGCCCAGCAGGGCTGTGCCGGCTGCCAGCGGCACCGCCGCCGCCTGCTCGAACGACAGGTTCTTCGGTTTGGGCGCCAGCTCGCTCTCCCGGACGCAGGCGTACTCGGCGAAGCCGCCCTGTTTGGGCATCGCGAACACCTCGTCGCCGGGGCGGAACTCCGTCACGTCCTTGCCGACCGCCTCGACCTGCCCCGCGATGTCGGCGCCCAAGACACTGATCTTCGGTTTGCGTAGCCCGGGACCGCCGCCCATCAGTCGCGCGACGTACGGCTCCCCTCTCATGAGGTGCCAGTCATAGGGCTGGACGGAGGTGGCGCGTACCCGGACCAGCACCTCGTCGTCACCCGGCACGGGCATGTCGATGTCGGTGAGCTCCAGCACGTCTGGTGAGCCGTACGAGCGCAGGACGAACGCCTTCATCTCATTCTCCTCGTCCACCGCGGGTACGGGTGCAACCGTGCCGCGGGTTCTGCCGGGGGCCGGCACACTCACAGATCGATGTCGTGGCCCGCGTCGACGGGGCGGAGGTATCGCCGGCCGGATGTCGGCAGGCGTGTCCCGAGCCACGGAATCAGCGTAGAAGGCCTGCGCAAAGGACTCATCAGCCGAAAGTACGCCTGATTGGCGGATGATCGGCCGGCTCGGATCAGACCGTTCTGCCGATGAACCGCCGCCGTCTCGGCCGCCACGATCGGGTCATGACCGATGAGAGCCTGACAGGACATCCCCTGTCTCCGCAGTCGCCGCGGAACGGCCGGCCGACGGATGACCGGAACACGGCAGGAACTTCCGCCGCAGCCTCCTCCACCAGGGCGGATTGGCTCGTGCCCGCCGCGCTGATCGTGCTCAGTGCCGTTCCCGTGATCGCCGGTGCCGTCCGCCTGACCGAGCTGACGGGCGGCGCGGAGATCACGCCGGAGAACGCGCGGTTCTTCGCGGTGCCCCTGCCCGTGGTGCTGCACATCCTCGGCGCCATCCTGTACGGCGTGCTGGGGGCCTTCCAGTTCGCCCCCGGGTTCCGCCGCCGGAGGCCCGGCTGGCACCGCGTCGCCGGGCGGGTCCTGGTTTCGTGCGGACTTGTCGCCGGGCTGTCGGGTCTGTGGATGACCCTGCTCTATCCTCGCCCGGTCGGTGACGGTGACCTCCTCGCCGGCTTCCGGCTCCTGTTCGGCTCGGCCATGGTCCTGTGCATCGTTCTCGGTTTCGCCGCGATCCGGCGGCGGAACGTCGCCCGGCACCGCGCCTGGATGATCCGCGGTTATGCGATCGGCATGGGCGCGGGTACGCAGGCACTGACCCACCTGTTCTGGTTCCTGATCTTCGGCCCGCCTGGAGAGTTCCCCAGAGCGCTGCTCGTGGCCGCGGGCTGGGTGATCAACCTCGCCGCGGCCGAATGGATCATCCGTAGGCGATCGGCCCAGCCGGCCCCGGCTCAGTTCTTGACGCGGTTGGTCTCATAGGCCCACATGGCGATCTCGACGCGGTTGCGGGCGCCGAGCTTGGCCATCAGGCTGGCGATGTGGGACTTGACGGTGCTGAGAGAGATGTGGAACTCATCGGCGATCTCGTTGTTGGTCCGTCCGCGTGCCACGGTGGCCAGGATCTGTTCTTCCCGGTCCGTGAGCGTCTCGATGGGGTGCGCCGGCGGTGAGACGGGCCCGGCGTTGGCGAAGGCGCCGAGCAGCCGTGCGGTGACGCTCGGGGCGATGAGCGCGTCGCCGTTGGCGGCGGCGTGGATGGCCTGGGAGAGCATGGCGGCGCCGGCGTTCTTGAGCAGAAAACCCCGGGCACCGGCTCGCAGGGCGGCGTAGACGTAGTCGTCGAGGTCGAAGGTGGTGATGACGACGACGGCGAGCGGATCGGCGACGTTCGGCCCGGCGAGGGAGCGGGTGGCCTCGATACCGTCAAGGCCGGGCATGCGGATGTCGAACAGGCACACGTCGGGGCGCAGGCGCCGCGCGAGTTCGACGGCTCGCCGTCCGTCGGCGGCTTCACCGACGACCTCGATGCCCGGTTGGGCGTCAAGGATCATCACGAGCCCGGTGCGGGCGATCTCCTGGTCGTCGGCGACGATCACTCGGATGCTCATGTCGCCGCCCCGCTCCGGGGCAGTACGGCGGTCACGGTCCAGCCTCGGTCGGGGTCGGGGCCTGCTTCACAGGTGCCGCCGAGCAGGTCAGCGCGTTCGATCATGCCGATGAGCCCGTATCCCGGCGGCGCGGCCGGGCGTATGGGGCTGCTGTCGCCGTCGTCGCTCACGCGCAGGCGCACCGATGTGTCGTCGGCGGTGACGCGGACCTCGATGCGGGTGGCGTGACGGGCGTGCCGCTGGGCGTTGGTGACCGACTCCTGGGCGAGGCGGTAGATCGCGGCCTCGACCGACGGGGGGAGGTCGTCGAGGTCACCGGAGATCTCCACGTCGACGGAGGGGCCGGAGCGGCCTCGGCTCGCGAGCTGTTCGAGATCGGTGACGCGTCGGCCGGGCGCCAGGTCCGCGGGCTGGTCCCGGCGCAGGATGCGGACCATGGCACGCATCTCGTCGAGGGCGCGTGCCGCCTCGACCTCGATCAAGCGGAGCGCGTCGGTGGCGGCGTCCGGTCGCGACTCCGACGTGGCGAGGCCCGCCTGGGCGCGGATCGCCATCGCCGAGACGTGATGGGCGATGGTGTCGTGCAGGTCGCGGGCAAGCTGTTCGCGTTCGAGCAGCTTGATCTGGTCGAGCTCGCGCGTCCTCGCCCTGGCCCGGTACCGGAGTGCCCCGCCCAGGGCCATGGCCGAGAACATGACGGCGAACGCGCCGACCATGTCGCCGGGGGTGATGCGGCCGAGGAGCAGCGAGAGGGAGACCGCGACGAGCATGATCGTCAACCCGAGCGCGACCTCGCGTCCTGACCCCCACCGGAACAGCGAGTACACCAGGATCAGCAGGTACATCATCGTGTACGTCTCTGCGGAGTCGCCGCCCGTCAGCAGCGGGGCCAGGCTCGTGGTGGCGAAGACGATCGCGACCATCGGCAGCGGCCTGGTCCGGCGCCACAACAGCGTGGGCACCAGGCCGACCGTGAGGATCACCGAGACGGCCCGCCACGGAAGGTCCGGCCGCAGAAGCCCTTCGAGCACCGCGACCGGTACGAGCACTCCCACGAGCACCCAGTCCCGCCATACCCGCGGCGGCGGGTTGGGGGGACCGGGTTCGTCCCACACGGAGCGAAGAAGGGGGGGCACGTGAACATGGTACGAGAGCCCGTGCTGATCGGGACGGCCCAGCGCACGGGGACGCACCCTCCGCCGACATGCGGGAAACGAGTCGCCGCCCGAGGAGCACCGCCGCCCTCGGTGGCTCTTTGAAGTACCGGACGGCTACCGCGGGATCGGCGTCAAGCTGGGTGACCCGTCCCAGTGGGGGCGGCCAGATGGTTGGTGTCGCGGTCTCCCGTCTCCAGCGGCGCGTGTTGGCCGCCACCCGGCCGGGCCCGTTGCCATCGTCTGCGGCCTCGCGCGTGTACGGGGCGGACTCGGAAAGGCGCCGCAGCTGCGGGGGCCTACGGCCTCAGGGCTGTTCGGGGGTTTCCTTGTTTCTCACGTCGCCGCCCTGTCGAGGAAACCGACGACGCGGGTGTTGAGGTCGGCGGCCTCGTGCCAGGGCATCGCATGGTGGGAGAGACCCGGCAGCACCGTGGTCTCCGCGTGGGGGAGAAGGCGCGCGACGGCGGATGCGATGCGGTGAGGGGCGTGGGCCCTGCTGCGTCCGGCGAGGAGCACGAGAGTCGGCGTCGTGAGTGTGCGCAGCAGTCCGGGCTCGGGCCGCTTCCCGGTCACGATTCTCGCGTCCGGGAACTCCGCGGCCAGACCGTACAACCGCAGCCAGGCGGGGTCGGCTTCCGCACCGTCGGTCTCCCACGTCAGGAGGGTTCGCGCGCGCGAGGCCGTCGGCCGGATGAGGTACGGCAGCGCGCGTGCCAGGTATCCGACCCGGAATCCTCCGAAACACTGCGTCGGATCGAGAAGAACGAGCCGCCGGACCCGCTGGGGCGCGTGGAGGCCGTACGTCAGGGCGATCCACCCGCCGTAGGAGTGCCCGCACACGGCGGCGCTCTCGATCCCGAGCCCGTCGAGCACCCCGTCCAGCCAGTCGAGCAGGTCGGGGACGTTGCGAAGGGGGCGCTCGCCCCGGAGGCTCCGTCCCGGCTCGCCGATGCGGTCCACGGCATACACCCGATGCCGGCGCGCGAACTCGGCGACGTTGGCGAACCACATCGTCGAGGTCGTGCCACCGCCGTGCAACAGGATCAGCGGCGGGCCGTCCGCGGGCCCGCACGCATTCACTCGTGTCGTGCCGTACGCCGACGGCAGGTCGATCGGTTCGACCCGGACCGGCCAACGCTCCAGGACCGCGTCATAGGCGTCAAGGAAGGCCGCGTTCGCACCGTGGTCGTCATCGGACATGCCTCACCTCGACAGATGGCTTGCTCAACAAGAATCTCGCTGAGCGAGATATTGTCATAATATGGCAGTGGTCAGGAAGGAGACAGACGAGGTGCACGAACAGGACGCCGGGTTACGAGTGGTACATCTGCTGCGTGCCGTCACCGTGGAACTGGACCGGATCGGGGAGAGGTTCGCCGCCCGGCACGCCCTCCACCCGACCGATGTGCGTGCGCTCATCTGCCTCCTGGACGCCGCCCGCACGGGCACGCCCGCCACCCCGGGAACGCTGGGGGCGCATCTCGGTCTCAACTCCGCGGGCACCACGGCGGTGATCGACCGTCTGGAAAGACTCGGTCATGTGCGCCGGGAACGCGACACCCGAGACCGCCGCCGTGTGCTGCTGCGAGTGGACGAGAGCGCCGTCGCGCTCGGATGGAGCTTCTTCGGCCCGCTCATCCACGAGATCGTCGCCGTCATGGGACGGTTCGACGCCGCGGACCAGGCGACCATCGAGGGTTTCCTCGTCGGTGTGCACGAGGCTGTCACCCGGGAACGGGCCAGCCGGGAACAACACCTGTGACGTTCCCTCCCGGCCGCCTCGAAGCAGGGGAGGGAGAGGCCGGTGCAGACCTGGTTGAGGGCGGTGGGCAGCAGGGTTCGGGCCGTGGTTCCGCCGCCGGGTGACAGGGGCGGGTCCGTCCAGATGACGAGCGTGACCTCGTTGTCCGGGTCGTGGCCGACGAAGGAGTTGAAGGCGGGGAGTTCACCGCCGTGGTAGTACATCGAGGCGTTCGGACCGAAGTGCTGGTAGGCGATGCCGTACCCGTACTTCTGCCCGTCGGGCGCGGCCGGGTCCTCGGCTTACGGGTTGTGGAGCCACTGCCGCTGGAACGCGGGGATGAGGACCTTGCCCGTCACCAGGGCCCGGATCCAGGTGGCCAGATCGTCCGCGGTGGAATCGTCCGCAGTGGAGATGACGCCTCCGGCGGCGGTGGCGTAGGAGGGGTTCTGGTGGGTGTAGTCCACCGCCCGGCCGTTCCTTCGAAGCCCCGCCGTTCCCGATGAACCGGACGACGCCCATCTCCGCTGACAGCCGGTCGGGCGCGCGCCGTTACGAGCACGCTGCGGCTGCCAGACCGGATCCGGGGCTGGGTCGACGGCCCTACCCGGACCGAAAACCTATTATCTTAAATAAAGGCCCGTTGATAGAGTCGGGCGGTAATTTCCATGGGGGTTCGCCGCGTAATACGCGGGCCTCCGGCCGGAGCGGGATCCATTGCGCGGGCATCGACGTGCCCCATGTATTCCAGAGCAGCTCATCCGTGAGGGAATCAGTCAGTGACAGGCGGTCGCGAAGATCTCATGCAGGCGGAACCTCCATCGACTGGCCACATTCTTGAGATCGCCTGTGACGAGTCCGGTTCGGAGGGCGGGAAGCTCATCGGCGGAAACACCGACGTTTTCGCGCATGCCGGAGTGCGGTTGAGCGCCGAATCGGCGGCGGAGTGCATCCGGGAAACACGGGACAGGATAAGATCTCCGGCAACGGAGTACAAAGCCAATCATCTGCTCCGTGAGAAGCATCGGCCGGTCCTCGAATGGCTGCTCGGGCCCTCCGGGCCGATTTACGGGAACGCGCATGTCCATCTGATCGACAAGACGTTCTTCGCCGTCGGCAAGGTCGTCGACCTGCTCGTCGGAGAGGTCGCCCACGCGGCGGACACAGGCCTGTGCCGGGACCGGCAGGCCGAGGCCATGGCTGTCACCCTGTACCGCGAGGGGCAGCGTGCGTTCGGGAGTGAACGGTGGAACGCCTTTCTGGAGTCGTTCAACGATCTGATGCGCGCCAAGACGTCCGCCGACTCGTTCTTCCGTACGGTGGACGCTCTGAGCCTCGCCGGAGCGGGCGGCCGGGTGGGGGAAATCATGGAGCTGCTGAGGCGGGCCAGGCCTCACGCGGACTCCTTCCGGGCGCGGCTTCTCGACGATCCGAAGATGATTCCGACACTGGACCCTCTGATCCCGGCCATCGTCCAGGCTGTCGTCCACTGGGGTGCGGGCGGAATCTCCGTTTCGATCGTTCACGACGAGCACAACGCGTTGACGGAGAAGCGCATCGCGCAACTCAAGGAGATGTTCGGCGCGCCGCACGCCACTGACCTCCGTCATGCGTCCCCGGGGCGGCTGGCCGGCCTGAGGCTCGTCGACTCGCGCTCGGATCCACGGGTCCAGGTCGCCGATTTCCTCGCCGGAGTGGCACGGAAGATAGCGTCGGACGAACTCAATGATCGAGGCGACGCCGACCTTGTTGCGTTACTACGCCCATATGTGGATCCATCCTCGATCTGGGGGGACGACCGTAGCTGGGCCCTGCTGGGACCTTCGCCGGGCAGCCAGACGTGAGGATCGCCCAGCCCTCCTGACCGGGGACCGCACCGRGCCGGGGACCGCGCCGAGCCGGGGACCGCGCCGAGCCGGGGACCGCGCCGGACCGGGGGCCGCGCCGGACTGAGGATCGTGCCGGGG
>NZ_NGFP01000440.1 GCF_002149035.1 Streptosporangium minutum
GGCGGGGAAGGTGGCCAATCCCCGCCACGAGCGGGCCGATCGGCGCAGGCTGGCCCGGGCGCGACGCGCCCTGGCCCGCACGGAGAAGGGCTCCAGCAACCGGGCCAAAACACGGGTGAAGCTCGCCCGGGTACATGCCCGCATCGCCGACCGCCGCCGCGACTTCCTGCACAAGCTCACCACTCGGCTCGTCCGTGAGAACCAAACGGTCGTGATCGAGGACCTCACCGTGCGCAACATGGTTAAGAATCACTCGCTGGCCCGCGCCGTCTCGGATGCGAGCTGGCAGGAGCTGCGCTCCATGCTGGAGTACAAAGCGGCCTGGTATGGGCGGGAACTGCTGGTCGTCGACCGCTGGTTCCCCTCCTCCAAGCTGTGCTCGGCGTGCGGGACCGTCCAGCGGTCCATGCCGCTGAACGTCCGCGACTGGGTGTGCGTCTGCGGCGCCGCCCATGACCGGGATGTGAACGCGGCCAGGAACATTCTCGCCGCCGGGCTGGCGGAGAGGTAAAACGCCTGTGGAGGGCTGGTGAGACCCGACCCGCGAAAGCGGCGAAGGCGCGGCCCGGTGAAGCAGGAAATCCATCCCGTGAGGGGTGGAATCCCCCGGCTTCAGCCGTGGGGAGGATGTCAAGCGTGTGACTCCAGTGAGCGGCGGATCTTGGTGCGGGTGCGGGAGAGTCGGGACCGCACGGTCCCGATGGGGATGCCGAGCGCCTGCGCGGCCTCCTCGTAGGTCAGTTCGGCCCAGGCCACCAGCAGGAGCAGGTCCCGTTCGGCGGATCCGAGCCTGGCGAGCGCGGCGGCCAGCGCGGGCCGGAGCTGGTCGGCGGTGACCCGCTCCGCGCTGCGCTCCTCGAACTCGGCGGCCGGTTCCGGAGCCTGCCGGGCGAGTGCCTTGAGTCTGCGGGTCTCCGCCCTGCGGTGGCCGGAGATCAGGTTCGAGGCGATGCCGTACAGCCAGGGTCTGGCGTCGGTCCTGCCCAGGTCGTATCGGGCCCGTTTGCGGAACGCGACGAGGAAGGTCTCGGCTGTCACGTCGTCGGCCGTGGTGACGTCGTCCAGCCGCCGTGCCGCGTACCGGTGGATCTCGTCGGCGTGCCGGTCGAAGAGCCCGGCGAACCGGTCGGGATCCGCCAGCGACTCCTTGATCAGTGCCGCGTCGTCGGAGGGCGGGGACAGCATGGGCGTTCCGGCCTCTCGGGGGAGCGCCAGCGTCACCACCTGTTTCTTCCAGTCATCGGGGGAGTTCCTTCCGGGGCGCGTCCGCGCCCTCATCCCCTACTCCGTCATCCGGAGCGTCCCGGTTCCCCGTTTTTCATGACCGGTCTCCAGCCGGGGGCGGGGTGGGACGGAAGCCCGCTCACACCGGCGCCGGCGGCTCGTCGGCGGCCGAACGTATCTCTCCCGCGTCGATCCGTGCGGGCGGGGTTGTCCGCGCCCTCGCCCCGGCATGACGGTACTAGGATCCGCCTTCGACAAAACGGGAGCAAGGCGGGAGCAAAGGGAGATGCGATGAGTGCGCAGAAGGCGCGGCAAGCCGGCGGTAGACGGCTGCTGCTGAAGGGATTCCTGCTGGCGGTCGTGGTGGTGGTGGCGTCCGGCTTCGTCCTCAGCGGGTGCTCCCGGGTGAGCACCCAGCCCGACGAGGTGGTCCTGCACTACGCGGGCGGCACCTTCGAGGCCATCAAGTTCGAAAGGTGCATCAACCCCTCCAGCGGCGCCACGCTGCTGGGCCCCGGCGACACGGCCTACTCCTACCCGTTCGGCCAGCGGACCTTCGACTTCTCCGGAGGGGATCGCGCCGAGTCCAAGCCGCTGTCCGTCGTCTCCAAGGACAACGTCGAGATGACCGTGTCCGGGGTGGCGACGTTCACGCTGAACACCGACTGCAAGACGCTGCAGCGCTTCCACGAGAGGATCGGGCTCAAGTTCCACGCCTACTACGAGGACGGCGAGTCCGAGGGATGGCGGCGGATGCTCAACATCTACATGCGGGTGCCGCTGGACCGGGCGCTGGACGCCGCGTCGCAGGAGTTCGAGTGGCGGGGGCTGTTCAACGACCCGAAGGTGAAGCAGGACTGGGAGGCGCGGGTCGGGGTGCTGGCCCGGCAGTTCATCCAGGAGACGGCCGGAGCCGACTACTTCTGCCACCAGAACTACGCCGGCAGCG
Source organism: Streptosporangium minutum (assembly GCF_002149035.1). Taxonomy (GTDB): domain Bacteria; phylum Actinomycetota; class Actinomycetes; order Streptosporangiales; family Streptosporangiaceae; genus Streptosporangium; species Streptosporangium minutum. The sequence goes on from NZ_NGFP01000440.1 coordinate 2,174, forward strand.
GTGAGTGCGCCGACATCTCCCTGACCATCCAGAAGCCCGAACCGCCGGAGGCCCTGGTGAGCGCCCTCGCCTCCGAGCAGGCCGCCAAGGCGGAGAACGTCGCCCAGGCCCAGCGCAACGCCAAGGTCCGCACCGAGATCGAATCCATCAAGGACCTCGTCAAGGTCCTCGGCCCGCAGGGCGCCGTGCTCTGGCAGGCGATCCAGAAGGGCCAGGTCTCGGTGGTCCCGGTCCCGCAGGGCAGCAACCTCAACATCACCCCGCCGAACCGTTAACGCCGGTCCCGCGCCGGTCCCGCCAGTGCTCCCCGGGCTCCTGGCGGGCCGCCGTCGCGGGTCCGGCGGAAGGGCGTGAACCGTTCCGGCGGGGGAGCGGCCCGTCCGACAGGGAGCGGCTCAGGGGAAGGGAAGCAACTCGTCCGATGGGGAGCGGCTCGGGGAAAGGGGAGCGGCTCGTCCGGCGGGGAGCGGCTCGGGGAAAGGGGAGCGGCTCAGGAGAAGCGGTGCGCCCAGGTCACGGCCCCGGGGATCACCTCCTCCAGAGGGGCGACGTGCGGGTACCACGTCCGCTCCCATTCCAGCGACACCCATCCGTCGTATCCCCGCTCGCGCAGGAGCGTCCCCGCCTCCTCCAGCGGGACCGCGCCTTCTCCCAGCGGGACCGGGGTCAGGTCAGGGCCGGCGTCCTTGACCTGCACGTAGGCAAGCCGGTCGCCGAGGGCCGCGAGCGTGTCCGCCGGGCTCTCACCGTGTCGCCAGGGGTGGAGCAGGTCCCACAGGGCGCCGACGGTCTCCGGCTCGCCCGTCTCGTCGAGAAGTCGCCCCACGGCCGCACCGGTGGGCATCGCGTCGTGTGTCTCCACCAGCACCCGCACCCCCAACCGCCTGGCCTCCGGCGCGACCGCCCTCAGCCGCCGCGCCCCGACCGCCGGGTCCTCCCCCTGGGGGAACACGCGCACCCCGGGCGCCCCGAGGTCGGCGGCCAGGACCAGTTCGGCCGTCAGCGCCTCGATCAC
>NZ_NGFP01000441.1 GCF_002149035.1 Streptosporangium minutum
GGCCGCAACCGCGCGAGCCGGGGCAATCGTTGACTCAAGCGCTTGGTTGTTTTGGCGGATCATCCGGAAAACTCCCTTATCGCAGTCGATGGCCGGAGGCGGCCGGCGGAGATTTCCGCTGGTCGAATTGTTTGTCGGGCGCCGGCGGGGCGTCCGTGCCCGGAGCGTCACGCCGAGGCCTGGTCGGCCGTGCCGTATTAAGCGGTCCGGCGCGTGTCCGGCGTGATTGGAATGAACGTGGCACCGTGCGGTGCTTTACGGTCTCCGGGTGGGGGCCGGGGCTCGGGGAAGGGCGCCTCCGCCGSCGCTGAACCACTGCCCTGAGCTGCGGTGACAACATTTCGGAACGGTTCTGTGCGCGGTGTGCGGGGAGCGGCGGGATTACCGTTGATTCACCGGCCGGCGGTTTTTGCCGCGCGGCGCTTATCTCAACAGATTCTCATGGATTTACGATGCGAAATCGTCGCCTGACGGAGGTGTTTGACACGGAGATATTGACTCAAGATATGCGGCTATCTACTCTCGCGATGTCCGGCAAATTACAGAGGAGTGGTCGATGAAACGTCTCCGAAACCTCGTTCTCGCCATGACCGCCGTCGTACTGGCACTCGCGTTCGTCCCGACCTCCGCTTGGGCGGGCACCACCCAGATCCACAGGAACGACCAGTTCGGCGCGCTCTACTCCGGCAAGGTCCGGGCGACGCTGATCGGCAACGTATCGATCACCACCTCACTCGCCACCGCCACCTGTAACGTCGGCGTCATCGACGGCACCGTGCAGTCGAACGGCACCGCGCTGAACGTCTCGGCCTACAACTTCAGCAACAACCCCGGCCCGCAGTGCCCCAACAGCGCCGGCGGCCAGTCCAGCGTGTCCGCGGTCGGGCTCCCCTGGAACGGCGGCAACGTCACCTACGCCCCGGTGATCCCTGGACGCGACGGCACCCTGACCATCAGCGGCGTCAAGGTCACCTCGGTGAGCACCGGCTGGTTCGGCACCATCAGCTGCACCTACAGGGGCTCCGGCGCCGGCAACAGCCTCGTCCTGGACGCCTTCAACTCCACCAACGCCAACCGTCCGGTCATCGGGGTGGTCCAGGCCCAGGCCAGGGCGGTCAACTACACCCTCAACAAGGACAGCGGCAGCTTCCTGTGCCCCTCCACGGCCACCTACAGCGCCACCTTCCAGCTTCTCGGTGAGACCGTCGCCAACTCGGGCGTCTACGACCAGAAGCTCCACCTCACCGCCTGAGATCCGGGCGCTTCCCGAGATCCGCCGGGCGGTCCCGTCCGCCCGGCAGGGCCGGCCCGCCTCTCCCGCGCACGCGGGGGAGGCGGGCCGCGACGTCTGCGGACCGCGAGGTCCGGGTCAGACGCGAGCACACGTGCACGACGCCCCCGCGTGGCTGGTGGCCTGACATGTCAGCTCGCGCATGGCCTGGTAGACGCAGAGCAGGGCCCAGATCTCCTGCGCCACCATCTCCGGGCTCCTCGACCGCAGCGTGATCGCCGGAGCTCTGCGGCCGGAGTGGAGCCAGGCCAGCGCGCTGTCCATGACCCATCGCTCGGCGTAGCGCGCCGCCAGCTCCGACGCGGACGCCTGCCTGGGGTCGACCAGCGTTGTGATCAGCCATTCCGCGCCGGGAAGGGGGATGACCCGGAGCGGAGCGCCTCCCAGGCCGGCCGGCCTGGACAGGTAGGACCCGTCCTCGAAGCTGCGTCCGACGGGCAGCGCGTCGGCCCCGGTGACCCCCCACAGCAGGTGCGTGCCGGTCTCGACCGCCTGGCGCCACAGCTCCAACCCCCAGGGGCCGGAGCGGGCGAGCAGCAGCATGTCGGACTCCAGGCACCGCAACAGCCGCCGGGCCAGGATGTGCTCCTCCACGGCCGAGCTGCCGAACGTCGCGTCGATCAACGCGTGCGTGCCGTTCTCCGCCACGGCCACCACACGGACGCGGGGGAACCGGGCCGCTCCGTCCGGATAGCCGAACGCCGAGTTGTCGCGGGTCTCGGGGACCGCCAGGGTGGTGCCGTCCATCGTGACCGGCCGGAGGCCGGCCAGCCACGACCGGGAGGTCCGGGGTTCCGCGACGGGCCCGGTCACCCGGTAGAAGAGCACGCGCAGGGGCTCCGCGCCGAGCCGTGCGCGGGCCCGGCTGATCGCCGAGGCGCTGGGGGGCTCCCAGGTGTAGACCCAGCGCGACCGCCACGCCAGCCCGTTCAACAACAGGCGCATCACCTGGTCATAATTCTTGTCAGAGAACAGGCGAAGAGCCAGCACGTAATAAATCGTCAGCCGGGCCGGCAGCGCCCGTCGCCGTCTCTCCGCGCATCCGCTGACCCCTACCACCTCGTCGAGCAGCGATACCGGAAAGACCGAGGTGAGAAAACCGATCGACAACTGATCTGCCAGCCGCCCATTGTCTGACGGAGTCTTCACGTGCGTAACTTTGCCGGAAAAGAAGGCGTATGACGTTGTAAGCAAGTGCTTGTGTTTTTAACCGAACCGCTTCGAGATTGACAAGTGATATAGGCCGGATGAAAGCGCTGTCACAGGCGACACATCGGCACCGGCGGGCTACGTCCCGTGGCCCTGGACGTCGTGCCGCAAGCCGGTGACCGGAGGGTGGGGGGCCGTCCAGGTCGCCAGGAGTCGGAGGGCCTCCTCCGAGGGGCTGCCGGGCGCGGTGGTGTAGACGCACATCGTCTGGTCGGCGTCGCCGGGGAAGGTGACCGACTCGTAGGACAGGACGAGCTCACCGACGACGGGGTGGTGGTAGCGCCTGGTGCCGTGGGTGCGTTCGCGCACGTTGTGATCGGCCCACCAGGTACGGAACTTCTCGCTTTTGACGGCGAGCTCGCCGACGAGCTCGGCGAGCTGGGGGTCGTCGGGGTGGCGTCCGGCGTCCAGGCGGAGGACGGCGACGGTCTCGGCGGCGACGCCGTCCCAGTCGACGTGCAGCTCGCGTGCGGTCTCGTCGAGGAACATGTAGCGGGCCATGTTGCGTTCGCGCTGCGGCAGGGCGTCGAAGTCGGTGACCAGGGCGCGGGCGAGGCGGTTGGAGGCCAGGACGTCCATGCGCCGGCCGAAGACGAACGCGGGGGCGGCGCCCGCGAGAGCGTCCAGTATGCGGTGCAGCCCGGGGCGCACGCGCTGCGGCCGGGCTGCACCGCATACTGG
>NZ_NGFP01000442.1 GCF_002149035.1 Streptosporangium minutum
GGGCCGGGATCGCGGGCAGGACCACCCGCTCGCCGTCGTCGGTCACGCGCGCGGCGCCGGTGCGGATCGTCGCGTAGACCTCGTCGGCGAAGGACGTCGCCGCGCCGGAGTCCGTCGTGCCCGGATAGCGGGCCACCGCGCCGTACCACCGCGCCGGGTCGGCGCCCGGCCGCTCGCCGATACGCCGCTGGTGGTCGGCGAGCAGCGCCGCCCCGCCCCGGATGTTGGCCGCCGGGTCCCGGCGCAGCCGCCCGAGGGCGATCCCGGTCAGCTCCGCCGCGCGGTGCAGGGTGTCCTCGGGCGGGGCCGCGGTGGGGTCCGGGACCACAGGCGGGTGCGGCCGGCTCTCGTCGCCGCGCGGGTCCTCCCCGCCGTGACGGTGGCGACCCGGATCGATCCGGCCGTCGACCAGGTGCATGGGGCCGTAGCCCGCCGAGACGCTGGGCAGCCCGTCGTTGGCGTCCCAGCGGGACTCCAGGTAGGAGACCGCGAGGAGTACGCTCTCCGGCACGCCGTACGTCCGGGCCGCCCGCGCGAAGGCCGCCTGCCTGCTCTCCGGCATCGCGTACGGCCCGCCGGGAGCCGTCTGCCCGCTCTCCGGTGTTCCGTACGGCCCGCCGGGAGCCGCCTGCCTGCTCTCCGGCATCGCGTACGGCCCGCCGGGGGCCGCCTGCCCGTTTCCCGGCGTCCCGTACGGCCGGGCCGTCCGGGTGGGGGGCGCCTGCCCGTTCTCCGTCCGCCCGCCGCCCGGCGCCGTGGTGGTGGGCGGGGCCAGAGCGGCGACGAGGGCGACGACGGCGATTCCCGGCAGACGGCGCATGGTGGTCCCTCCCGACCGGACGACTACTCAGAGTTATGTCCGATTGCCGACTGTCTCACGGCTGGAGGTGCTTGGGGCCGACTGGGGCAATCCTTGCCCGAAATCGGGCAGAAAACTTGGTGAAGGCCGTCGATGGTGCGTATGGTCCTGCTCTGTGTCCACGGCATGGCATCCGCATGAGGATCTGATTACCCACCTGACCCGGACGAGCGCGCTCGGCCCGGGCGAGGCGGCGCGGGTGGTGGCGGACGTGCTGGCCTACTTCTCCGAGCCCGTCGAGGAGTTCGTCCGGCGGCGTCACGCCGAACTCAGGGCCAGGGGACTGGTCAACGACGAGATCTTCCCCCGGATCGCCGCCGAGATCCCGTCCCGCCGTGTCGCGGCACCTGAACTCTCCCTGCGCCAGCTGCGCCGGATCGTCTACGGGTAAGGAGCGGTTAGATGTGCGGAATCGTGGCTTATGTAGGGCCCAAGGATGCGGCGCCGATCCTGCTGGAGGGCCTGCAGCGCCTTGAGTACCGGGGCTACGACTCGGCCGGCGTGGTGATCTCCAACAAGGGCCTGAAGATGCGCAAGGTCAAGGGCCGGGTGGCCGACCTGGCGGCGGCCGTGCCGGCCCGGTTCAAGGGTGGGCTGGGCATCGGGCACACCCGGTGGGCCACCCACGGGGCGCCCAGCGACGTCAACGCCCACCCCCACCTGTCCACCGACGAGCGCATCGCCGTCGTGCACAACGGCATCATCGAGAACGCCGACGAGCTGCGCGCCAAGCTGGAGGCCGACGGCGCGGTCTTCCTGTCCGAGACCGACACCGAGGTGCTGTCGCACCTGATCGCCCGCACCGTCGTGGAGGCCGACTCCCTGGAGGAGGCGGTACGGGCGGCGCTGAAGCGGATCGTGGGCACCTACGGCATCGCGGTGATCGACGCCCAGCGGCCCGGGGAGGTGGTGGTGGCCCGCAACGGCAGCCCGATCGTGCTGGGCATCGGCGAGAAGGAGATGTTCGCCGCCTCCGACGTGGCCGCGTTGGTCCGCTACACCCGCCAGGTGGTCCACCTGGAGGACGGCGAGCTGGCGGTTCTGAAGGCCGACGGGTTCCACACCTTCGCCAGTGACGCGCGCGAGACGGCCAAGGAGCCGCTGACCGTCGACTGGGACGCCGGGCACTACGACACCGGCGGCTACGAGCACTACCTGCTCAAGGAGATCTCCGAGCAGCCCGAGACCGTGGCCCGGACGCTGCGCGGCCGGCTGGACGACCGCTTTCACATCGCCCACCTGGGCGGCCTCAACATGGATGCGCGCGAGACCCGGTCGTTCCGCCGCGTGAAGATCATCGGCTGCGGCTCCGCCTACTACTCGGGGCAGATCGGCGCCCAGCTCATCGAGGAGCTGGCGCGGATCCCGGCCGACGCCGAGCCGGCCAGCGAGTTCCGCTACCGTAGCCCGGTCGTGGAGCCCGACACCCTCTACGTGGCGATCAGCCAGTCGGGGGAGACCTACGACACCCTCGCCGCCGTCCAGGAGCTCAAGCGCAAGGGCGGCCGGGTGCTCGGCATCGTCAACACCGTCGGCAGCGCCATCGCCCGCGAGTGCGACGGCGGTGTCTACCTGCACGCCGGCCCGGAGGTCTCGGTGGCGAGCACGAAGGCGTTCACCTCGACCGCGGTGGCCTTCGCGCTGCTGGCGCTGCACCTGGGCCGGGTGCGCGACCTGTCCCCGGCCGACGGCCGCCGCATCTGCGAGGGCCTGCGCAGGCTGCCCGGCCAGATCAAGGAGATCCTCGCGCTGGAGCCGCAGATCGAGGAGCTCGCGCGCAAGTACGCCCACTCGCCGAGCATGATGTTCGTCGGCCGGGTCCGGGGCTATCCGGTGGCGCGCGAGGGCGCGCAGAAGCTCAAGGAGATCTCCTATGTGCACGCCGAGGCCTACCCGGCCAGCGAGCTCAAGCACGGGCCGCTGGCGCTGATCGGCCCGGAGATGCCGACCGTGGCGATCGTCCCCGACGACGAGCTGCTGGACAAGAACCTCACCACGCTGGGCGAGATCCGCGCGCGCGGCGGCCGGGTGCTCATGGTCGGCCACCGTACGGCCGACCCCAAGCTGGCCGACGACTGCGTGGTGGTGCCCAGGAACGAGACGGAGCTGGACCCGATCCTGCTGTCGATCCCGCTTCAGCTCCTGGCCTACCACGCCGCCGTGGCGCTGGAGCGTGACGTGGACAAGCCTCGCAACCTGGCTAAGAGCGTCACCGTGGAGTAATCCCACCCTCGTCCCCCGATCCCCGTCGGATGACGGTAAGACCCCCCAATGTGTGACAGAAAGTAACGCGTCTATAACCTGGGGTATTG
>NZ_NGFP01000443.1 GCF_002149035.1 Streptosporangium minutum
CGCTGGGGCGGTTGCCCGGTTCCACGGCGAGAGCGCGGCCGGCGAGGTCGCGGAGCGCGCCGTGCAGGCCGGTCAGGTCGGGGCCGGCGTGACCGGCGGGGCGGTCCTCGCCGTCGGCGGACGGGCCGCGCCCGGTCGCCGCGTAGAGGACGACCCCGCCCCAGGCGAACACGTCCGACGCCGCGCCGGCCTCCTCACCCCGTGCCTGCTCGGGCGCCATGTAGGAGCGCTGGGGCGGTTGCCCGGTTCCACGGCGAGAGCGCGGCCGGCGAGGTCGCGGAGCGCGCCGTGCAGGCCGGTCAGGTCGGGGCCGGCGTGACCGGCGGGGCGGTCCTCGCCGTCGGCGGACGGGCCGCGCCCGGTCGCCGCGTAGAGGACGACCCCGCCCCAGGCGAACACGTCCGACGCCGCGCCGGCCTCCTCACCCCGTGCCTGCTCGGGCGCCATGTAGGAGGACGCGACCTTCCCGGCACGCGCGGAGGTGCCGGAGGGACGGGTCACGCCGAAGCCGGTCACCCGGGGCCCGAGCGGGCCGAGCAGGACGGCGGACGGCTTCAGATCCCGGTGCACGACGCCGGCGGCGTGGACGGCCTGCAGGGCGACGGCGGTGGACACGGCCAGCGCGTCCAGGCTCGATCCGGTGAGGGGGCCGTGCTCCTCCACCCGCCGGCGCAGGTCCTGCCCCTCGACGTACTCGGTGACCAGGTAGGCCCGGCCGCCGTCGAGCCCGGCCTCCAGCACCGGGACGGTGCAGGACCGGGCGACCCGGGACGCGGCCTCCGCCTCCTGCCGGAACCGCTGCCGGAGAGCGGGGTCGGCGGCCAGACGGGGGTGGAGGACCTTGACGGCGACCTGGCGGCCCTCGGGGTCACGGGCGAGGAAGACCTCGCCGGTCCCGCCCTGCCCGAGCCTTCTCACCAGGCGGTACGGCCCAATGACGGTGTCCATCGTCCCCCGCTTCCCGAGATCTGATAGAGGATCTTAAGGGGTGTTTCGGGCATCTCATCGGTAAGTCGTTTGATCTCGTCTTGGTGAAGGAACACCCGGCCCCGGAGGTCACGACATAGCCTGCCGGACATACAGGGAGTCCGGAGGCGTCATGACCGAAGAACCCGGGGACTCGGGCGCGCGGGCGGAGAACCCGCCGGCCCCTTCCGGGGAGCACGAGCCGTGGACCGGCCCGGAGCAGGAGCCCGACTCCGCGCCCGCGCCCGGCCGGTCGCGGCGGGTGAGACGGTTCCGGCTCGCGGCGTGGGTCGCGCTGGTCCTGGCCGCGATCGTGGTCGGGGCGTCCGTCATGTGGGTGAACGGCTCGCCCACCGAGGCCGAGCTGCGGGAGAAGGCCGGACTGTTCAACAAGGACAGGCTCCGGATCGGGGTGAAGACCGACACCCCCGGCATCGCGTTCCAGGAGCAGACCGGCAGGCGGGCCTTCAAGGGGTTCGACATCCAGATCGCCTACCTGATCGCCGCGGACCTGGGCTACCGGCCGGACAAGGTGGACTTCCTGGCCATCGAGACCGAGGACAGGGCGCGCATGCAGGCCCTGGACGCCAACGGCCGGTTCGTCGGGGTGGACCTCGTGGTCGCCACCTTCAGCGTGACACGTGACCGGCGGGAGGACCCCTCGGTGGGCTTCTCCACGCCCTACCTCTACACCGAGCAGTCCGTGGTGACCCGATCCGATCACCCCGGGAAGATCACCTCCCTGGGGCAGCTCGAGGGCAAGAAGGTCTGCACGCTCGGCACCTCGACCTCCGAGACGGAGCTGGCCAGGGCGACGAGGGCCACCGTCACCGCCAAGAATCTGATCAGCGACTGCGCGGAGGGCCTGAAGGACGGCGAGTTCGACGCGATGACCACCGACGCGGCCATCCTGGCCGGGTTCGTCGCGGAGTCCGGCGGGGCGTTCCGCCATCACGACATCGCGCTGGAGAAGACCGAGATGTGGGCGGTCAACGCCGGTTCCAACGAGGCGCTGCGGACCCTGGTCGACCTCGCCCTCTACCGTTCCTACGCCGACCCCCAGGACCAGAGGTGGGAGCAGGCCTACCAGGCGTACATCGACCCGCTGCTGCCGGCCAGCCCCAACGTGAACGTGGCCCAGGCGGAGCAGCCCTGCGCGCTCCCTCCGTCGGTGCGCAGATGGCCGTGGGAGCGGACCCTCCCCGTCCAGGACTGCCCGTCCCGTTGAAAGGCGCCAGGCGGGTCAAGGACGCGCCGAGGGACCAGGAGTGGCTGCTCGCGCTGCTTCCGGTGTTCCCCCTCGTCCTGCTGGTCATGCGGCTGTGGTACGCCAGCAGGCAGGACACCCAGACGCTGCTCCTGCTGCTGCAGAACATCAGCCCGCTGGGCCTGCTGAGCGCCGTCCTGCTGACGACCGTCTGGGTCCTGCCCGCCCTCATCCTGGGCGGCCGGGTGCTCGGCACCCTGTACTGGATCAGCACGGGCCGCTCCTCCTGGCTGGTGCGCACCGCCGAACGGCTGCCCGGCTGGGTGGTCGGCCTGGCCGTGGTGGTGGGCATGTGCGCCTGGCAGCTACGGTTCCTGCCGACGCTGGCGATGCTGTCGCTGGCCGTGGCGGGACTGGCGGTGCGGGACCGGTTCCCCCATCACGAGGGGCTGCGGGGCACCGTCTGCTACGCGCTGCCCGTGATGGTCGCGGTGATCTCCTACATCGTGTTCTGGTCGGCCATCGGGGCGGCGTTCGCCGCGCGCGACCTGGCGACCTCGCTTCTGCTCACGCTTCCGCCGGCGCTGGCGGTCCTGCTGACCGGCCCGGTTCCCCGGGCGCCCGCCCGGGCGCTCACCCACGGCATCGCGATCGCGATGGCGGTGTTCACGCCGTTCCTTGTGGGGGTGGTCGTGATGAAGGCGCCGATCCTCCCGCTGATGGCGCTGCAGATGGACGAGAAGGAGACACCGCGGGTGCTCGTGGGCCATCTGGTCGCCAGCGACGACGAGATGTCCACCGTCCTGGGGCGTGAGGGCGTCGTGAGCTTCGTCCAGAACGACCGGATCCAGTCCAGGGTGCTCTGCCAGGACCCCGGTGAGGTGCCCAGGACCTGGGTGAACCTGCACGGCTGGAACGTCGAGCAGAGCGTGGTCTCCTGGCTCGCCCCGGCCCCGCCGGCGGCCCCGGTCGACCCGCGCTGTCCAATC
>NZ_NGFP01000444.1 GCF_002149035.1 Streptosporangium minutum
GGACATGACGGCGCGCTACGTGGGGATCGCGGCGGAGCTGCGGGACGCGATCATGCGCGGCGAGTACGCCGTCGGAGCGCAGCTGCCCTCGGAGGCGGAGCTCGCCATCCGCTTCGCGGCCTCGCGAGGCACGGTCCGCCAGGCGGTGGCGGTGCTCGCCACCGAGGGGCTGGTCGGCTCCCGGCAGGGGGCCCGGCGCATCGTGCTCGGCCGCGAGCGCAGCCAGAGCTTCGCCGAACTGCACAGTTTCGCCCAGTGGGCGAGGGCGATGGGCCACCGGGTCAGTGGGCGGATGCTGGAGCAGCGCCGCCGGGGCGCGAGCGCCACCGAGGCGGCCCGGCTGGCCCTCCAGCCGGGCGAGCCGGTGCTGTCGGTGCTGCGGCTGCGCTCGCTCGAAGGCGAGCCGGTGCTGCTGGAGCGGACCGTCTACGCCGGGTGGATCGCCCCGGCCGTCGAGCGGATCGACCCCGGGTGCGAGTCGGTCACCCAGGCCCTCTACGAGGGTGTCGGCCTCGTCTTCGCCTACGGCGAGCACCTCATCGACGCGGTCGCGGCGGGGGTCGAGGACTCCCGGCTGCTGGCCGTACGGCGGGGCAGCCCGCTGCTGCGCCAGCGGCGGGTCACCACCACCCACGAGGGCCGCCCGGTCGAGTGGTCCGACGACCGCTACCGGGCGGGCAGCGTGACGTTCAGCATCCGCAACTCGGTGGACGCCAATCCACTGGTGAGACAGGTGGGGGACTTGCGCTCGGCGCCGTGAGAACGTATGTTCGATACGCCATGGCCCGTCTTCCCCCCTCCCGCCCCGCCTGAGGACGCCGGCCCGGAGCGCCGGCGTCCGGGCGGTCACTGCCGGGCGTGATGGACCTGCGGGGCGGAGCCCTGCTCCGTGAGGATCAGCGGGACGGCCCGCGCCATGACCGCGCCTGTCCGCGCCGGTGGGCCCGGACGGGCGCCCGCGACCTGGATCCGGGTGATCTGCCGGACGGTCGCCGCGCACAGCAGCGCGCAGAGCGCGACGACGGCCAGCTCGGCCGGGCCGAGACCGGTCAGGTCGGTGTCGCCCGCTGCGGTGAGCCGTGCCAGCACCAGGGCGAGCACGGCCAGCCAGCTCAGCCACCAGGCGGCGAGCAGCGCCACCCAGCGGCCATGACGGTCCGCCGGCGGCCGGGACCCCCACCACAGGCGGTGGACCAGCACCGGCGGGGCGACCAGGTTGACCCCCGGCACCGCCCAGGCGGCCAGGACCGGCGCGGCCTGCGCCCCGGGGGAGACGTTCTGGCGGGCCTGGACCAGCCAGGTCAGGTAGGCGGCGGCGGCCGCGACCGTGGTCGCGGTGACGAGCATGATCAGGATGGCGAACACGGAGACCGCGCCGACGACGGCCTGCGCCCCGGGCGCGTGGGGGTCGCCGCCGAGTGCCGAGATCTCCCGGACCAGCCGCCGGCCCCGGGTTTGCTCGAACACCACCAGGGCGGCGGTGGCGGCCACCTGGGCGGTGAGGGTCACGTAAACGGCCGAAGCGGACTTCGTGTGTGGAGATGAGCTGGGGCGCATGTATGTCTCCCCCTGGCATGCGCTGAAGGACCTGCCCTTTTTCTATCCCGCGGGCCCCTCCGCTAATCAGCCTCCGGCGTCCTGCCGGTCAGCTCACCACGCCCGACTCCCACGCCCAGGCGGCGATCTCCACCCGGTTCCTGGCGCCGAGCTTCGCCTGGATGCTCCCCAGGTGCGTCTTGACCGTCGACAGCGAGACGAACAGCTCCGCGGCGACCTCCTGGTTGGTCCGCCCCCTGGCCACCAGACGGACGACGTCCAGCTCGCGCTCGGTGAGCGGCTCGGCGAGCGGGCGGGCGGCCCCGGCCCGGGGGTGGGCCAGGTGTTCGAGCAGGCGTACGGTCACCGACGGCGACACCAGGGCGTCCCCGGCCGCCGCGGCCCGGATCGCCTCGATCAGCAGCGTCGGCCCGCTGTCCTTGAGCAGGAACCCGGTCGCGCCCGCACGCAGTGCTCCGTAGACGTATTCGTCCAGGTCGAAGGTGGTGACGATGACGACCCGCATCGGATCGGGCACCCCGGGCCCGGCCAGGATCCGGGTGGCCTCAAGACCGTCCAGCTTGGGCATCCGGATGTCGAGCAGGCACACGTCGGGCCGGAGCCTCCTCGCGTGCTCGACCGCCTCGGCGCCGTTCCCGGCGGTCGCCACGACCTCCATGTCCTCCTGGGCGTCCAGAATCATCTGGAAACCGGTCCGCACCAGCACCTGGTCGTCAGCGATGAGCACCCGAATTGTCACCTGATGGATTCTGCCAGCTCGGCATCCGGCATCGGACTTTCGGCCGAGGCCCCTGCCGGTGAATCGGACGGTCGGCCGATCCCCCGGCAGGCTCCCGCGCGGGAGGGTCATCGGCATGAATGTTGTTCTTGAAGGGGCCGGCCTGGTCAAGCGGTTCGGCCCGACTGTGGCGCTGGGCGGCGTCGGGCTGGCGGTCCACACCGGCGAGGCAGTGGCGATCATGGGACCGAGCGGGTCGGGCAAGTCGACCCTGTTGCACTGTCTCGCCGGGATCATGAAGCCGGACGCGGGTGAGGTCCACCTGCTCGGCCTGCGGATCGACGCGATGGGGGAGCGGCAGCGCAGCGCCCTGCGCCGCACCCGGTTCGGGTTCGTGTTCCAGTTCGGCCAGCTCCTGCCGGAGCTCCCGGCCGAGGAGAACGTCGCGCTGCCTCTCATGCTCGGCGGCGTCTCCCGGACCGACGCCGTACGGCAGGCCCGCGAGTGGTTCGGCCCGCTCGGGCTCGGCGGCATGGAAGGCCGCCGCCCCGGCGAGCTCTCCGGCGGTCAGGCGCAGCGGGTGGCGATCGCCCGCGCGCTGGTCACCCGGCCCGCGGTGATCTTCGCCGACGAGCCGACCGGCGCGCTCGACCAGAGCACCGGCCACGACACGATGCGCCTGCTGGTGGAGGCCACCAAGCACAACGGAGCCTCGCTGGTGGTCGTCACCCACGACCACCAGGTGGCCCGGTGGTGTGACCGCGTGGTCGAGGTCCGCGACGGCCAGATCATCCCCGGCCAGTACGGCGCGCGGCCTCCCGCCGGTCACGGC
>NZ_NGFP01000445.1 GCF_002149035.1 Streptosporangium minutum
GGCCCGGCCCCCGCGCCGTCCCCGCCCGCCGGGCCCCGGGCGGTGCTGGTGACCGCGCCCGCGGCCTCGCCCGAGGACGACGCGGAGCTGTTCCGCGTGGCTCACCTGGTCCGCCGGCACAGCGGGCTCCGCTGGGTCGAGGTCGCGTTCACGGACGGGGATCCGGACGTCGCCGAAGGGGTGGCCCGGTGCCGCCTGCTCGGCGCGCGGCACGTGACGGCAGTCCCGGCGTCGTTCGCCGAGCCGAGCCTGCCCGAGGACGTGACCTGGGCGGGGCCGCTGCTCTCCGCCGCCTCCCTGGAGGAGCTGGTCGGGCGGCGGGTCGCGACCGCGCGTGAACGGTGGGACAGGGACGCCGACGACGGCCTCGCCGCCGCGCACCATCACCACGATCACGATCACAGTCACTGAGGGGAAGTCATGGCACGCAAGACCAGAGAGCACGAAGGCCTGCCGAGGCACGAACGCTACATGTACGGCGAAGGCGAGATCGAGATCAACCAGGGGCGCAGGAAGGCCAGCCTGACCGTCCGCAACACCGGGGACCGGGCCGTCCAGATCTGCTCCCACTACCACTTCTTCGAGGTCAACCGGGCGATCTCCTTCGACCGGGAGGCGGCCTTCGGCATGCACCTCGACCTCCCGGCGGGCAACGCCATCCGGATCGAGCCGGGAGACACCCACAACGTCGACCTCGTCGAGTACGGCGGCGGCCTGCGCGTCTACGGCTTCAGCGGGCTGGTGGACGGCAGCGTCCGCACCGACAAGGCCCACCGGGTCGCGCTGGAGCGGATGGACATCCTCGGCTTCCTCGACGTGCCCGCCGGTCAGGACGGGAGCCCGGACGGGGCGGCCGAGAAGGCACCCCAGAAGAAGGCCCCGGCGGCCTCGGCCAAGAAGGCCCCGGCGGCCTCGGCCAAGAAGGCCCCGGCGGCCTCCGCTAGGAAGGCCCCGGCGGCCTCCAGGAAGAAAGGCTGACGCCCCATGGTGTCCATGAGTCGCAAGCAGTACGCCGACATGTTCGGCCCCACCGTCGGAGACCGGATCCGGCTCGCCGACACCAACCTCGTGATCGAGGTGGAGAAGGACTACAACGCCGGCTTCTACGGTGACGAGTCCGTCTACGGCGGCGGCAAGACCGCCCGTGACGGGATGGGCTCCACGCCCAACGCCACCAACCACAGCGGCGCGCTCGACATGGTGATCACCAACGTCGTCGTCGTCGATCCGGTCCTCGGCATCGTCAAGGGGGACCTCGGCATCAAGAACGGCATGATCGCGGGCATCGGCAAGTCGGGAAACCCGAACACCGAGAACGGCGTCGACCCGCGGCTCGTCATCGGCCCCGGCACCGAGGTGCTGTCCGGCGAGCACACGATCGCCACGCCGGGGGCCATCGACAGCCACGTCCACCTCATCTGCCCGCAGCAGGTCGAGGCCGCGCTGAGCAACGGGATCACCACGCTGATCGCCGGTGGCGTCGGCCCCTCCGACGGCAGCCGGGGCACCACCTGCACGCCCGGCCCGTGGGGGATCAGCCGGATGCTCCAGTCGTTCGAGAACCTCCCGATCAACATCGGCCTGATGGCCAAGGGCAACGGCAGCCGGCCCGGACCGCTGAGCGAGCAGATCCTGGCCGGGGCGTGCGCGCTGAAGGTCCACGAGGACTGGGGCTCGACCCCCGCGGTGATCGACAACGCGCTGAGGATCGCCGACGAGTACGACGTCCAGGTCGCCATCCACACCGACACCCTGAACGAGAGCGGATTCCTGGAGGACACGGTCAGCGCCATCGACGGGCGCGCGATCCACACCTTCCACACCGAGGGCGCGGGCGGCGGCCACGCCCCCGACCTGCTCCGGATCGCGGGCGAGCCGAACGTGATGCCCTCCTCGACCAACCCGACGCTGCCCTACACCGTCAACTCCATGGACGAGCTCCTGGACATGGTGATGGTCTGCCACCACCTCAGCCACGACAACCCCGAGGACGTCGCCTTCGCCGACAGCCGGGTCCGCGCCGAGACCATCTCCGCCGAGACCGTCATGCACGACCTGGGCGTGATCAGCATGGTCTCCTCCGACTCGCAGGCGATGGGCCGGATCGGGGAGTCCTTCACCCGGGCCTTCCAGATCGCCCACCACTGCAAGGAACTGCGCGGCAAGCTGCCGGAGGACTCCGACCGCAACGACAACTTCCGGGTCCTGCGCTACCTGGCCAAGCTGACGATCAACCCGGCCCGCACCACGGGCATCTCCGACGCGGTCGGCTCGCTGGAGACAGGCAAGATCGCCGACATCGTGATCTGGCAGATGTACGGCTTCGGCGCCAAGCCGTACATCGTCATCAAGGGCGGGCACATCAACTGGGCGCAGATGGGCGACCCGAACGCCTCGCTGCCGACGCCCCAGCCGGTCTACTACCGGCCCATGTTCGGGGTGTTCGGCAAGGCGCTGCCCGCGACGAACGTCACCTTCATGTCGCAGGCCGGCATCGCGGCCGGGGTGCCCGGCAAGCTCGGCCTGGAGCGGATGATCCAGCCCGTGCGGGGCTGCCGCACGATCGGCAAGCAGGACATGATCCGCAACGACGCGCTGCCGACGATCGAGGTGGACCCGGAGACCTACAAGGTCACGCTGGACGGCGAGCACGCGGCCATCGAACCGGCCACCAAGCTGCCGCTGACCCAGCTCTATTTCATCGCGTGAACCTCGCGTGAACCTCGCCTCGCTGCTGGCCCAGCTCCAGCTGACCGACTCGGCCTTCCCGAGCGGTCTGTACACGCTGTCGCACGGCCTGGAGGGCTACGTCCAGTCAGGCCTGGCGGGTCCGGCGGACCTGCCGGGCCTGCTGGCCGACCTGCTCCGCCACGCCGTGGGGCCGGGCGACGCGACGGCACTGGTGCTCGCGCACCGCGCGGCGGCCGAGGGGGACTGGGACCGGCTGGTGGCGGTCGACCGGCGGCTGCACGCCGTCAAGCTCAACCGCGAGCTCAGGTCGGCCGCCACCCGGACCGGCCGCCAGGTCCTGGACACCGCCGGCCGCGTCTTCGGGGGGCCGGGGGCCGGGAAACTGGCGGATCTGGTGAGGGC
>NZ_NGFP01000446.1 GCF_002149035.1 Streptosporangium minutum
CCACATGACGGAGCAGGGAGGGGCGGAGCGCGGCAGGCCCGTCCGGGTGCGCGATCGCCGAGGGCGGCGCCGGCACGGGGGAGGGGGCGCCGGTGAGGACCGGGCCGAGCCGGGCGCCGAGCCGTCGCAGCAGCGCCCAGAGCAGGGCTTCGCCACGGGCGAGCCACAGCGAGGTCAGCCCCACCGCCCAGCCGTGCATGACCAGCATGGCGAGGCCCGGCAGCAGGCCCGAGTGCGGATGGGCGAGGGCCTCGTGGGAGATCGCCGGGGCCGTCACGGAGAACAGCAGGTGCAGTGCCGCCTGCGTGCTCCCGAGGAGGGGCAGGATCACCCCCGCGCCGCGCTCGCGCCCGGTCAGCGGGAGTGCCGCCGCGAACGCCAGCGCGAGCCCGCCCGCCGCGCTCCACGCCGGCATCGCGCCCCCGCCGAGCACGTGCGAGATCATGCCCAGCCCGAGGGACACCACGGCGAAGGCCGAGGTGCGGGCCAGGCGGAAGGGCGCGGTCACGGGCATGGTGCGGCCATCATCACACACGGCCCGGTCGCCCCCCACCCCAGATCCCACCCCTGATCGGGCCGTGTCGCGGAAGAATGATTGAATTCCCGCGCTTTGCGCTGTCAGCGGAAAGCGCTGAAAGCGAACGGACCGAAACCGCGGCGTGGCACCGCGTTATGGTCGCAGGGATTCTCCATTCGTGAATTCTGGATTCGGGGTAGGTGAAAGCGATGACCGGTCCACAGCCCGTGTTCGAGGACCCGCTGTACCAGCGGTTGCTGCGCAAGAGGATCGTCGTGCTCGGCACCGAGGTGAACGACGAGGTGGCCAACCGGATCTGCGGGGAGTTGCTGCTGCTGTCCGCCGGGGACGACAGGAGTGACATCTGGCTCTATATCAACTCGCCCGGCGGCTCGGTGTCGGCCGGAATGGCGATCTACGACGTGATGCAGTACATCCCGAACGACGTCGCCACCGTCGGTATGGGCCTGGCGGGTTCGATGGGGCAGTTCCTGCTCTGCGCGGGCGCGCCGGGCAAGCGGTACGCGCTGCCGCACGCCAGGATCATGATGCACCAGCCGTCCGGCGGCGTCGGCGGCACGGCCAGCGACATCGTCATCCAGGCCGAGCAGATGCTCTACACCAAGCAGATGATGAGCGAGCGGATCGCCTTCCACACCGGCCAGCCGCTGGCGCAGATCGAGGAGGACTGGGACCGGGACCGCTGGTTCACCGCCGGCGAGGCCAAGGACTACGGATTGGTCGACGAGGTTATCCGGAAGACCAGTGAGGTCCCTTCGGCAAATTAGTCATTTGCTGTCAAGGAAATCTTCTCGCTCAATTCAGGCGTGTCCTGGAATGGCGCCGAGTTTTTCCTGACGGCGATTTGCGGGCTCGCCGTACGGCCGGTGGCGGGCCCCGGCGAGAACCTGGCGGGCCGCCTCCTCCGGGAGCGGCCCGTTGCCTCGCCTGACTCCGCTGACTCGCCCGACTCCGTTGCCTCGTCCGGCCCTGTCACCTCGCCCGGCCGGGCGTGCGCGCGGAGGCCGCCGTCAGTGGTGGCAGAGCAGGCAGCGTAGAGCCCGCTCAAGGGAGCCGGCGTCGGTGATGGGGGCGGGCCAGGGCAGACGGACCAGAGTGGGGTTGTCGACGCCGGAGCGGATGGTCGCGCCGAAGCGGTCGAGCTCCCAGAGCCACGCCTCGGAGACCGGGGCGGCGAGCATCGAGCGCAGCGCGGTCTCCAACTGCCCCCGGTGGGTGGCGTTGACGTGGTGGAGCATGCGCTCGGCCTCGCTCATCAGCGGGTCGGGGTCGGCGTCGAGATACTCCTCGGCGTCCAGGACGCCTGATTCGGGGCCGGTGAGATAGATCACCTGACCGACGTCGACGCGGAGCAGCCGGGGGCCGTCGGTACGCTCCAGCGCGTCGAACAGGGCCTCGTCCGGGCAGCGCTCGGCGATCGCCACCGCGCTCTCCCACGCCTCGGCGGCCGGTACGGCCTGCACCCAGCCCTGCACCTTGAGCAGGCCGCGCGAGAGCTCAAGCCCGCCCAGGGAGCGGGTCGCGGCCAGGTCGACGGTCACCACCGGCTCCTCGCGCATCCCATAGAGCGGGTCTCCCGGCAGCACCAGCAGCACCGGGCGCCCCGCGCCGTCCACGCCACCCCTGGCGGGTATGGCGGGCAGGGCCGTGCCGGCGAGGGACACGTGGGTGGGGGCGGCGGTGGCGGCCAGCGTGCGGACGCGCTCAGGGACCGGCGGAGCGGTGACGGGCTGCTGCATGGACCGGCTCTCCTTGAGATCGGGGGACTCTTTTGACTAAGGTTAGGCTTACCTCAATAAGGCAAACCTAACCATAAAGGAGTGATCGTGCGCTACACCGGACCCAAGGTGCGCCTGTCCCGTCGGGCCGGCGTCCCGCTGACCCGCAAGGCGGTCCGCTACTTCGAGGAGCGCCCGTACCCGCCGGGTGAGCACGGACGCAAGACCAACCGGCGGCAGACCGGCGACTACGGGTTGCGGCTGATGGAGAAGCAGAAGCTGCGCTGGTACTACGACGTCTCCGAGCGGCAGATGCGCCGCTACTGGGACATGGCACTGCGCGGCACCGGCCGTTCCGGTGCGGAGCTGGTGGTGCTGCTGGAGAGCCGTCTCGCCTCGCTCGTCCTCCGTGCCGGCCTGGCCCCGTCCATCTACGCGGCCCGCCAGTACGTCACCCACGGCCACATCACCGTGGACGGCCGCAAGGTGGACATCCCCAGCTACCTGGTCAAGCCGGGTCAGGTGGTCGCGGTGCGGCAGAGGTCCCGGGCGATGCAGCCGTTCGTCGCCGCCGCCGAGGGCACCTACGCCGACGACCGGATCGCCCCGTACCTGAACGTCGACCACGCCGACCTCCGCTTCACGGTGGTCGGCCGCCCGGTGCGCGAGCAGATCGTGGTCCCCGTGGACGAGCAGCTCGTGGTGGAGTTCTACTCCCGCTGACCCATGCCGCCGAGTGGCCGGGTCACCCGGTCACCGGCCGCCGGTCCGCCCGCGTGCCGATCCGCGCCGCCGGGGCGCCGGCGCGGCCGGGCTCCTGTCGCCCGACCCCGCCC
>NZ_NGFP01000447.1 GCF_002149035.1 Streptosporangium minutum
CGTTCTCCCTGGGGCCGGCGTCGTCGCCGGGGCCGAGGACGACGTCCTGCTCCATGACGTACCAGCCCGCGTATCCGGCGGCTCCCAGGCCGGCGACGATGCCGGGGACGTCCACGTCGCCGCGGCCGAGCGGGCGGTAGATCCCCGCCTTCACTGCCTCGGTGTAGGACAGTTCGCCGGACCGGACCCGCTCGGCGAGGGCGGCGTCGACGTCCTTGAGGTGGACGTGCGCGATGCGGTCCGCGGCGCGGGTGACCAGCTCCGCGGGGTCGGTGCCGCCGATGAGCAGGTGGCCGGTGTCCAGGCAGAGCGGGACCGCGCTGCCGTCGAGCACCCGGTCCACCTCCTCGGGGTTCTCCACCATGGTCCCCACGTGCGGGTGCAGCGTGACGGTGCGGCCGAACTCCTTGGCGTTCTTGAGGATCCGGCGCAGGTTGGTCAGCAGGGTCTTCCAGCCGCTCGCCTCCAGGGCGGGCTTGGCGTCGTAGCTCTCGCCGCCGGTGGACGCGGCCAGCACGACCACCTCCACGTCGCCGTCCCTGAAGGCGCGCATGGCGGCCCGGGCCTGCGGGAGCGGGTCGTGGTGGGGGTCGTGCAGCACCACGGGGACGAACCCGCCGACCGCGCGCAGGCCGTATCCGTCGAGCAGCGAGCGGCAGCGTGACGGCGAGGGCGGCAGGAAGCCCTGGGGTCCCAGCTCGGTGGCTGTGAGGCCCAGCTCCCGCATCTCGGCGAGCACCTGGGAGCGGTCGAGCTGGCGCCCCCAGCCGGGGACCTCGCAGACACCCCAGGAGATGGGGGCACCGGCCGTCTTCAACTGATTACCTCCGCTGTGCGTACCGGACGTCCTTCGTGCCTGGAGAGCTCGGCGGCCTCCGCGAGGTAGAGCGCGGCCAGGGCGTCCTCGACTGTGCAGGGACTGTCCGTCTCCCCGCGTGCGGCGCCGAGAAACGCGCCCATCTCCGCGATGTAGGCGGCCTCGAACCTGGCCTGGAAGTCCGGCCACGGCTCGCCGGGCGGCTGCAGTCCCTCGGCGCTGGTGAGCGGCGTGCGCGGGTCGAGGCCGACCGCCCGGGTGCGCAGGGTGCCCGCCAGCTCCATCCGCACGTCGTAGCCGGCGCCGTTGTAGCGGGAGCCCTGCAGGGTGACCAGCGTTCCGTCGTCCAGGGTGAGCAGCGCGGCGCTGTTGTCGACGTCGCCGGCCTCGGCGAAGAACGCCTCGCCCCGGTTGGAGCCGGTCGCGTAGACGCTCTCCACCTCGCGGCCGGTGACCCAGCGCAGGATGTCGAAGTCGTGAATGTGGCAATCCCGGAAGATGCCGCCGGACATGGGGACGTAGTCGGGGGCCGGCGGCGCCGGGTCGCCGGTGATCATGTGGACCCGGTGCAGCGTGCCGAGCTCGCCGCTCCGCAGCGCCTCGCGCGCGGCCGTGTAGCCGGCGTCGAAGCGGCGCTGGAAGCCGATGTGCACGACCGTCCCGCTCCGCCTGACCGCCTTGAGCACCCGGATCGTGTCCTCCACGCCCGCGGCGACCGGCTTCTCGCAGAAGGCCGGCACCCCCTGGGCGCAGGCCCGCGTCAGGAGCTCGGCGTGGGTGGCGGTGGGGGTGGCGATGACCACGGCGTCGGCGTCGAGGGCGTCTCCCACCCTGGCGTTCAGCCGGGCGGCGACCTCGGCCGCCCGCGCGGCGTCCGCGTCGGCCACCACCAGCTCGTCGACCCAGGGGTGCGCGGCCAGCGTCGCGGCATGGAATGCACCGATCCGGCCAAGGCCCAGCAGACCAACACGCATCATGCCTCCGAGGGAGATAGCGGATGGTCTCCAGTTCTAAGCGAAGAGATCGGAAGCCGTCAAGGCTTTGTCAGGACATACAGACGATCTATCATCTGCGGCGCGGAGCCTCGCCGTCAGCGCCGCAGCCCGGCCGCGAAAGCGCGGATGACCTGGTCGGCGCGGTGGACGGGGAGGCGGGCGAAGCCCATGACCAGGGCGGGTGGCCCCGGAGTGCTGCGCATCGCGCCCACCGCCTCGACGGCGAGGCCGCACGCCTGGGCCGCCTCGGTGGCCTGCGGCTCGTCGCAGCCGCCGGGGAGTTCGGCGAACAGGTGCAACCCGGCGGAGACGCCGTGCACCCTGATCTCGGGGAGATGCTCGGCCAGCGCCCGCACGAACGCGTCGCGCCGGGCGCGGTACTCCCGGCGCATCCTCCTCAGGTGCCGGTCGTAGCCGCCGTTGCCGATGAGGTCCGCCAGCGCGTACTGCTCCAAAACCGGCGAGCCCAGATCCAGCTCGCCGCGGGCCCGCCGTACCGACTCGGCGATCTCCGGCGGGGCCACCACCCAGCCCAGCCGGAGCCCCGGGGCCAGGGACTTGCTCACGCTGCCCGCCAGGACCACCCGGCCGGGGGCGAGCCCCTGCAGGCAGCCCACCGGGTCGCGGTCGAACCGGAACTCCGCGTCGTAGTCGTCCTCAAGGATCGTCGCGCCGGTCGCGGCGGCCCACTCGATCAGCTCGGCGCGGCGGCGGGGGGAGAGCACCACTCCGGTGGGGTACTGGTGGGCGGGGGTCAGCAGCACCGCCCGCGCCCCGGTCGCGGCCAGGGCCCCGACGTCCATGCCCTCCCCGTCCACCGGGACCGCGACCGGATCGGCCCCCGCCGCGCGGAGCAGCGGGAGCTGGCGCCCGCTGGTCGGGTCCTCGACGGCCAGCCGGATCCGGCCGGGGGGCGGCGCGGGATGCGCGGGGCGGTCGACGGACCAGGTCAGGTCATGGCCGGCCCGGCCCTCGGGGAGCCGCCCGGCGAGCGCCCGGACCGTGAGGCTCAGCCCCTGGGCCACCCCGCCCACGATCACGATGTCGCCGGGGCCGGCGTCCGCCGCGCGGACCCTCCGCAGGTAGTCGGCCAGCTCCTCGCGCAGGCCCGGGACTCCGCCGGGGTCGCCGTAGTCCAACGCGTCGGCGGGCAGGGTCGCCAGGGCCCGCCTGATCGAGGCGAGCCACCGCTCACGCGGGAAGGCGCTCAGGTCGGGGGTTGTGGAGCGGCGTCCGTGGTAC
>NZ_NGFP01000448.1 GCF_002149035.1 Streptosporangium minutum
GCCCCTCCCACTGCCCCTCCCCGGACCACCCCTACCCGTCCGGCCAGGCACAGGCCCTTGCCGCCGGGCCGGGCACAGAGCGAGCCCCGGCCGTCCCCGGAACAGAGCTGAGACGGCGCCCCGCCATTCCCGAGCCAGTCCCCCCGGACCTCTCCGGACCAGGCATGAGAGGAGGGACCACCTCGTCCCCGGACCGGGCATGGGACAGCGTGCCGTGTGGAGGTGCCCGGCGATGGACGGTGTGGGCGGGGCGGCCGTCCAGGGGTTCCGGACTACGATCGTCGATCGTGTCTGAAACGCCGCCTTCGGAGAGACCGTCCACGTTCGCCGACGGGGTGCGCCTGGCGATCGGCACGTTGAGCGTGTTCCCCGTCCGCCCGGGGACCGTCGACCGCAGGGCCGGGGGGATCGCGATGACGGCCGCCCCGTTCGTGGGAGCGCTGATCGGAGCCGTCGCCGGGACGGTGCTCACGGTGGCGCTGTGGCTGGAGATCACCCCGCTCCTGGCGTCGGTGCTGGCCGTGGCCACTGTGGCGCTGCTCACGCGGGGGCTGCACCTGGACGGGCTGGCCGACCTGGCCGACGGGCTGGGCAGCGGCAGGCCCGCCGAGCAGGCGCTGGACATCATGAAGCGCTCCGACATCGGCCCGTTCGGCGTCGTGACACTGGTCTTCACGCTATTGGCCCAGGTGGCGGCGCTGTCGGAGGTCTCCGCTGCGGGGGCGGGACCGATCGCGCTGTTCACCGCCTGCGTGGCGGGGAGGCTGGCGCTCACCTGGGCATGCCGCGCGGGCGTCCCCTCCGCCCGCCCGGGCGGGCTCGGCGCGATGGTCGCGGGCACCGTACGGCGGGGCCCCGCGCTGGCCGTGACGGCGCTCATGCTCGCCCTGCCGGCGGCCCTGACGCTCCTGGTCTCCATCGGCGCGTTCAGCCCGGTGCTGCCCGCCTTCTCCGGCGCCTCCGACGGATTCGGCCTGTCCGCCTCCTACGTCTCGTCCGGTGTTTCCGCAACCGCTGGAGAAGCGATGCTCTCCGAGGTTCACGGGCCGGTCGGCTTGGCGGCCGTCGGCCCCGGTCACGGACGTTCATCCTCCCTCTGGGGCCCCTGCGTGGCCGTTCTCGCCGTTCTCGCCGGGCTGCTGGCTGCCTGGGCACTGCGGCGCAGGGCCGTACGGCGGCTGGGCGGGATCACCGGGGACGTGCTCGGCGCGCTGGTCGAGATCGCCACGGCCACCACGCTGGTGGTGTATGCGATGACCATGGGCTGACCCGGTCAGACGGCGACCGGGGCGGGCCGCTCGACCGGCCGGCGCTTGAACAGCACCGCCGAGACCACAGCCAGCAGGGCCGAGCCGACCAGCCCCGTGATCCCGGCGACGACGAGGTCAGGCGGGTCGGCCGCGTCGCCGACGAGCAGGACGAGACTCGCCGACGCGTTGAGCGCGCCATGGCCGACGACCGCGGGCCAGATGCTCCCGGAGTAAAGGCGGAGCCAGCCGAGCAGGGCTCCGTAAACCACGCAGAAGACGACAAACAGGGGCGCGGCCCACGCGCCGAGCTCGGGATAGTTGTAGCCGCGCAGGGTGAGCGGGGCATGCCAGACGCCCCAGATCACGCCGGACACCAGCAGCGCCCGCCAGGTGCCCAGCGGCATCAGGCGTGGCAGCAGCCAGCCTCGCCACCCCCATTCCTCCCCGAACGCCGCTACCGAGTTGATCAGCGGGGCGATCAGGAACGCCACCGCGACCTGCACGACGGCCAGCGTCCCGGGATCCACCGGGGGCGCCTGCCCCCGGGGAGCCGCGGCCAGGCCCTCGCGGAACAGGCTGAGCCCGTCGAGGTCGACGGCGAGCAGCCCCAGGGCGGCGCTGAGCGCGATGGCCACGGCGGCCAGCAGCGGGGTGCCGAACCAGGCCATCACGACGAGCGCGAGGGTGCGGCCCCGGCGTTCGCCCAGCGTCAGCCCCGTCAGCCCTGCCCATTCGCGCCAGGTGGTCCCGGGCGCCGCGCGCCGCCTGCCGTACAGCCGGACGGCCAGGACGGCGAGTGCCGGTGTGAACATCATCGCGACACCGGACACCATGATCAGCGGGGAGGCGAGAGAGGCTCCCGTCAGCCAGATGGGGAGGGCGAACAGCCAGGCCAGGCCGTACGCGGTGAGCAGGAACAGCCAGAGGTCGGCTGGACGACGGGACATGACACCACCTTCGGGGGAGGTCATCACGGAGCGGGGAGTCCTTCGGGGAGGGCGTGGAGGTGGTCCCGGCCGGCGCCCGGGATCAGCGGGCGCCCTCCATGACGAGGGTGTTCAGCAGGGCGGCGCCGCGCTCGGCGTCGTCGACCGAGATGGCGAGCCGGCCGCCCGAGGCGTAGCGCACGACGAGGCACTCCCCGCCCCGGAGCATGATCGTCGCGGCGCCGGGCAGGCCGCGGACGCCCCAGCCGCCCACCTCCTGGGGGAAGCGCTCCTCCGACCAGGCGCTGTCCAGCTTGACGAGCGGGACATGCCTGCGGGGCAGGCGCAGCGGCCCGTAGGAGACCTGGAGGCCGTCCTGGGCGATCCGTACGCGCACCGAGCTGAGCGCCACGCCGAGGAGACCGGCGACGATCGGGACCACGGAGGTGGGCCAGGGGGCGCTCTCCGCGCCGAACGCCGCGGCCACCAGCAGGCCCGTCCCGACGGCGACGAGGGAGGCCCCGATGGCGAGGAGCCAGCCGTTGCGGGCGGAGGAGACCCAGACCGCGCGCTGGCCGGGGCGCAGTTCGAGCAGGTCGGCGTCGGTGCCGCCCCGCCGGGAGACCTCGTCGGGGCCGGGGCGGGCGGCGAGCGCGCCCAGCCAGCCGCCCAGTGCCAGCCCGGCCGGCGCCAGCAGCGCGGCGAGGGACAGGCTGCCCGCCCGCCGCCAGTCGGGCGCGTCGAGGTTGGCCGACACGGTGGCGAGCTGCACGGCCAGGCAGAACAGGCCGCCTCCGCCCAGCAGCGCCCCCAGCCCCATCCGGCCGGCGCGGCGGCGCAGCCTCGCGG
>NZ_NGFP01000449.1 GCF_002149035.1 Streptosporangium minutum
GGACGGCCCTCCGGACGCGCGGCCTCGGGACGGGCCGCCGGACCCGGACGCGGAGCCGGGCGGGGACCCGGCTTGGGGCCGGGACCCGCGGGGCGTCCCGCGTCGGAGCGGGGAGCCTCGAAGCGCGGCGGCTGAACCGGTGAGGGCTGCTGCTGCTGCGGCTGCTGGGGCTGCTGCGGAGCCTGCTGAGGCTGGGGCGCCGCGGGCGGCGGGGCCTGCGGCGCGGGGGCCGCGGGACGTGCCGCTGCGGGCCCAGGCCTCGGACCCGGCCTGGGGGCCGGTCCTGGCTTGGGGATAGAGGACGGCGCCGCGGGGGCGCCGTTTCCGGCCTGGCTGTCAGCCGGCCGGGGGGCCGCCTGCGGCGGCCTGGGCGTCCTGTTGCCGCCCCTGTCGGACGATCCCCTGGAGGGACCGCCCAAAGCTTCCGTGAGCCTGCGGACTACCGGTGCTTCGATAGTCGAGGACGCCGAACGCACGAACTCGCCCATCTCCTGGAGCTTGGCCATGACGACCTTGCTCTCCACACCGAACTCCTTGGCGAGCTCGTATACCCGGACCTTCGCCACTGCACTCCCTTACTCGGCCCGGGAGGCAGTGCCGCCGGACCGTCGTTACGTAGACGTACTCATCGCCGCATGCTCATCAGGCGCTCATAGCTATCTGACCAGCCCATCAACTCGGCGTCCTACATGACAGTTGGCAACCATTTCACCCGATCCTTTCGTGAACCTCTTCCAGGTGCCCTCGCACTCGCGACGAGTCAAGCGGGCCCGCGACACGAAACGCGCGCGGAAACGCTCGGCGACGCTCGGCGAGATCGAGACAGCTCAGGGAGGGATGCAGTGAAGCACCACGCCCTGGGAGCCGTCGTCGCAGGTCAGGGACGATAACGCCCTCGACCACCACCAGGCGGAGCAGCTCGGAGGAGACCGTGCGAACCCGGCACCCCACACATGTTCTCAGTGGGGTGTCCTGGCCACCATATTCCAGCTTACCGTGTGGACGCATCTGCGGAACCGGCCGCATCCCCCGCTTGTGTGTCCGGACGGATGTCGATGCGCCATCCGGTGAGGCGATTGGCCAGCCGGGCGTTCTGCCCCTCCTTGCCGATCGCAAGGGAGAGCTGGTAGTCCGGCACGGTCACCCGCGCGGCACGACCCTCGGCGTCGATCACCTCGACATGGGAAACACGGGAGGGAGAGAGGGCATTCCCCACGAATTCCGCGGGATCCTCCGACCAGTCGATGATGTCGATCTTCTCACCGTGCAGCTCGGCCATCACGTTGCGCACCCGCGACCCCATCGGGCCGATGCAGGCGCCCTTGGCGTTCACGCCGGGACGCCGCGACCGCACTGCGATCTTGGTGCGGTGGCCGGCCTCGCGCGCGATGGCGGCGATCTCGACCGTCCCGTCGGCGATCTCCGGCACCTCCAGGGCGAAGAGCTTCTTCACCAGGCCCGGGTGGGTGCGCGACAGGGTCACAGAGGGGCCCTTGTGGCCCTTCTTGACCTGGACCACGTAGCAGCGGATGCGCTCGCCGTGGACGTATTCCTCGCCGGGCACCTGCTCGTTGTGCGGGAGCACGGCCTCGATCTTGCCGAGGTCCACCAGGACGACCCTCGGGTCCTTGCCCTGCTGGATCACACCGGCCACGAGCTCGCCCTCACGGCTGGCGAACTCACCGAAGTTGATCTCGTCCTCGGCGTCCCTGAGCTGCTGCAGGATGACCTGCTTGGCGGTCGTCGCGGCGATGCGGCTGAAGTTGCCCGGGGTGTCGTCGAACTCCCTGAGCACCTCCCCGCTCTCGTCGTCGATCTCCGCGGCGAAGATGGTCACGTGCCCGGACTGCCGGTCGAGCTCGGCCCGCGCCTTGGCGGCGGCGCCCTCGCTCCGGAAGTATGCGATCAGTAGCGCGTCCTCGATCGCCTTGACGACCAGGTCGAAGGAGATGTCCTTCTCCCGCTCCAGGCTGCGCAGGACGCTCATGTCGATGTCCACGAGGCTCCCCCCTTAGCCTTCGTCGCCGTCTTCGCCGTCGTCTTCGGCGTCGTCCAACCGGCGGAATTCCACCTGCACCCGGCCTCGGGTCAGGTCCTCAAAATCAATGCGGCGTGGTGTGCCCGCGATGTCCAGTTCCACACCGGTCTCGTCAGCGGCGACGATCCGGCCCTCCACGGAGGTGCCGTCCCGAAGGTCGGCCTTGACCAGCCGCTTCACCGCACGGCGCCAGTGGCGCGGCTCGGTGAGCGGGCGGTCGACTCCCGGAGAGGAGACCTCCAGCACATACGGGGTGGCACCCATCGCGTCGTCGGCGTCGAGCGTGGCGGAGACGGCGAGGCTGACCTCGGCGACGTCGTCCAGGCTCACGCCACCGTCACGGTCGACGACGACGCGCAGCAACCGCCGCTTGCCCGCCGGTGTGACCGTGACGTCCTCCAAGTCGAGCCCTTCGGCTCCGACGACAGGTTCCAGAAGCTTTATCAGGCGGTCGCGGGATGTGGCGCTGCCCATGCCGACCTCCTATTGTCACGATCTCAAGCCGGGCGGACCTCGCCCATGTGGTTCACCAGCCTATCCACACCAGGGCGTAGAAAGAGCGCCACTCGGCACGGCGAGCCCGTCCGAGAAGCGCGGTGAGTGCGATTCCAAGCCCGTACGATGCTAGAGGCGTCAGCAGCCCACCCATAACCGGAGGTCGTCCGTGCGTTCCCTGTCCCGGCGCGCCCTGTTGCGGGGCGGTGCTCTCGGGGTGGCGGCCGTGGCGGTGGCGGGATGCGCCGCCGAGGAGCCCGAGCCTCTCCGGGCCGAGCCTCCCGATCCGGAGACCGTGCTGCTCAGGCAGCTGATCGCGGGCAAGGAGCAGACCGTCGCGCTCTACGCGTCGGCCGCCTCCGCCAAGCTGGCGCCCTTCGGGAAGCGGCACGAGGCCCACCTCGCCGAGCTCCGCAGAAGGC
>NZ_NGFP01000045.1 GCF_002149035.1 Streptosporangium minutum
GCCACCGGGGAGGTCATGCCCTGCGGTCCACCGCCGGGCACCAGTCCGATGTGCTGGCCCTCGGCCTCGAAGCCGACGTAGTAAGGAGAGTCGGTCTGCGGCGCGATACCGAGCAGGGCCGCGTACACCGCCTTGGCCTTCGCCAGGTCGGACACGGGGTGCAGCACGGTCTTGATTCCCTGGGGGGAAGAGCCGGTCATGGTCGCTCCTGTGGTGGTGGGCCTCGTCGACCCGCTGTTTGCGTGTTCACAGCTTCGCTTCCGGCCTGACCGGGCCGCATCCGTGGTGACCACGGAACCACCCACGGATCGACGACACGGAGCGCGCACAGGGGCCACTACGGATGAGAGCGCAGAGGGGGTGCGGCAAACTTGCACAGTGGTGACAGAAGTGGAGATCTCCCCCGGGAAGCCGAGGTGCTGGAACTGGTCGGGGCCCATTTCAGCAACGCCGAGATCGCGGCACGGCTGTGCATCTCGGTGCGTACCGTGGAGAGTCACGTCTCCTCGCTGCTGCGCAAGCTGGAGGTGCCGGATCGGCGGGCGCCCGGTCAAGGAGCAGGTCGGCCCGCTCCGGGTCGCTCCGGGCGACGGCGAGCAGGCAGAGCAGCCGATAATCGAGGCATGGCTCCCCACGTCGCGCTCGGGCGCCGATCGCGTCACTGAGGCTCAGCGGGAATTTCCGGCCGGATATGACCACGACCCGACGACGGGCCCGCGGGGACGGCCGCCCGAGGAGGCCGTCCCGTGACGGGCACCCCGCCGATCATCGCTCCGGGCGGTCGCCGGTGTGCTCCAGGATGGCGTCGGCGAGCTGCCGGTGCACCTGAGGGGGCAGGGTGTGGCCCATCCCCTCGATCATCAGAAGCTCGGCCCCCGGGATCTCCTGGGCGATGAGTGCTCCGTGACCTGGTTTGACCGGCTCGTGCGTGCCCTCGATGACGAGCGTGGGCGCGACCACCCGGTGCAGGATTCCCACGGGCTCGAAATCGGCGGCCGAGGTCCCGGCGCGCTGGTGGTTGGTCACGGCCGCGGGATCGGCGGCGCGGTCGTGGAGCCGCTCCTCCACGCGCCGCTGCTCGTCCTCGTCGAACGGCAGGGCCGTACCGTGCAGCACCCGGGCAAGCTCGATCTGGAAGTCGATCTGCTCGCGCCGCCCGGCGGGCGGCGGGTTCACCGCCGCCTTGGTGAAGAACTCCACGAACTCCGGCGTGGGCGGGGGCAGGCTGCCGGGGGGCTGCTCCTGGCCCATCAGCGCGCGCATCAGCACCTGTCCCTCCCCGCCGCCCAGCGGTGACGCCCCGATCACCGTCAGCGTCAGCACCCGGTCCGGCTGCTCGGCCGCGATCCACTGGCCGAGCAGGCCGCCCGCCGAGTGCCCGACGATGTGGGCCGCGCCGATCCCGTAGGCGTCCAGGAGGCCGAGGACGTCGGCCTTGATGGCGGCCCAGGTGTAGGGGTGGGAGTCGAAGTCGACGGTGGTCGAGCGGCCGGTGTCGCGGTGGTCGTAGCGGATGACCCGTCGGCCGCCGGCGACCAGCCGTCCGACGAACTCGTCCGGCCACAGGACCCCCTGCGACATCGAGCCCATCACCAGCAGCACCGGGGGGTGCGCCGGGTCGCCGAACTCCTCGGTCCACAGTTCGACGTCGCCGACGTTCACCATGCGTCCCTGAGACATATAAACCGGCTCCTTCTCACAGAGGTTGTCGTCTGCCGATGCCATGAGCCTGGTCTACCGGCGCACCGGTGCCATCAGTAGGACTACTGGGCGCGGCCCACCCCAGTGGCGCGCCCCCTGTTCACGTGCCGCCCCGGAGTTCCGGCGATCACGGGCGGGCAGATGCCGGCAGCCGTGACGGACCGCCTGTCGACGCGATGACCCCGCCGGCTTGGACCCCTCCTGGGCGGTGTCGTCGAAGACGACTGGCGTACGGGCGCCCGTCAACGGACAGACCGTCTGCGAGCAGGAGATTTTCTCTTTTAGCAGGACATAGGCGGCAAAACCCTGCCATGACGGGACTAATACCCCTTCCGGTCACGCCGACGGAGGAGGAGGCTTGAACGGGAGGTGTTCGTAATGGAATCAAAGCAATGGGACGTGCAGATATTCATCAGTGAGGACGACAACGACGACGTCACCACCGCCAAGGCGGTGCTGACGACGCCTGACGGCAGAAGGCGCGAGTGCGTCGCATACGCCCGGCGCAACCCGGAGGACCAGCCTGTTCCGGCGATCGGTGACGAGCTGGCGGCGGGGCGTGCCCTGGCCGACATGGCCGGAAAGCTGATGAGAGACGGCGCCGAGGACGTCGCCCAGTTGGCAGGGCATGCGCCCAGGGCATGGTGAGCTCCGGCTCACCCCAAGGGCCTCCGGTGGATCCGCCGGAGGCCCACACCGGCCTCCGGTGACGGATCACCACCGCCAGATCAACCCCGCTGGGTAACACCACCGGATCAGCGCCACCGGATCAACCCTGCTAGGTAACACCACCGGATCAGCGCCACCGGATCAACCTCGCTGGGTAACACCATCGGATCAGCGCCGCCGGATCAACCTCGCTGGGTCAACCCCGCCAGGTAACGCCGCTGGATCGACGCCGCCAGATCACCACTCCTGCTCCGTCCGAGGCCGGTCCGGCCGGCCTTGCCCTCTCCCGGGCCGGAAGGGCCGGGAGCCGGCCTCTGCCCGCGGAGGCCGCCTGACCATCCTTCCCCCGGGCCGCCTGGCGTTCCCGTCCTCGAACCGTCCGAACGCCCGGTTCCTGTGCCGCCCCGTGACCGGGCCGTCGGGCCGCCCGTACCCCCGGCCCCTGGCGTCCGAGCCGTCGGAACGTCCGTACCCCCGGCCCCTGGCGTCCGAGCCGTCGGAACGTCCGTACCCCCGGCCCCTGGCGTCCGGACTGTTGGACCGCCCGTATCCCCTGCCCCTGTCGTACCTGGCATCCGGACCGTTGGACCGCCCGTACCCCCAATCCCTGTCGCTCCTGGAGCCCAGGCCGTCGGGGCGCCCGTAGCTCCGATCCCTGCCCCGGTCGGCGGCCGAGCCGTTGGAACGTCCGTATCCCCGGCCCCTGGCGTCCGGACTGTTGGACCGCCCGTATCCCCTGTCCCTGTCGTACCTGGCATCCGGACCGTTGGACCGCCCGTACCCCCAATCCCTGCCCCGGTTGGCCGCCGGGCCGTCGGGGCGTCCGTATCCCCTGCCTCTGTCGTACCTGGCGTCCGGGCCCTGCTGCCTGGCCCGCCGGCCACCGGGCTGCTTGAACGCCGGCCCTCCGGGCCGCCCGAACGCCCACTCCCTGTCGCGCCTGGCATCCATGCCCGGCCGCCTGGCCCTCCAGTCACCGTGCCGCTTCACACCCGGCCCTCCCGGGCGCCCGAACCCCCGGTCCCGCTCGCGCCCGCCGGCCGAGTTCGGCCGCCTGACCGCCCAGCTCGCAGGTCGCTTGACGGAGGAGTGTCCCGGTCGCTTGACCACCCAGCTCGACGATTGACCTGATGTCGGCTTCGAGTGCTGGACGGCGCCGACCGCCGCCACCCCTATGAGTACGGCCAGCACACCGGCCC
This sequence comes from Streptosporangium minutum, assembly GCF_002149035.1. GTDB lineage: Bacteria > Actinomycetota > Actinomycetes > Streptosporangiales > Streptosporangiaceae > Streptosporangium > Streptosporangium minutum. The sequence goes on from NZ_NGFP01000045.1 coordinate 3,570, forward strand.
TCATGATGCTCATCCGAGCACACCCCCCGTTTTCCGATCTTCCGGGGGGCACACTTGGTCAGACGGATCTCTACCCGAGTTGGCCGCACGACTAACGATCAGATGCGAACATCGCCCAGGTCACGGGCATGGAGCGCCCCCCGGCCGTTCGCGGTCAGCTCGCGTGGGCGGCGACCGCCGCAGCGCGACCGGCGGCTACCCCATCCAGAGGCCGCCCCGTCCAGAGGTCGCCCCACCTAGAGGTCGCCCCACCCAGGAGTCGCCCGTCCAGGGATTGCCGGCCGCCTGAAGCACCGCCGTCCGCACCCGGGCCGCGCACCCGCCGTACGCCCGCCGCGCACCCGCCGTACGCCCGCCGTACGCCTGCCGAGCCGCAACGTACCGGACTGCAACGTACCGAGCCGTAACCTGCCGAGCCGCAACTTGGCGAGCCGCAGCGTGCCGGACTCCGCACCCTCACCCCTCCATAACGGTTCTCCAGTTCCATTAAGACCTCCCCCTGTGCTACTGTCGCCACATCTTAACGGAATAAAAGTTCCGTTAGATGGTCCGTCACGGAGGAAATCCATGTCCACACTCGACCAGGCCCCGCCGGTCACCACGCCCCACCCATCGGACACACCGGTGAACGCGACCACGCCGCCAGGCGGGCGGCAGGCGGCGCGCATGACAGGGCGCCAGAAACTGGTGCTCGCCCTGCTGCTCGGATCCCAGTTCATGGTCGCGGTGGACTTCTCCATCCTGAACGTGGCCCTCCCCGTGGTCGGCGCCGGTCTGGGCTTCTCCCTGGCCGACCTGCAGTGGATCGCCACCGCCTTCGCCCTGACCGCGGCCGGCTTCACCCTGCTGTTCGGCCGGGTGGCGGACCTGTTCGGCCGTAAGCGCCTGTTCCTGGGCGGCATGGCGCTGCTCGGCCTGTCCTCCGCCCTCGGCGGCCTCGCCACCTCGCCGGGGATGCTGCTGGTCGCCCGCGTGCTGCAGGGGCTGGCCACCGCGGCCGTCACCCCGGCCGGGCTGTCCCTGCTGACCACCTCCTTCAAGGAAGGGCCGCTGCGGGACAAGGCCCTCGGCCTCAACGGCGCCCTGATGTCGGCCGGGTTCACCGCCGGCGCGATCCTCGGCGGGCTGCTGACCGACCTGCTGTCCTGGCGCTGGGCCTTCCTGATCAACGTTCCGGTGGCCGCCCTCGTGGTGGCCCTGGCCCCGTCCGTCATTCCCGACTCCCGCCCCGCCGGCCGTTCCCGGCTGGACGTGCCCGGCGCCGTCGCCGTCACCGGCGGCCTGCTCACCCTGGTCTACGGCCTCACCCAGGCAGGTGAGACCGGTTGGGGCGACCCCGCAACCCTGGCCGCCCTGGTCGCCGGCGCGGCGCTGCTGGCCGGTTTCTGGTTCATCGAGAAGCGCTCCGCCGACCCGCTCGTCCCCGTGCAGATCATGAAGCGACCCACCGTGGTCTGGGGCAACGCCGTGGGCCTGATCGCCTTCGTCACCGAGACCTCCCTGGTCTTCCTGCTCACCCTCTACCTGCAGAAGGTGCTGGGCTACTCCGCGCTGGCCACCGGACTGGCCTTCGGCATCCTGGGTCTGGGCACCGTCATCGGCGGCACCTTCGGCGGCAGGGCCGTCGGCCGGATGGGCAACCGCGCCACCATCGTCATCGGCGGCGTCGTCCAGGCCGTCGCCACCGTCTCCCTGGTCGCGCTCGGCACCTCCGGCGCCTGGATCTGGCTGCTGCTGGCGGCCACCTTCATCGGCGGCGTCGGCAACATGTTCATGATCGTTGGATTCATGGTCACCGCCACCTCCGGCCTGCCCGACCGCGAGCAGGGCCTGGCCACCGGTCTGGCCACGATGACCCAGCAGGTCGGCATCACCATGGGCATCCCGATCATGAGCGCCATCGCCACCGCCCGGATGACCGCTCTGGACGGCAGCGGCCCCGACGCCGTCCTGTCCGGCGTCTCCCTCGCCATCCTCGTCAACTCCGCCCTCGTCCTCGTCGGCGCGGTGCTCGCCGGAGCGTTCCTCGCCCCTCGCCGCGACAAGCGCGCACCGGTCAGGTGACCTCGCCTCAGGGGGCGCCGGGACCTCCCGGCACCCCGGCGACGTCGCCCGTCCGCCGTCTCCCGCCGGCCGGAGAACCGGTGCCGGCGGGGCCGCCGGCGACGTCGCCCATCCGCCGTCTCCAACCGGTCGGCTGGGGAACCGGTGCCGCGGGACCGCCGACGCCGACGCCCGCACCGGATCCGACACCACAGGAGGACAGGGCCATGTCACCGTCACAACCGTCACGGACCGGCGGACCCGGCACCGTCCGCTGGGAGGCGACCACCGTGCCCGGTCCGGGTCACGACGTCCCCCTGCGGGTCTATCGAGGTGGACCGGCCCCGCGTGGCGTGCTGGTGTGGGCGCACGGCGGCAGCTGGTCGGCGGGATCGGCCGCCGGCTGGCACCCGGCCTGCGCCGAACTGGCACGGGCCGCCTTGGCCACCGTGGTCAGCGTCGACTACCGGCTGGCCCCCGGGCACCCTCATCCGGCCGCCCTCCTGGACGTCCTGACCGCCATGACCTGGGCCCAGGCCACCGCAGACGGGCCGATCGCGGTGGGCGGGGACAGCGCCGGCGGCACGATCGCCGCGTGCGCCGCTCTCGCGTGGCGGGACCGGCGGCTGCCGCTGGCCGCGCAGGTGCTGGTCTACCCGCCGATCGACCCGCGCTGCCAGGCCCCCTCCTACGGCCGCGACCCGGAGGCCTTCCCCCACCGCGCCGGACTGCTGGCCGCCTGGCGGGCCTACCGGGGCACCGCGCCCCGCCACCCGGCCGCCGCCGGCGCCACCCCGATCCACAGCACCCCGGACGAGGCCGACGACCTCACCGGACTCGCCCCCGCGATCATCGCCGTAGGCTCCCTCGACCCCGTCGCCGACGACGTCCGCGGATACGCCCGGCACCTGCGCGCGGCGGGAAACACCGTCACGTTCCGGGAGTTCCGCGGCATGCGCCACGGCGCCTTCCTCACCGACCCCGCGCTCCGCCGCTGGCTGGGCGCCGCATACTCCCGGAGGACCTCGTGAACACGACCGCACCGGACCACGCGGCGGCGCTGCTGCGCCACTTCGCCGACCTGCGCGACCGCACCCACGGCGACGCCGTCTCCCGGCAGGACAAGGAGCGCCTCTTCCACCAGGCCGTCGCCCTCCTCGACCCCTACGCCCGGCAGACCCTGGAGGAGGTCGACACCCATCTGCTGCGCGGCACCGGCACGGTGACCGCGACCGGGACGCGCCGCTCGCCGGACGGCGGGGTCGACGCCGTATGGGCCCTGTCCTGGGCCGAACAGCGTGCCGCCGGCATCGGTCCGATCGTCATCCGGGCCTTCTACGGTGCCGGATTCCACCACCCGCACCTGCGGGGCGGCACCGTGGGAGAGTGGCCGCTCAACGTCTTCACCCCCGGGCAGGCCGCGGCCGAACTGCCCACCCTCCGGGCCGTCGTCGCCGCCGACCTGCACAATCTCGTCTTCCAGCGCGACTACCGGATCATCCCCGCCGTCACGGACGGACGGGCGCGATGACCTCTCGGCTCTCGATCCCCGTGCCGCCCCCGTTCCCGGCGGATGCCGCTCCCTCCCGCAGGCCGCCGAGGACGGCCGAGGTCTTCCGGGAGCGACACTGTCAGCGGGCCTGCCGTACGGGCTCGTAGTCCTTCAGGGTGATGCGGGTGGCGAACATGTCGGTCATCTTCAGCATCAGGCCCAGCAGGAAGCGGTACTTGAACGTCCAGTTGCGCATGCGGATCCTGGCCGGGCTGCCGGGTGCGAGGAAGGGGCCGGCGTTGCCGCTCCTGGCTATCTTCGCGTAGCCGCGGAACTCCTCCTCGTACCGCTCGAAGGCCAGACGGTGATCACCGCCGGCCGCGGCCAGCTCGCCCGCCAGGACGTAGGCGCCGACCATGGCCAGGCCGGTGCCGAAGCCGCCCAGGGTGTTGCCGTAGGCGGCGTCGCCGAGCAGCACCACCCGGCCCCTGGCGTAGTGGTCGATCCTGACCTGGCTGATCGAGTCGAGGTAGAGGTCGTCCGCCCGCCGTAGCGCGTCGACGATCTCGGGGCCCCGCCAGCCCATGCCCGCGTAGGCCGCGGCCACGATCTCCCTGTGCCGCTCGACGTCGTAGCGGTCGTAGTCGAGCTGCTCGGAGGCGAAGACGAAGAACCCGGGCGCCTTCGGCCCGCCGACGGTGACCATCCTGCCGGGCTCGTTGTACATCTTCGGCACGGGCCCGAAGTCTTCGGGCAGATCGGCCAGGGCGTAGTAGTAGCCGAGGAACGCGACGTGGTCGGACTCCGGCCCGAAGGACAGGCGGCGCACGTTGGAGTGGATCCCGTCCGCCCCCACCACCAGGTCGAACGTGCGCGGCGCGGCACGCTCGAAGGTGACGTGCACGCCGTCCGCGGTCTCGGTCAGGGACGTGATGGAGTCACCGAAGACGTATTCGCAGCCGGCGGCCGTCCTGTCGTACAGCAGCCTGGACAGCTCGCCGCGCCTGATCTCGATCTCACCGCCGCTGAACTCTCCGGGCATGACCGCCAGCCTGCGGCCGTCGGCGTCGATGATCTCCTGGTCGGTCCCGCCGGTCTGCAGCCGCCGCACATCCTCCAGGATGCCCATCCGCCTCAGCACGGTGAGGTGGGTCTCGCCCTTGAAGTCGACGGCCTGGCCGCCCGTCCGCAGGGCCGGGGCCTTCTCGACGACGGTGACGTTGAAACCGTGGCGGTCGAGCCAGTAGGCGAGGGCCGGGCCGCCGATGCTGGCGCCGGAGATGAGGACGTTGGTGTTCTTCATGTCCCGGAGCCTCGCCGAGGCCGCTGACAGCCCGACGACCACCCGCTGACAGTCACGCGCCGGGACCGTCCAGGACTGTCAGCGCCTCCTGCCGGTCCATCGCCGCGCCCCGCGCGAACACCGTCGCGAACGTCTCGGCGCCGAGGACGTCCGTGGCGCCCGCGGCGATCCGGGCGACGTCGCGGTCACCGGTCACGGCCATGCCTCGCAGCGCCACGCCCACGCCTAGCAGCAGCGCGGCCCGCTCCGCCGTACCCTCACGCAGGGCCTGCCCGGCCAGGCCCTCGGCGACGTCGGCGAGATCGATCGCCGGCGGCGACCGCAACACGACGGCCAGCATCTGGCGATGCCTGATCATGGCCTCCCGCGTGTCGCCCGTCGCCTCGGCCAGCCGTCCGAGCGCGATGAGCACGCGCGAACCGGTGGTCTCGGCGATGAATCCACCGGTCTCCGACGCCGCCAGCGCGGCTCCGAGCCGCCACGCCGCCTCGGCGTGGTCGCCCTCGAAGCGGGCGAGCTCGCCCAGCCCCAGGTGGGCCGCCGCCATCGTCTCCGGCCTGCCCGTCCTGCGGGCGAGCTCGGCCACGCGCAGGTAGTCGGCGGTCGCGGCCACGGTGTCGCCCCGGCGCCGCAGCCCGTCGGCGCGCCTGCACAGCACGTCTGCGATCTCTTCGAGCGCGCCGAGCTCTTCGAGCAGGTCCAGTGCGCCCTGCCACAGCTCCATGGAGCGCGCCCACTCACCGCGCCAGCTCGCGATCAGACCGAGCCAGTCGAGCCCCTGCGCCTTCCCCCAGCGTTCGCCCACCGCGCCGAAGGCCGCGACCACGGCCTCGAACTCCCGCTCGGCACGGGCGACCCGGCCGTCCTGCAGCGACATCAGTGCGCCGCCGAGCCTTTCGAGCGCCTGGCTCCACGGATCGGAGCCGAGCAGCCGTCGCTGCCGTTCGGTCGCCTCGGGCGTGGGCTCGGGCGGCCCCGCCGTCATCCCCCACAGGGCGGGGGCGAACCGGTGCCGCATCGGCCGGTCCAGCGACCGCATGATCGCTTCTGCGCGTTCCCAGTGCCTCGGCCCCGCGTTCGGTACGGCGTGCAGCACGGCCATGACGTACTCGTCGGCCAACTCAGCGGGCGGCTCCGGCTCGATCGCGTCGAGGAGCCGCACGACGTGCTGCGTGGCCTGGCCGCGCCGCCCGCTCAGCCACCAGTACATGGCCATGGCGGCGATCAGCCGCAGCGCCGTCGGCTGGTCGTGCCCGACGGCCCAGCGCAGCGCGGCCTGCAGGTTGGCGTTGTCGGCCGACAGACGGGCCAGCCACCGGAGCTGCTCCGCCCGGTAGAGGTGGGCGTCGGCGCGCCGCGCGAGGTCGAGGAAGCAGGCCGCGTGAGCGGCGCGCAGCCGCTCCTCCTCTCCCGCCTCCGCCAGCCGTTCGGCGCAGAACAGCCGGATGGTGTCGAGCATCTGGTAGCGGTCGCCATCGGTCTCGATGAGCGACCTGTCCACCAGATCGGCCAGCAGTTCCGCGGTGTCCTGGCCGCAGACCCGCTCGACCGCCTCCAGGCTCGCGCCCCCGGAGAACACCGAGAACCGCCTGGCCAGCACCTGTTCGTCGGCGTCCAGCAGGTCCCAGCTCCACTCCACGACCGCGTGCAGGGTCTGGTGGCGGGCGGCGGCGGTGCGGTCGCCGCGCGAGAGCAGCTTGAACCTGCCGTGCTCGGCCAGGCGGGTGGCGATCTCCTCGACCGAGAACGTGCGCACCCGCGCCGCCGCCAGCTCGATGGCCAGCGGCAGGCCGTCGAGCGCCGCACAGATCCGCAGGACCGCGCCGAGGTTGCCGGGCTCCAGCGAGAAGCCCTGCCGTACGGCCGCCGCCCGGTCGGCGAACAGCCTGATCGCCGGATAGCCGAGCGGGTCGTCGGGCACGTCGTCGGGCGGCGGGGTGGCCAGGGGCGCCAGCGGGACAAGGTGCTCGCCGGTGATGCCCAGCGGTTCCCTGCTGGTGGCCAGGACGGTCAGGCCGGGGCAGGCGGCGAGCAGCCGGCGGGCGAGCGTGGCAGCCCCGGTGATCACGTGCTCGCAGTTGTCCAGGACGAGCAGCAGCTCCTGCTCGGCCAGCGCCGCCACCAACCGGTCGGTGGGATCGGGGGTGCCGGACGCGGGCGACCGCAGCCCGGTCTCGCGCAGGCCGAGCGCGCCGAGCACCGCCTGCGGGGCTTGGTTCCCGTCGTCGAGCGGGGACAGGTCCACGAAGCACGCGTCGCCGCCCCGGCGGGCCGCCGCCTCGACGGTCAGCCTGGTCTTGCCGGTGCCGCCGGGGCCGATGACCGTGACCAGCCGGACGGACCGCAGGGCATCGATCCGCTCCAGCTCCCGCTCACGGCCGACGAAGCTGGTGAGCTGGGTGGGCAGGCCCGCCCGCGCGGCGCGCCCGTGCGGCTGCCCGCCGCGCAGGATCGCCAGGTGCACCGCCGCGAGCTCCGGTGAGGGGTCGGCGCCGAGCTCGTCGGCGAGCAGCCGCCGCACGTCATCGAACACGGCCAGCGCCTCGGCCTGCCGCCCGGCCGCGTGCAGCGCCCGCATCAGCAGCCCGCGCGGCCGCTCGCGCAGCGGATGCGCGGCGACCAGCTCCTGCAGCTCGGCCACCGGGCTGGTCTCCGCGAGGGCCAGCTCCGCGTCGGCGAGGTCCTCCACGGCCGTGAGCCTGAGCTCCTCCAGCCTGCTGACCTGTGTGCCGGCGAACGGCGCGGCGGCGACGTCCGCGAGCGCGGGCCCCCGCCACAGCCCGAGCCCCTCCCTGAGCAGGCCGGCCGCGCCGGCGTGGTGGCCCGCGGCGAGCAGGCGCCGCCCTTCGCGGGCGAGCCGCTCGAACCGGTGCGCGTCGACGTCTTCCGGATCGACCGCCAGCCGGTAGCCCGCGCCGTGGAACTCGATCAGATCGGCGGGCAGGTTGCGCCTGAGCCGGGAGATCTGCGCCTGGACGGCGTTGGCGGCGCCCGCGGGCGGGCGCTCGCCGTACTGGCCGTCGATGAGCCGCTCCACGCCGACCGTCCGGCCCGCGTCCAGGAGCAGCAGCGCGAGCAGGGTGCGCGGCCGCGGACCGCCGACGGCGATCAGGTCGCCATCGGCCGATCGCACCACCAGCGGGCCCAGGATGCCGAACTGCACGAGGTCGATTGTCCCCCACCATCGCCCGGCCGGGGGTCGGCGAGGCTCGCCGGCCGGCTCACCTGGCGTCCGGCCACATGTCCGCCTGCTTCCCGGACGGCCGCGAGGCCATGCGCCCGGCCTGTCGCGGCGTGATCCTGAAACGGTGGAGGGCGAGCAGGACGACGCCCCCGACGAGACCGGCTCCCCCAGCGCCTGCCAGGATCCAGCCGCCCTGAAGCTGGGAGGAGTGCTCCTCCTGATCCGATTCGGCGAACCCCGCACGCCGATCGGCGTCCTGCCTCAACTCCTCGTACCGCTCGGGTTCGGTCTCCTTGACGGCCTCCGCCTCGCGGAGCAGCTCGGTCGCCTTCTGGAGGTGGCCGTCCAGCCGCGCCGCCGTCTCGCCCGCCCGGGAGAACGCGAACACGCCCAACGCCCCGGCGATCAGCCCCGCCACCAGCAGTACGGCTCCGAGCCGCGGCACCCATTTCATCAGCTTGCACTCCATGTCCATTGCCGCGCGTCGGTTGACGCGGTCGGTTGACGCGCGACCGGGTGACGCGGGAGCGCACGGTGAAGCCGATGGAAGGACCTCAGTCGCCGCAGCAGGACGCTTTACGACGCATGCGATGAACACCGGTCGCGTTCTCTCCCGAAGGATCTTGAAGATCGCCGCCCGCCGGGCCGCCGCCCTTATGGCAGGGAACGGTAGCTCCGTGCCGCGACCGGCCGCACCCGTCAGCCGGGTGATCTCGCATCCCCCGCTCGGGTGACCCGGCTGCCGAGAGGGTGGCCGCCGTCCCGACGGCGCTCGTCCGCTCCGCCGGACTCGCTGCCGGACTCTCTGACGGACCGATGCCAGGCTCCCTGCCGGACTCTCTGACGGGCCGATGCCAGGCTCGCTGTCGGACTCTCTGACGGACTCTCTGACGGGCCGATGCCGGGCTCGCTGTCGGACGGTCGGGATCGATGCCGGACGACGCGGACAGGTCCGGGAACGGCGAGCGCCAGGCCCAGGCTGAGACGGACAGATCCGGGAACGGCGAGCACCGGGCTCGGGCTGAGACGGCGAGTGCCGTTCCCGGCCACGACCGGGAACGGCACTCGCGGTTGTCTCGTCAGGCCCTCACGGGACTCAGACCGTTGGTGTGTCGTTGACGAAAGCGGTGCAGTTCGCCGGATACGCCGGAGGCCCAAGGGGCGCTCCCGGAGGGAAGAAACCTCCCAGGACCGGGATGGGAAGACCCACGAGGCACCGTGTCCGGGCGATGTCGCCGGTTGTGTTCTGCACCGCGACGTGCAGGTAGGGCAGCACGCCTTCGGTGATCACCGATGTGGCGACGTCGGACACGCCGTTGGGGAAGCCGGACAGAGTCGAGAGGTTGTGCCAGGCAGGCGTCGTCCTCGGGTCGCGGAGGACCACCCTTCCGTCAGATCGCACAGACGTGATGAACTCGTCGAGGAGCAGGGATGACGTGGCGAGGGCGGCTCGCGCGCCCGCGGGGCCTTCCGGACCCGCGGGACCGGTCGCACCCGTGGCACCCGTGGCACCCGTCGCGCCTGGAGCGCCCGCGGGACCCACCGGCCCCGCAGGACCAGCCGGACCGGCCCCACCCGTGGCACCCGTCGCACCCGTCGCGCCTGGAGCGCCCGCGGGACCCACCGGCCCCGCAGGACCAGCCGGACCTATCTCACCCGCGGCACCCGTGGCGCCCGCGGGACCGACCGGACCAGCCGGGCCCTCAGGACCGGCCGCACCCGTGGCACCCGCCAGGCCTGCCGCGCCCGCCGTACCTGCAGGACCGGCAGGCCCGGCAGGGCCCGTGTCCCCCGTCGCGCCCGCCGGACCAGCCGGACCAGCCGGACCCGCGGGGCCCGCCGGACCCACGAGGCCCGTCGCCCCCGCCGCGCCCGCAGGACCCACCGGACCCGCCGGACCAGTTGGACCCGCCGGACCCGTGTCCCCCGTAGCGCCGGTCGCACCCGCAGGACCCGCAGGACCCGTCGCGCCTGTGGCACCCGTGGCACCGGTCGCGCCTGGGGCGCCGGCAGGTCCTGCCGGTCCCGCCGGGCCCGCAGGACCCGTGGCGCCTGTGGCACCCGTGGCGCCGGTCGCACCCGCAGGACCGGCAGGACCCGTGCCACCGGTGTCGCCCGTGTCACCTGTCGCACCCGTGGCGCCCGTCGCACCCACCGGCCCCACAGGACCTGCGGGACCTGCGGGACCCGTGTCACCCATCGGACCAGCCACGCCCGCCGGACCGGCAGGACCTGCCGCACCCGCCGGGCCGGTGGCACCTGTAGCGCCGATCGCACCCGCAGGACCGGCAGGACCCGTGTCACCAGCAGGACCTGCCGGACCGGCGGGACCCGTGTCACCCACAGGACCCGCCGGCCCCGTGTCACCTGTGGCGCCGGTCGCACCAGCAGGACCGGTGGGACCCGTGTCACCAGCAGGACCAGCCACGCCCGCCGGACCGGCAGGACCTGCCGCACCCGCCGGGCCGGTGGCACCTGTAGCGCCGATCGCACCAGCAGGACCCACCGGACCTGTGTCACCCGCAGGGCCCGCAGGACCTCTGTCACCCGCCGGACCCGCCGGGCCAGTCGCACCTGTAGCGCCGATCGCACCCGCAGGACCGGCCGGACCCCTGTCACCAGCCGGACCCGCCGCACCCGCCGAGCCCGCAGGACCCGTGTCACCCGCCGGGCCCACGGCGCCTGTAGCGCCGATCTCACCCGCAGGACCAGCCGGACCTCTGTCACCAGTGGGACCTGCAAGACCCGTGGCCCCCCTGTCACCCACCGGCCCGGCAGGACCAGCCGGACCAACAGAACCCCTACCACCAGCCGGACCAGCAGAACCCCTGCCACCAGCCGGACCGGCCGCACCTCTCGTACCCGCCGGACCGGCAGGGCCCCTGTCGCCAGTGGCACCGGTCGCACCCGCCGGACCCGCAGGACCCCTGTCACCAGCCGGACCCGCCGGACCCGCAGGACCCCTGTCACCAGCCGGACCCGCAGGACCGATGTCACCCGCAGGACCCGCCGCACCTGTAGCGCCGATCGCACCAGCAGGACCCACCGGACCTGTGTCACCCGCAGGGCCCGCAGGACCTCTGTCACCCGCCGGACCCGCCGGGCCAGTGGCACCTGTAGCGCCGATCGCACCCGCAGGACCGGCCGGACCCCTGTCACCAGCCGGACCCGCCGCACCCGCCGAGCCCGCAGGACCCCTGTCACCAGTGGCACCCGCCGGACCCGCGGCACCTGCCGCACCTCCCGGACCCATCGGACCTGTCACACCAGTGGCGCCGGTCGCGCCGGTCGCGCCTGCAGGACCGGCAGGACCCCTGTCACCAGCAGGACCGGCAGGACCTCTGTCACCCGCCGGACCCGCCGCACCCGTAGCGCCAGTCGCGCCCGCCGGACCGGCAGGACCTCCCGGACCCGTCGGGCCCATGGCACCTGTAGCGCCAATCTCACCCGCAGGACCGGTGGGACCCCTGTCACCAGTGGCACCGGTCGCACCCGCCGGACCGGCAGGACCCGTACCACCTGCCGGGCCCGCAGGACCGGCAGGACCTCTGTCACCCGCCGGACCCGCCGCACCCGTAACACCGGTCGCGCCCGCCGGGCCGGCAGGGCCTCCCGGACCTGTCGCACCGGCCGGACCCGCCGCACCTCCCGGACCCATCGGACCCATCGGACCTGTCGAACCTGCCGCACCCGCCGGGCCTGTGGCACCTGTAGCGCCGATCTCACCCGCAGGACCAGCTGGACCCCTGTCACCAGCAGGACCCGCCGGACCGGCAGGACCTCTGCCGCCCGCCGCACCCGTAGCACCGGTCGCGCCCGCCGGACCGGCGGGGCCTCCCGGACCCGTCGAACCTGTCGCACCCGTGGCGCCGGTCGCACCCGCCGGACCAGCAGGGCCTCCCGGACCTGTCGCACCGGCCGGACCCGTCGGGCCTGTGGCACCCGTTGGCCCAGCCGGGCCGGCGGGGCCCACCGGGCCGCCTGCTGGGCCTTCCGGACCGACCGGGCCGGTGGCGCCCACCGGGCCCTGGGTTCCCGGCGGCCCGTGCCGGCCCTCACGCCCGTCACGCCCGTCGCGGCCATCCCGCCCGTTACGTCCATTGCGGCCGTTGTGACCATTGCAGCCGTTGTGACCGTTCCAGCCGTTGCAGCCGCGGTGGCAACAGTGACGCTTGCGGCACCCGCAGTGCCTCAGAGCGAAGGCTCCCCCCACACGGAGACTCGAATTGTCGAGAGTCCGGACGTCATAGCGGGCAGAAGTGGATTGGCCACCGCCGACCCGGTACTGGAGAAGAAAGGCGCCCGCACTCTCCGCCATGGCGCTTGACGGCGCCTGGCAGGAAATTGCCAGGATAGCGCCGATTGCCGTTGTTGCGACGGCCCAGCTCCGGCCGCGTTTTCCGGAGTCCGCATTTGGAGCCCGTCTGGTACCGCTAGATGTCATCGCATTCCATGTCGTTCACGATTCCGGGGAATCAGGTTCTGCAGACCGCGACAGCGGTGGCAACCCCGAAGTACCCCATGATCGCCACGAGGATCCATCACCCTGCTTAATGAGATTTAAATGGATTAACCAACAGTGGAGAAATGTCGTACTTATTTGATTTCATCTCTTATGCCCTCCAGAGAATCAACCCCTCACATCGGCATGCCGACCCCTCGAAGGAAGGCTTTCACGCCACCCGCCGCGCCGGACGGGGATGACGGTCAGGAGACCTTCCGGCCGAGGAGGTGCCGGATGAGCACCGCGATCTCGGCGCCATGGGTCTCCAGGGCGAAGTGCCCGGCATCCAGGAGAAAGGCTTGGCACAGCCGGTCTGTCTCTGTCAGTCTCGGCCCAGACGCTCCCCCCGAGGAGCCAGATGCCCTCCCCCCAAGGAGCACCTGTGAATGAACAGCTTCCGGACGACGCTCCGGCCAGGCTCTCGATCGACCCTGCCCAGTTGACCGATCCGGGAGAGCTCAGGGGCGGGCACGCCATGGCTGTGGGAGCCGTGCTGCCCAAGCCGATCCCGCCTGACGCGCCGGAGCCCGCGCAGGCCCCGGAGGGCGACAAGGACCCCGCTGCGGAGTCGTGAGCCGTGCCCACCACTCTCCTGTCCCTGATTCTCTTCGTCGCGCTGCTCGCACCCGGATTCGCCTACACCGCCGTCCGTGACAGCAGGTTTCCCGAGCGCACGTCTTCGGCGTTCCGTGAAAGCACCCGGGTCGCCCTCGCGAGCATCGTCTTCGACCTCGCCTCGCTCGGCGTCTTCACCGTGCTCCGCTTCGCCGCACCGGGCCTGACCCCTGATGTCGGTCGGCTGATCCGTCAGGGAGAGGGATACCTGCGCACGCACTACGCCAGCGTCACCGCATGGGCGACCGTCCTGCTGGCGCTCGCGGTCGGGGCAGCCGTGCTGACGGCGTGGCGACTGCCGCGCCGCCGCCACCCGCTCACCGTCGAGTCCTCGTGGTGGCTGCTGTTCCACAGCTATCCCGAACGTAACGGAGCCGCCGAGATCCGGGTGGGCTGCGAGCTGACCGATGGGAGTTTCATCGGCGGACGGCTGCAGCACTTCGCCTACCAGGCCGAGGAGACCGGAGATCGCGAGCTGGCCATCCGGAGACCGTTCGAGCATCGCCCGGCCAAAGACCAACCGGCTCGCGACCTGTCCGGCGAGCACTTCGTCACCATCAGCGCCCGCCAGATCAAGTTCCTCACCGTCACCTACCTCGCCGCTCCCACCGGCCGGCAGGCGAAGGAGCCGGTCACGGACCCACGTGAATGAAGGCTGCCCACCGCGAGGGGTGATCGGGCCATGCGTCCCGCCACTTCTTCACAATCCGGTGCAGGGCTCCGGCGGCCCAGCCCGCGTCGGCGCCTCCCCCCGGTGGCCGAGCCGCGTAGAAACCACCGGCCACGCGCGCGGCCACCTCGTCGTAGATCGGCCAGAGGGTCCCGATGACGTGCCGGTATCCGGCAAGTTGGAGTGCGCCGGTGATGTGCAGGGCCTCGTCGGCGAGATTCGGCGCGTTCTGCGTCGTGCTGCAGGCCGACAGGTACGCCAGTTCGCCGTGGCGTAGGTCGAGCTCAGCCAGGTCGGTCACCGTCACGACCCCGTCATGGACGACCAGGCCGCTGCTGGACGGCCGGCGGAGATCAGTCGTGGCGTGCCCCGCGCAGTGGATCCAGTCGTGAGAACCCAGGGCCTTCAGCACGTTCTCGCGGGTCGCGTCCGTGTCGTGCAGGAGCCTGGCGCCGAGCGTGCGCCGGAGCTCGTCGAGCTCGGCCCGCTGCCGCTTCAGACCGGCGTCCGACAGCCCGACCGCCAGGGGACGCGGCGCCTCGGCACGCGGCCGGGGCCTGTCTCGCAGGTGGCGCAGCGAGCGCAGCGTGGGGATGTAGGACGAGACGCATCGATCCATCACCGCCGTCCCGTCGCCGCGGGTGTGCCGCCCGGCGGCGTGGATCGGCAGGAACGTGAGGAGTCCGGTGGGGCACCACCACAGCCGCGACTCGGGCGAGGCCAGGTCCAGCGCGTTCAGGACGGGCGCGGCTGCCGTCTCCCACAGCCACTCCAGCATGCCGGAGATCGCCCTGTCGTCCATCCTGCCGTTGAGCGTGCTGTCCCTCAGAACGGTCGCATGCGTCTGAACGTCGGAGAAGTGGAGATCGGGCAGATTCACCGCGGATACGCCTCGCTCCGTGGCGAGGATGGCGGCGCACCCGACCACGGTCGCGTTGAGCAACACGACGGGCCCGTGCCTGCCGAGTTCGGGGACCGTCTCCGCGTCCGGCGGTTTGAGGAAGTCCGTCTCCCCGCCGACCGCCCGGATCTCCGCCAGGAGAGCCGCCCAGTCGTGGTCGCGGCCATGTCTGGCGGCGATCCTCGCCGCGGTCTCGATCTCGGCCGGCCCGGCGGGGGCGCGTAGCGCCTCGAACCGATCGGCCAGGTCGGGCCGGATCCGGCGCAGCCTGGAGACGTCGGCCCTGTTCTCCAGCCCCTGACCAAGGAGAATGCCGCGCCCTGCTTCGAGCAGTTCCAGCGCGGTGTCCGCCTCGCCGAGATGCAGCGCGCACGCCGCTGCCATGGAGGCCATGCCCTGCGCCTTGGCCAGCCCGCCCTCCTGGTCCTCTCTGACGAGCGCCCTGGCTCCCGCGCGAGGCAGGGCGGCCACGCCCGCCGTGAACGCGGCCAGTGCCCTGGGCCACTCGCCCCGTTTGACCGCTCTCGATCCCGCGAGCCAGGCCAGTGTGACCGTCTCCCTGGCCGGGGTTCCGCCGTTCAGGACGGCCTCCATCGCCAGACGCTCTCCCCGCTCGGCGTCGCGGCCGCCGCGCACCAGGAGCGCGGTGGCGAGATTGACCTGGAGGGCCGGCCGCAGCGGGTCCTCGTCGGAGACCCGTTCCAGTGCCGCGTCGAGCAGTGCGACGCCCTCGTCGAGGTCGACCGGGCTCCTGTCGGTGATCAGGGCCGTGGCCAGGTTCGACATCCAGTACGGGGCGGAGGGGCCGTCGGAGGCGAGCTCTCTGGCCATGCGCAGGCAGCGGACGGCCTCCCGCTGATGCGAGGGATCCCTTGTGATCCCGTAGAGGGTGGAAAACGCCTCGCCGACCGATCCGGCGAGCCAGGATCTGCGGTGGAAACCCTCCGGCAGATCGGCGAGGGTCGCCAGGCCCAGCAGAGCGGCGTCCTCCACCTGCTCCCGCTCACCGGTGAGGCCCGCCAGCGACGAGGCGCATGCCGCGAGGTTGCCCACAGCGAGCGCATGGTCCCTGTGACCGGCCCCGAGCAGGTCGACCGCCTCCCGGGCGCGCCGCACCGCCTCGCCGATCGCCTGGGTGTCCCCGGTGACCTGGTAGACCGTGATGAGAACGCCGGAGAGGCCGCTGAGCTGCTTCACGCGGTTGTCA
This sequence comes from Streptosporangium minutum, assembly GCF_002149035.1. Classification (GTDB taxonomy): domain Bacteria; phylum Actinomycetota; class Actinomycetes; order Streptosporangiales; family Streptosporangiaceae; genus Streptosporangium; species Streptosporangium minutum. The sequence continues at coordinate 19,489 of NZ_NGFP01000045.1, forward strand.
CGGGACAGTTGCGTGTCGGCCAGCAGCTTTCGATTGGCCTCCGCCGCCTGTTGAAGGACCTGGATCGCCCGGGTGAGGGTGGCGCGGTCCCCGGTCCGCCGATAGAGCGAGTACAGGGCGGATCCGCTGTTGGACAGGCCTACGGCCCGGTCGTAGGAACCGGGGTGCGATCCGCTGACCATCGTCTCGGCTGCCGTCACCGCCTCTTGGACGATCGCCAGGTCGACGGAGACGTCGTCGGCCAGCATCAGCAGGATGGAACAGAGGTGGTGCAGGGCTTCGTAGTGGAAGTCGCCACCCGGTTCGGCCTGTTCGAGCACCGCTCTGAACAGCTCCGTCGCCTTCCACAGATCGTCACGATCGCCGGTGGCCTCGTAGCGGAACCAGAGCGCGTCGGCGACCGCCAGCAGGTAGGGGGCCTGCGACACGCCGTCCGCCTTCGAGGCGGTGTCGAGTGCCTCCTGTGCCCGATCCACCGCCTCGTCGATCACCTCCCGGCGGATGTCCCGCTCATAGAGTCGCATCAGCGCCCTGGCCAGGAAAAGCAGTCTGCGAGGCCGCGCGGGATGGTCCGCCGATGACGTGGTCACGCTGCGGCGGGCCTCCTCGACCGCCTCGGCGAGCGCGCCGACCTCTCCGGTCGACTCGAAGGCGGTCTTCAGCACCACGGCCAGGTTGGCGTGCCGCATGGGCAGGATCGGATCATCGGGTGAGGTGAGAGCCAGTGCCTGCCGTGCCGGATCCACGGACTCGGCCGCCAGGCCGGCGTCGCCGGTCAGCTCGGCCAGACGGCTCATGCCCAAGCTCAGGTTGTTGAGGAGCTGCGGCCGCACGATCGGGCTCGCGTCGGGAGCGTCGAGCGCCCCCCGCAGCAGCCGGACCGAGCGACCCACCGCGTCCGCGTCGCCGACATGCCTGCCCAGGATCATGAACGCCGCTCCGAGCGTTGCGAGGACGTCGGCGGATTCGGCACCCTCAGCCCGCTCGGCCCGCTCGATTGTCTCCAGCGCCTCGTCCACGGTCGCGAGGTCGTCCGTGCAGGAGGCGAGGTCGGACAGCGTCAGCCCGAGGTTGGCCAGCAGTTGCGGCGCGTCCGGTTCGAGGTCGACGGCAGCGCGGAGCCGCCGTACGGCGTCGCGCAGGATGTCGAGCTCTCCGGTCAGCTCCCAGTATCGTCGGCAGGCTGCCGCGAGGTTGGTGAGGAGGTCCACGAGCTCGGGATCATCAGGCGCGGTCGCCGTCACGCGGTCGTGCGCGAGGATCACGGCCAGTCCTGCGGCGTCGATGTCAGGGATGTCGATCAGCTCGGTGATGATGTGATCCAGGTTGCGCAGCATGGCGGCGCGCTGCTCGGGACAGGCCTCGGCCAGTGCCTCGGAGTCCGCTGAGTACAGTGCGGCGATTATCAGCGTCCCCAGATCCCGGTCACTGGACCAGTGCGCGAACATCATCGCGCTGAAGAGGTTGAACGCCTCTGCCCTGTTGTCCGTCAGCCCGGCCGGGAGCTCATCCGCGAGATCGGCGACGAGCCCGGGGATGGCTCCCCGCAGGCCGTCGAGATGCGGAATGTGCGGCAAGGGGGATTCCATCAATCGACCGCCGTTCGATCACGTCGGGGAAGGCGCTTGTCGACCGCGCTCAGACCGGGCCTCCGGAAATCGATGATCGGCCTCACGGGTGTCGCCGTCAACGGGTGACGACGCCTCCCGGCTCGTCCGCCTCGGCGACCGGGCGGAGCAGTTCGGTCGGAACGTGACCGGTCTCCTCGTCCTCCCCGATGTTCCGCAGGCCACAGCTCCGGGCATTCAGGAGGTGGCGGGCCGGGCGCACCGCCACACGGGACGACGGGGCGGCCGGAAGGCCGGGAGGTCACATGCAGGTCATCGGAGCGGGGTTCGGCCGTACGGGAACCACCTCGCTGAAGGCGGCGCTGGAGCATCTGGGCCTCCGGCCCTGCTACCACATGCTTGAGATCTTCGATCATCCCGAGATGGCCGGGCAGTGGCTGGACATCGCGGAGGGACGGTCGGCGGACTGGGACGCGGTGTTCGACGGCTACCAGGCCACGGTCGACTGGCCGGGCGCGTCCTACTGGCGCGAGCTCGCCGACCACTACCCCGAGGCCAAGATCCTGCTGAACGTCCGGGACCCCCAGCGGTGGTACAGGAGCATGGAGGCCACGATCTTCAAGCAGGCACGGAGAAGGGAGACCCTGTCCGGACGCGCGGGGTACGCCGTACTGTCCCGGATGAGCGGTGATTTCGCCGCGTTCACCAGGATGACCCGCGAGGTGGTCGTCGAGCGGGTCTTCGGCGGCGACATCACCGACAAGGCACACGTCCTGAAGGTCTTCAAGGACCACACCGACACGGTGCGCGCGTCGTTCCCGCCGGACCGGGTGCTGGTCTACGACGTCATGCAGGGCTGGGAGCCGCTCTGCGCCTTCCTCGGCCTCCCCGTCCCCACGGCGCCGTTCCCCCGGCTCAACGACAGCGAGAGCTTCGTCCGCGACGGTCGCCGGCGGATCGCCCGGATGGTCCTGCGCCGCTGAAGGGGATGTAGGCGATATCGGGGCGCGCGTAGTAGCGCCTGGTATGGGCGCCGACGGGAAGACGCCCATACCAGGCGCCGATGAGCGTGAGCGTCTCCTGGAAGGTCGTGGCCGAGGGGCCCGATTCGATCGCCGGCCTGTTCTGGGCGCTGCGCGGCGGCGGCGACTTCTCACTGGTCGCCGCGATCGAATTCGACCTGCACCCCGCACCCGCCCTGTACGGCGGTCGCCCGCTCTGGCCGGCGGAGGTCCCGGCGGGCTCGCGGGGTACGGGAAGCGGCGTCGTGCAGTGACGCTCAGCAGGAACTGGTCAGCCGGCACCTCAGGTGGCTCGGCTGAGCCCCATCACGCCAGGAGGGCGCGCCAGCGGTCGGCCGACTCGATCATGTCCAGGCTGACCCGCTCCAGGAACGCCCCTGCCTTGGCCAGCCGTTGCCCCACGGGGCTGTCGAGCCCGTACGTCTCGGCTGCCGCCATCGTGGCCTGCGCCGTCTCCAGTGTCTGCCGCCTGCTGGTCATGATCGAGTTGTACCAGGCGTCGTCGTCGATCACGTAGATGTCGCGACGCCGCTGCGGGTCCCGCTCGCGCCGGACATACCCCTGCTCGACCAGGTAGTTCACTGCGACGGAGACGGAGGCCGGGCTGATCTTCAGTCTGTGGGTCAGCTCGGCTGCGGTGCGCCTGCCGTCCTCGGACAGCAGCAGGTCGAGGTGCACGCGTGCTGTCATTCTCGGTAGCCCGATCCTGACCGCCATCTCAACGAGCTCGTCTTCCGTGCGGCCGCCCGGCGATCCGGTCGCACAGGGTGGAGCCGGTGTGCCGCGCCGGGCCCGCTGGGCCGTCGCCTGGTGCGCCTGCTGGGGCCGGTAGCCGCTGGGGCCGCCGTTGCGTCCGATCTCCCGGGTGACCGTCGAGGTCGGCCGGTCGAGCCGCCTGGCGATCTCGGCGTAGGAGAGCCCATCGGCGAGTCCGGCCGCGATGCGCTCGCGGTCCTGCTGGGTCAATCGTCCTCCTGGCATGCCGCCAGTATTGCCTTCGCCGCCATTCATTGCAACTCTACATTGCATTCGAGCGCAGCGTCATTGCACCAATTTGCCGCCATCTACCTGAGCAAACACACTTTGATCGATTGACGGAATTTTGAATGCAACATAGCTTTCGAGTTATCTCAAACACGTACTATCGCAAAGCGAGGAACGACCATGCGTGAATCCCTCCACACCGTCAAGAACAACAGGGCCCGGACGCCGCGGGTCTTGCGGCGAGTGGCGGTCACGGCGCTGGCGGCCGCGCTGCTGGCCGGAGCGGCCACACCCCCGGTGGCCACCGCGGACAGCAACGCGGCCGTGCTGAAGGCCGCTGCCGGGCAGGATCGCCCGGAGCTGCAGAAGGCCATCCAGGAGTGGGTCGATTCCGGTCTCGCCGCCGGGATGCAGATGCGCGTGCACGATGAGCGGGGCGAGTGGGTCGGCAGCGCCGGGGTGCGCAAGCTGGGCCGGAGCGCGAAGCCGCCGACGAACGGGCGGTTCTGGACGGGCAGCTCCGCCAAACCCTTCACCGCGACCCTGGTGCTGCAACTGGTGGCCGAGGGCAAGATCGGGCTGGACGCCCCGGTGGCCGACTACCTGCCCCAGCTCGGGCTGGACACGCGGATCACCGTACGGATGATGCTGCAGCACACCACCGGGTTGTTCAACTACACCGGCGAGTACTACAACGACGGGACCTTCGTGCCGGGGATCCCCGGCATGGGCAAGGAATGGGTGGACAACCGGTTCCACACCTACCAGCCCGAGGAGCTGGTACGGCTGGCGTTGTCCAAGCCGGCGAAGTTCGCGCCGGGAACGGACTGGAGCTACGCCAACACCAACTACACACTGGCCTTGCTGCTGATCGAGAAGGTCACCGGCCGCTCCTACGCCGAGGAGATGAAGCGGCGGATCCTACGGCCGCTCGGGATGCGGAACACCGCGGCGGCGGGCACCCGGACGCAGATTCCCGGGCCGCATGCCCACGGCTACTACCGGTATAAGGACGCCGACCAGTGGAAGGTGGTCGACGTCACCCGCCAGAACCTCTCCCTGCTGGCCGGCGCCGGTGGCATGATCTCGACCACCCAGGATCTCCAGACGTTCTTCTCCGCGCTGACCGGCGGCAAGCTCCTGCCGGCCCCGCTGCTGGCCGAGATGCGCAAGCCGCACCCCAAGAGCGCCGGTCTCTACGGCCGCTACGGCCTCGGGCTGTATGTGCAGGACACGGGCCCGGACTGCGTCGGCACCATCCTCAACCACGACGGCAGCACCCCGGGGGGCTACGGGACGCTGATGTACAGCACGCCCGACGGCAGTAAGACCCTGACCGCCTCGATCACCACCGGAGACGCCGCAATCGACCAGGCGCAGATGTTCCCGAAGGCGTTGGACAAGCTCGTCAAGGAGGTGTTCTGCGGCGGGAAGGCCGCGGGCTGATGGGGCAGAGTCGGCCAGGCATTCCGCACCAGCTCCCGCCCCCTGGCGGTCGGCGATCCTGCCGGCCGCCGGGGACAGGGCGGGGGAGTAGAGCCGGAGCACAGGCGCCACGGGCTCACCAGGCCCAGCTCGCCGAGCTGGGCCGGCGGTCCACAGGTGCGGACGCCGGGCCGAGCAGGCAGAACCGGAGGCGATCGCCTGCTCGGAGTTCCGTGCTCCCCCGCTCTCTCCCGCTCTCCCCTGCGGGCCGGCTGCCGGACTTACTTGATCCTGGTCATGCTGGAGTCGTAGCCCCCGCCGCCGGGGTAGACCCATGCGCCGGAGAGGGTGTCGCCGTCGGCGTCGAAGGTCCCCCTGTAGTACGCGGGTGAGCCCTTCTCGCCGGCCCAGATGGTCAGGGTGTCACCGTCGAGCTCGTAGACGTAGTCGAAGGTGCTGCCCTCGCTGCCGTAGAAGCGGGACTTGATGTCCTCGCTGGCCTTCTCCGCGCCGAAGGGCTTCTCACGGCCGATCACCTCGAAGCCGGTGATGCTCTGGCCGTACTGCTCCAGCTCGACGTCCTGGATGAGGAAGAAGCCTCCGTCCAGCCGGCGGTAGGTGACCGTCCCCTCCGCTCCTCCGCTCACCCGCCAGGAGCCGACGAGCCGGTCCAGGGCCCTGACCTGCTCGTCCGGCTGCGCGGCCTGCGTGTTCCCGGTGCTCTCCGTCATGATCGTTCCTTCCTGCCGTTCCCCGCGGCGTTACGGTGTCGCTCATATGACCGGCAGGCCGGCGGAAAGGGATCGGCCGGAAAAAGTGACCTGCGTCACATTATTTTCCGGCCGGGCCTACGAGGTCGGAGACGCGCCGGAGCGGGATCGCGACGCCCACCCGGCCGCGCCAGGTCCACGGAACAGGCCCTAACCGGCCAGTGCGCGGGCGGCGGCAGGGGTGAGGGTGGCGCCGTGCCGGTGGGCCAGGGTGAAGCGCGGCTCGCCCAACCGCTCGCGTATCTCTGCGGTGATGCGGTCGATGTCCGCCTGCTCGGCCGGCGCGACGCGCTGCCCGGCGCGGAGCGCGGAGGCCGCGCCGAGGAGCCAGGCGGCCTGCTCATGCCGCCCCAGCAGGTCGAGGGCACCGGCCAGGCCGTCGAGCGCCGCCGGCAGCTCCCTGCCTCCGGGGAGAGCCATGCCCAGGTCGAACGCCTCCCGGTGGCAGGCGAGCGCCTCCGGCCCGTCCCCGCGCCGCTCGGCGACGAAACCCAGCTCGCAGTGGATCATCGGCAGGTACGGCGGGGGCGTGCCCTCCACGGCCGTCCCGGGACTGCGCTCCAGCACGGAGCGCAGGTGCGCCTCGGCCTGGTCCAGCCGTCCCAGCCTGCGCAGCGAGAACGCCAGCCCCATCGTCGCGAACACCTCGCCCGCCCGGTTCCCCTGCTCGGCGTACAGCCGGAGGCCGCGCTCGCAGGTCTCGGCCGCGACCGGCAGATCCCCGCGTTGCAGCGCCAGCCAGCCGAGCCAGGCGACCCGCCCGGCGACCTCCGCCCACAGGCCCAGCTCCTCGGCCCAGCGCAGGCCCTGGCGGTGCAGCCGTTCCGCCTCGGCGTGGTCCCCGGTCAGCTCGGCCAGCGCGCCCAGCCAGCCGGTGGCCTCCAGCTGCCCCCACCGGTCCCCCACCTCGGCGAACAGCGCCGCGGCGCGCCCGGCGTCACGCCCCAGCCCGTCGAGGTCACCGCGGACGTGGGCCAGCTTGGCCTTGGTGGTCAGTGCGGCGGCGGTGCCCCACCGGTCGTCCAGCCGCTCGAACACCGGCAGCGCCTCGCCGACCAGCTCCTCCGCCGCCGTCAGGTCACCCAGGTCGCTGCCGGCGTAGGCCAGGAACCAGGCGGCCCTGGCCCGCCCGCCGGGGTCGTCGTGCAGGCGCAACGCGGCCTCTCTCCGCCGGTCACGGTCGCCGCCGCCACCGCCACCGTCACCACCGCCGCCGTACAGGAAGGCGAATCCGGCGTCCCACGCGAGCGCCCGCCCGCGCAGGGCCGGCTCACCGGCGTCGGGTACGGCCAGCGCCACCGCGAACGACCGCCCGGCCTCGGCCAGCCTCCCCCGCAGGAACCAGTACCAGGCGAGGGCGTTGACCAGTCGCAACGCGGACTCAGCGGCCGGGGCCGGGTGAACGGCCGGGCCTGCGGCGGTGGCGAGGGCCGCCCTGAGGTTGGCGGCCTCGGCGTCCAGGCGGCCCAGCCACTCGCGCTGGTCGGCGCCTCGCAGCCGCCGCTCGGCCTCCTCGGCCAGATCAAGGTAGTAGGCGAGGTGGCGGTGCCGTATCAGCTTCTCCTCGCCCGCCTCCCGCAGCCGGTCGGCGCTGTAGGCCGCGACGGACTCCAGCAGCCGGTATCTCGGCCCGGCCGGATCGTCGGTCATGACCACGAGCGATCGGTCCACCAGGCGGGTCAGCGGGTCGAGCACGTCGTGCCCGCTGACGGCGGCGGCGGCCTCCAGCGTGCAGCCATCGGCGTGTACGGCCAGCCGGCGCAGCACGGACCGCTCCGTCTCACTCAGCAGCTCCCAGCTCCAGCCGATCATCGCCATGAGTGTCTGCTGGCGCGGCGGCGCACCCCTGTGCCCGGTGGCGAGCAGCCTGAAGCGATCGTCGAGGCGGCGCACCAGCTCGCGTACGCCGAGGGAGCGCACGCGGGTGGCGGCCAGCTCCAGCGCCAACGGGATCCCGTCGAGGCGGCGGCACAGCACGGCCACATCGGCCGCGTTCTCCTCGTCCAGCGTGAACCCCCGCGACGCGGCCCCCGCCCTGGCCACGAACAGCCGTACCGCCCCGCAGGCGGCCAGCTCGCCGAGACCCGCGTCCGGAGCGGCCACGTCCAGGGGCGGCACATTCCACACCACCTCGCCGGGCAGCCCGAGCGGCTCCTGGCTGGTGGCCAGCACCCGCAGCCCCGGCGCGGCGGCCAGCAGCCGCGCGACCAGCGCGGCCACCGGTTCGACGACGTGCTCGCAGTTGTCCAGGACGAGCAGCGTGTGGCGCCCGCGCAGTGCCTCGACGAGCCGGTCGGCGGGCTGCGCGCCCTCGCTGATCCCGAGCACCGCCATGACGGCCTCGGCCAGCCTGTCCTCCGCGTCCTCGGCGCCGGGCCGGTCGAGTACGGCCAGCTCGACGAACCACACCTCGTCGAGGCCGGCGGCGGCCTCGACGGCGAGCCTGGTCTTGCCGACGCCACCGGGTCCGGTCAAGGTCACCAGCCGCTCGCCGGTCAGCCGTTCGCGCAGCTCGGCGACGGCGCCGTCCCGGCCGATGAGCGCGCCGAGCGGCGTCGGCAGATTCGTCCGGCCAAGGAACGGGCCGGGAGACGGGCCGAGGGACGGGCCGGGAGACGGGCCGCCCGCGACGGACTGCGTGAGGACCTGCCGGTGCAGGGCGACGAGGTCCGGGCTGGGGTCCAGGCCGAGCTCTTCGGCCAGCACGGCGCGCAGGCGCTCGTAGCTGCCGAGCGCCTCGCTCTGGCGCCCGGACCTGTACAGCGCGAGGATGTGCGCGGCGCGCAGCCGTTCTCGCAGGGGGTGGGCGGCGACCAGCTCTCCCAGCTCACCGGCGAGCAGCGCGTGCTCGCCGAGGGCGAGCCGTACCTCGGCCAGCTCTTCCACGGCGGCCAGCCGCCGCTCCTCCAGCCGGGCCGCCGCCGCGCGCGCGAACGGCGCGTCGGCGAAGTCGGCGAACGCGTTCCCCCGCCACAGGCCCAGCGCCCGTCCCAGCAGCTCGGCCCGCTCACCGGCGGCGGCCCGCCCGGCGGCTTCCAGCCAGGCGTCGAAGTCGACGGCGTCGGTCTCGGCCTTCAACAGGTATCCGGCCGGCTGGTGGGACACGAGGTCACGGGCCCCCGGCTCGGCGTCCTCCAGCACGCGCCGCAGCTGTGACACCTTCGCCGACAGCGCGCCCGCCGGGTTGCCCGGCAGGTCGTCGCCCCACAGGTCGTCGATGAGCCGGTCGGCCGGCACCGGGCGGCCCTCGTGCAGGAGCAGGTCGGCCAGCAGCGCCCGGACCTTCAGCCCCGGCACCGCGACCGGCTCTCCCGCCGACGTCCACACCGCCACCGGCCCCAGCATCCCGAAGCGCATGCGGGCCACGATAGCCGGGCCGTAAGACAACCGGAAACATCCCGTAAAGCCCCTCCTGCACAGTGGACTCACACGGCAGGAGGGAGGACGAGATGAGCGGGCAGACCGGGCAGGCCACCCCGTTGCGGGTCGCGGTGATCATCGCCAGCACCAGGAGCGGGCGGTTCGGGCCGACCGTCGCGGGCTGGTTCGCCGGCCGGGCGGCGCGGCGGAGCGACCTTGAGATCGAGATGGTCGATCTGGCGGAGACGGACTTGCCGGAGCGGCTGGTGGACGAGGGCGAGCCGCGCCCGCCCCAGGTCGTCGCCCTGTCCGGGCGGCTGGCCGCGGCCGACGCCTTCGCCGTGATCACCCCCGAGTACAACCGCAGTTTCCCCGCTCCGCTCAAGACGGCCATCGACTGGTACTACGAGGAGTGGCAGGCCAAGCCGGTCACATTCGTCGCGTACGGCCGCGACTCGGGCGGCCTGTACGCGATCGACCAGTTACGTCAGATCTTCACCGAACTGCACGCCGCCGTCCTGAGCGACGTCATCACGCTGCCCCGCTACTGGGAGCTGTTCGCCGCGGACGGCGGCTGGCCCAAGGCGTCGGCGGACTGCAACACCGCACTGCCCGCCGTCCTGGACCGGCTGGCCTGGTGGGCCAGGGCCCTCCGGGACGCGCGGGCCGCACACCCCTACACAAGGAGACAATCATGAGGAAGATCATCGCTTCCACGTTCAGCACCCTCGACGGCTTCATCGACGAGCCGCACACCTGGTCCATGGAGCACAACAACGAGGAGTGGGCCGCGTACTCCAGTGGCCAGCTCACGGAGGCGGGCGCGCTGCTCATGGGCCGGGTCACGTTCGAGGGCATGGCCCAGGCGTGGCCGGCCATGCCCAGCGACCCGTTCGTCGACAAGGTCAACTCGATGCCGAAGTACACCGTCTCGTCGACGATCGACAAGAGCGACTGGGCCAACTCCACGGTCATCCCCGCCGCCGACCTGGTGCCGGTGATCACCAAGCTGAAGGAGGAGCCCGGCGGCGACATCATCGTCTGGGGCTGCGGCCGGCTCACCGACGCGCTGCTGGAGGCCGGCCTGATGGACGGGTACAAGGTCTGGATCTACCCCGTGGTGCGCGGGCACGGGCAGCGGTTCTGGAGCGAGGGCCTCTCGGCGAAGCTGTCGCTGACCGAGGCGCGGACCTTCGGTCAGGTGGTGCTGCTCGACTACCGGACCACCTGACCGGAGACACCGGGGTCCCCCGTGCCTGACCCACCGCCATCGCGGGCCGCCGTACGGCCGGAGCCACATCGGGCCTCGCGCCGTGAGGCGACCCGCACACCGCTACGCGAACATCGAACCCCCCGCCAGGACACCCCAGGTGGGGGTTTCGGCGTTCCGTCCCGCTCACAGAGCGACGGTGCGCGGGCACGGCGCGGACCCAGACCGTCCTGCGCAGGTTCGTCCGCGACCGCGACGGCTCCGGGGAACGCGAACTGCCGCTTGGCTTCCAGACCGGCGACGACGCCGGCCTTGAGCGCTTCTTCAAGATCCATGTCATGGGACCGGGAGACCAGAGCGTCCTGCCCGGCAGACGACCACGCTCCGGTGGGGTACCGGCTCCGGTCTCCTTCCGGTAGCGCATGTCGCGACCCGCTTTGGTAGAAAGCCGTCCATGAACAACAACCCGCGCCCCGGCTTGAACTCCCTGCTCGGCGTCCTGGCGGCCGGCGCGGTGTTTGGCGCGGCCACCTCCCTGGCCAACGCCGTAGCCCGTCTTTCTGTGGATCTGGAAAGCCAGGAAGCCACGACCAGCGGGTGGTCGATCATGGAAATCGTGAGCGTCCTGCTGGACTCCGGTTGGGCCTGGGCCGGGCTGGCGGTGTTGGCGGGATTGCTGGCCACCCGTGCCGAACAGAGCGACCTCAGGGCCCGGACACTGGCCCGGGGCGCCGTTGCCGGCGTGCTGACCCTGCTCGCCGCCACGGCCGTGTACTACGCCGTCGACACGATCGTCCACGACGTCCCGCTCAGCTCTTACGGGTATGAAACGCTCTACTGGTGGGCGGCGACCGTTCTGCTCGGACCGATTCTCGGCGCCATAGGGGCCTGTGCCAGGCAACCGGGGGCGATCGGCGTGCTTGCCCAAGTGACGGTGCCGGTCGGCGCGGCCGTCCAGATGTTCGTGATGCCACCGGGCAGGAATGAAGTGATCACGACTATCGGGCAATGGGTCGTGTGGACGATGGCCACCGTGACCATCGGTATGGTGGCGGTCCGCTTCCTCGGCGTGCGGAGGCGACGGAACTTTTCCAGGGGAGCGGAGTCGTCGCTGTAGAGCATCGCGGCAGATAAGCGTGTTTCTGCCTCTCCCCTCGTACTGTGGAGATCTGGCCTGAGGGGGAGGTCGGATCGTAGGAGAGACCAGACGTGGTTCCGAGTCGAACCCCGCCGGGAGACCTTCCCTGCGGGGTTCTCTTTTTTCGTCCCGCATCCATCGAGCCGATCCACCATGCGGCAGGACGGAGATCGTCCAGGGACGCCCCGCCGTCCCCTCGCCAGGGCCCGGCGCGGCGCTCGCCGACCGTGGCCGTGACCACGCCGGACACCATCGGCGGGTCCGTCAGCCGTCGAACTCGTCGGCCTTCACGCCCTTGACGAACGCGTCCCACTCGGAACGGGTGAAAGCGAGCTTCGGACCGTCCGGGTCCTTGGAATCACGGACGAGGTAGAGCTCATCGACGTCGGCCTTGTGCCCTGCCAGCGCCGGGTCGCCAGGAACGACCGCCACTTCGACGCAGTCAGCACCGCCGTTACCGCTGAAGCTGCTCTTGCGCCAGGTGACGCGGGAAAAGTCCATCGTGGACACCCGCACCTTCCTACTCGTGGTCTCTCAGAGGGCCTCCTCGGCCATACGCGCGATCAGAGCACGTGACTCATCAGGACCAAGTGCCCTCGCGCGCAGGTGATCGAAGAGCTTGGCATAAGCATCCACATCCGGCTGTCGTTCCAGATACAGGGCACCCTGCCGATATTCAACGTACACGACAGCTCTATCGGCTTCTTCTGGGAATCCGAGCATATGGAAACCGCCGTGCATACCCGGATGAGCCCCCGCGTGAAACGGGAGCACCTGCAGCGTGACGTTGTTCAGACGTGAGACCTGACTGAGCCTCTGAAGCTGCTCACGCATGGTTTCGGTGCCGCCGACCGCCCTGCGCAATGCGGCCTCACCCAGCACGACCCATAGCTCGGGGGCGTCAGGGGAGGTCAGACGTTCCTGCCGTCTGAGGCGGATGGCGACCCGGCGCTCGATCTCCTCCTCCGGAGGGACACTCACCTCCGCCTGGATGAGAGCCCGGATGTAGCCCTCCGTCTGAAGGCGTCCGTCGATCGTCTCGGGCTGGAAGGACCTGATCTCTGCGGCTTCCTCTTCCAGACCTACGTACGCCTCGAACCACTGCGGAATCGCTCCGCCGTACTGATGCCACCAGCCGCGCTGACGAGCCTCACGGGCGAGTGTCATGAGGACCTCACGCCGTTCTCCGGTGATGCCGTACAACTCCAGCAGCAGGGCGACATCGGCTGGACGGGCCGTTGAGGAGGCGTTCTCGATTTTGGTGATGGTGGCGGGCGCACAGCCGACGAACGCCGCTACTTCGTCACGATTCTTTCCAGACTCCTGCCGAAGCTGTCGCAGCTCTGCCGCGAGCCGCCGACGACGCACTGTTGGGCTGGTCCTGTTCGCCACGTTCCACCCTCTTATGAGTTGATCCGCTCGCCCTCGGAACAAGAAACTTGGGAACTGTTCCAGCGGAACCTGTTTACAGCGACTTGTTCAGCCGTCACGATCGGAGCGTAACCGTTCCACGGAGAGTGATCGAGTGATTACCGACACTCGTTACAGCTCCAGGACACGGGCACCAGGCAACGACAACGACTCCTCGGCGACGCGCAGGCGCCAGCGCTGCCGAGGGCAGGCGGCTCCACCTCTTCTTGGAGGGGTAGCGGTGGAGCCGCCCCGCAGACCTCCGGCCCGGAGTCACCCCCGTGCCCCGGCCGGATCGGCCCCCGACGTGCTTCCCCACAACCCGTCGGGGGCCTCCCACCCGCACCGATCCGTCATGCGTGGATGCCCCACGCCCTCATCCCGACAACTGGAGTACGGCAAGCCCGCTCACCCCTTACCGGAGGTCCCATGGCCGTCACCGACGACACCGGCATCCCGGCGACCGTCCACCTGACCCGCCTGACCGAACGACTCAAAGAAGACGGCCTGCACGCCCGGGTCCGGGTGGCCTCCCGCCGTCCCCCAGAGCTGATCGTCGTCAACCCCGACGCCCCCGCACTCTCCGAGATCGTCTACACGGCACCGCAGGAAGGAACCTGGTGGTACTGGTGGTCCTGGCACGAAAAGATCGGGCCCGTCGCCGAAGCGGACGTCGTCGCCCGGAAGATCCACCACGTCCTGACCCCGACGGGCCGCAGCCGGTGACACCTCTTCCCCACCTGGCCGACGCGATTCTTCCCCTCCCGGCTGACGTGGCCCGCGAGTTGGAGGGCCGCCATCCCGGATGGGTCGTCCTGTGGCGCTGCTGGGCGTGCCGCTACTGGGCCTTCCCCTGCTGGATCACCACCGGCCCCGAACCCGTCGAGGCCAGGCACGCCGACGATCTGCTGACCCTGATGCGACAGGTCGAAGCCCAGCACCCGATCCTCCGCCGCAGCGGGCAGCACGCGGACTGAGAGGCTCGAAAGCCGCATGGAGCGGGACGCTGCTCATCCGGGGAGCCGCCCCGCTCCATGCTCACCCGGCAGACGCGCCTCGTTGGATGAGCATGGCGTGGATCCGTTCCTCCGACGGCGTCTCCTCCGGGGCGAGAGGGGTCAGGCCCGTGAACTTGACCGTGTGCCTGTGCCTGCTCTCGCCAGAGAAAGCGTCGCACGACGATTCGTAGCCGTGGAGCGCCGTCCCCTCCACGCGATAGGTCGTCGCGTACAGCTCGTACTCCACCGAGGAGACAGTCGTCTCGTACACATGCCACAGCGCCCCGGAGGCGTCCAGCTCGTAGTAGGTGTGCTCCTCGGTCAAGGACGCGCCGTCCGGGCCGAGGATGCCGTGCGGGCCGAGCAGGGTGTCGCTCAGCGGGCCCACCGGCCCGGCGACCAGCGTGCGGCCGTCGGGCGTACGCCATGCCTGCACGGGTGCGGATCCTTCCGATGCCGGTAGGGACGACGCGATCAGACGCGGCGGGTCTTCGACAGGGTCGCGTAGACGATGATGTTGTCGGTGTAGTGGCCGGTCTTGCGGTTGTAGACGCCGCCACAGGTGATCAGCCGCAGGGTGGCCTCACCGGTGTTGCCGTAGACCCGCTTCGACGGGAACGCCTTCTTGCTGACCTGCTCCACACCGTCGACCGTGAACTCCGCGATGGTCTTGTCCGACCGGGACACCTTGATCGTGTCCCCGCGCTTGATCTCCTTCAGACGGCTGAAGACGGCTGCCCCGCGCTTGGTGTTCACATGCCCGAGGACCACCGAAGGCCCCTGCTGGCCGGGGATCGGCCCGTGCTTGTACCAGCCGGCCTGGTTCGGCTTGCTCAGCGGCGGGGTCTGGATCTCCTTCTTAGCGTCCACTCCCAGCGCCATCAGCGGAGCCAGCAGCCCGATCTTCGAAATGGCGATCCTGTACGGCCTCACCCCGGCGCTCTTGAGCGGCTCCGGCGGCTGGACGACGGGCAACGGCGGTGGCGCGGTCGGCGCGGCGGCCGTCAACGGCACGTCCAGCCCACCCGGCCCCACCACCGGGGACAATGCCACCGCCGGATCCTGCTGCGCCGGCTGCTCGCCCTGCGCTGGAGCGTTCTCCACCACCATGCTGTCCGCCGCCTGCGCGATCGGAGGCCCGTAGGGCTCCTCGTCGGCCGCCGGAGCCAGGTAGCTGAGCAGCCCCGCCATGATCGCGGCCACCCCGCCGAGCGACCCGACCACGAGCGCCGCCGGGAGCAGCATGCTCTTGGGAGACCTGGGGGGCTTGGGGGGACGACCGCCACCGTAATAGGGGTCGGGACCACCCTGCGAAGGCCCTGGATACATACGGCGCGCCTCCTTACCTAGCCTCGGCCACGGACGTGCGCCGCCTGCCGCCTCTTCAACGCCACTCCGCCGAGAACGCTTCCGATCACCATGGCCGTCCCGCCGCCGATCAGGCCCATGCCCGAAGGCCCGTCGTCGGAAGCCTCACCGGTCTGGGCGCCGCCCGAGGGAACGACGGTCACCTGAGGGGTGGTCGGCGTCGCCCTCGTGGGTGTGACGGTCGCCGTCACGGTCAGGGTCGGCTTGGGCGTGGACGTGCTCGTGTTTCCCTGGCCGGTGTTGCTGTTGCTCGGCGTGGGGGTCGGAGTGGTCGTGGACCTACACGTCGGTGAAGGCGAAGGAGTCGGCGTCGGCGTCGTTGTAACGCATGTCGGCGTCGGCGTCGGATTCGTCGGCTGGACACACGTCGGAGAAGGCGTCGGTGTGGCAGTGCACGTCGGCGTCGGCGTCGGATTCGTCGGCTGGACGCACGTCGGAGAAGGTGAGGGAGTGGACGACGGGGCCGGAGTCGGGGTGCACGTCGGGTCCGGACGCGGGCTTCCCGTGTTCGACGGGTCAGGCGAAGAAGTCTTACCCGAGATGGTGACGTTCACCGACACCGGCGCGCTGACGAGCGTGCAGGTGGCGCGGTGCTCGGTCGGCGGCTCCGCCAGCTCCTTTGTGATCACCCGGAAGGCGTCGAGCTGTGTCCACTTGCCCTGCTCGTCGTTCACGACCTGGACGACGTGCTTGCCGTAGTTGAGGCCGAGGAACCTCCACAGCGTCAGCCCGCCCCTGTTCGCGTCGTTCGACGGCGTGCCGTCGGACATCTTCGAGGCGTCGATGTAGGCCGGCGTGGCCGGCGCGCCGTCGATGTAGAACCGGGCCTTCCCGGCGCGGAAGTCACGCTGGGCGACGTACTCGATTCCGGTGCCGGTGAACGAGAGAGAGGCCGTGGCCCCCTGCTCCACCGTCCGGTGGATGTCGTGGTGGTGGTCGTTGTTGTTCGCCGGCTGGTCGTTCAGATCCCTCCAGCGGCCCGTCTCATACCTCACCCGCTGGTCGTCGTCGTTGACCATGACCTCGCCGGCGGGCGGCGTGAAGTCCACGAACAGCTTCTGGGGAGTGACCTTGACCGTTCCCGCCTTTTCGGTGTGGGCGGAGTCGGAGAGGTTGGCGGGGAGCGCAAGGACGGTGCCGGGCTCAAGCTGGCCGGACTGGTCGGCGCTTCCCACCGGCTTGAGGACGCCTCTCCAGACACCGGACAGCTCGACGTCTCCGGTGACCGCGACCTTGCCTCCGGGGGCGAAGTAGTCCGGCGAGCCGAACCTCGACGCGTCCTTGTAGGCGAGCGCCCAGCCGATGTTGAGCGGCTCGCCGACCGAGAGCGTCGTGGGGACCGTCACCCTGGTGCTGAGTTTCACCGGGCCGCTCCGCACGATCGTGCCGGGCCCTCCGGTGCATATGTAGTCGACCTCAAGCTCGGCGGTGTTCGCACCGGCCGGTCCGGAGGTCAGCGTGACCAGCGCACCGCTCAACAGGCCGAGGACTGAAACCGCGACAGCCCCACGGAGTCCCGCTCCCCACCGCACCACTAGACACTCCGATTCACCGGGATCTTGCCGCAAAACCGGCCATCTAATCACAACTAGGCCCGGATCGTACCGCTCTGCGATCTCCCGCCGCAGGGAGACGACAGAACCCCCAGGCGACTGTGGCGGACTTGTGATCTGGCCACTCCGGGCACAACAGACGTACCGGCACCGTAGGGCGGCTGTACCTGAAAGTAACAGAATCGTATTCTGGTCCACGGATCCCCCAAGGAGGCAGTCAATGCAGCGAGACCTCTTCGAGGAGGAGCACCAGCTCTTCCGTGAGACCGTGCGCGAGTTCCTGGCCCGCGAGGTCGCGCCCCACCACGATCAGTGGGAGAAGGACGGCATCGTCCCCCGCGAGGTGTGGAAGAAGGCCGGCGAGATCGGGATGTTCGGCTTCGGGGTGCCGGAGGAGTACGGCGGGGCGGGGATCACGGACTTCCGCTACAACGCCGTGATCGTCGAGGAGGTCATCGGGATCGGCGCGTCCGGCCTGGGCTACTCGCTGCACAACGACGTGATGGCTCCGTACTTCGTGGACCTCACCAACGACGAGCAGAAGGCCCGCTGGCTGCCCGGGTTCGTCAGCGGCGAGCTGATCACAGCCGTCGGGATGACCGAGCCGGGCGCGGGCAGCGACCTGCAGGGCATCAGGACGACCGCCGTGCGCGAGGGCGACCACTACGTCCTCAACGGCCAGAAGACCTTCATCACCAACGGCATCAACTCCGACCTGGTCGTGGTGGTCGCCAAGACCGATCCGACCGCCGGAGCCCGGGGGACGTCCCTGCTCGTCGTCGAGCGGGGCATGGAGGGCTTCAGCCGGGGCCGCAACCTTGAGAAGATCGGCATGCACGCCCAGGACACCGCGGAGCTGTTCTTCGACAACGTCCGGGTCCCCGCGGCCAACCTGCTGGGCGCGGAGGAGGGCCAGGGCTTCTTCCAGCTCATGGGCAACCTCCCGCAGGAGCGGCTGTCGATCGCCGTCATGGCCGTGGCCGCCGCCGAGACCGTCCTGCAGGCGACCATCGAGTACTGCAAGAGCCGCAAGGCCTTCGGCCGCAGCATCGGTAGCTTCCAGAACACCCGCTTCGTCCTGGCCGAGCTGGACACCGAGGTCGAGATCGCCCGCCACTACGTGGACAAGTGCATCCGGGCCCTCAACGCCAAGGAGCTCACCGTCGTCGACGCCGCCAAGGCCAAGTGGTGGACCACCGAGCTGCAGACCAAGGTGATCGACCGCTGCCTCCAGTTGCACGGCGGCTACGGCTACATGATGGAGTACCCCGTCGCCAAGGCCTGGGTCGACAGCCGGGTCCAGACCATCTACGGCGGCACGACCGAGATCATGAAGGAGATCATCGGCCGCTCCTTCGGCTTCTGACCACTCTGGTGAGCACCGACTCCTTCCCGGTCGCGGCCTGGACGGTCCCGCCGCCTTGAGTGCTCACAGGTCGCGCGGGACAGCCGGCGGCGGGCGGTGGGCGGCCCGTACGGCCACCGCCCGCCGCCGGCACCGCGAGGAGGCCGAGCAGGGCGACGCCGCCGAGGTAGCTCCAGGCACAGGGACAGGTGAGGGCTGGCGCGACGTTCGCCTTGACCCTGCGGCTCCGATGGGACGACCGCCGGAGCCGGGCGGGAAGGCCTCCGCTACGAGGGGCGGACCGGATGGCGGAGTGCGGTCGTCTCGGCAGTGCCGGTGTTGATGAGGTGGATGGAGATCGTGGAGATCCAGGCCCAGCCGATCAGTGACGCGACGGCGAACAGCAGGCTCATCAGTCCGGGGTTGGTCTGCGGCAGCACGGTGTAGACGATCCCGCCGACCGCGCTGTAGATCGCCCATCCCTTTCGCTTCCCGACGAGGAACCGGCGGGCGAACACCAGGCTGGCCGCCAGCAGGGCCAGGCCGCCCACCATGGCTGCCACGTTGTGAAGCATGCCGTGCCAGGACGTCTCGCCCTCCACGGATCCGACGGGGTAGCCGGCGGCCGGGTCGGTGACGAAGACGCCTGCGGCGATCAGCCCCGCGCCGACGACGCCGATCAGTCTGGGGCCCCACTTCGCCCCGGGACCTTGGCGCAGTGTCCGCCGCATCCCGACGGCCGCCGCCATGAACAGCGTCCCGGTGACGATGAAGTTGGCGATCTGCAGCCAACCGAGGTCTCCCATCGACAGCTGGCTGAGCATGTGCCGGGACAGGTCGAAGCCGTCCCGGGAGAAGGCCTGGGCGAACGCCACCGTGAAGAACAGCGGGGTCGCGATCACGCCGGCGGCCAGCAGCCGCTTCGTGGTCGTGGTGTCAGTTCCGTCCCACGAGGTGACCGTCGAGTTCACCGTGGTCGCCTGCCGGCTGTTGGTTGGCATGCTCATATCTCCGTCTCAGGCGTTCTGTCGCGTTCCTAACTGTGTGACGGTGCCTGTCCGGAAAAGGAATCGGTCCGGGCCCGACGGGCCGCGACCAATGTGACCGGGCCGGGCCCCGGGTTGCGCAGCACGCGCAGTGGAAGGCCGGCCAGGCACCGCGCCGTGGCCGAAGCGCCGGCGGGCGCCGTCGGCCGTCTCCGGTTCGACCTGGTCGGCGGCCTCCGAACGGCCGTCCCGCCGCCTGTCCCACCGGCCGGGTACGGCCCGCGCCCTCGCCGGGCGCGAGCCGTACCCCGCGTGACCGATCGGCCCGCGGGCCGGTGCTCAGATCTTCAGCGGGCCACCCGGCATCGACAGCCGCCCGCCGGAACCGTCATTCCGGGACGATCTCCTCGATCTTCGTGGCCGTCCCGTCCTTGACCGTCACCTTGGCGTAGAAGGACACAGCCGATTTGAGTGCCTTCCGGAGCTGGTCCGTGGTGCACTTGTGCGGGATCTTGCCCTCACTGCAGATGGCGCCCTGAACGTCCAGTACCTCGGTGAACGGCGTGAGCTCGACCTTCTGGGCTTTCTCCCCCTCGGGAGCCACCGTGATCGCGTTCGCGCCCGACAGCTTGACATCACCCAGCAGCTCACCGTCGGCCCCGCGGAGCGGCTTCTCACTCGGCGAAGCCGACGCCGACGCCGTGGCCTCGGGCACCGTGGCCGCCGGGTCCGAGGGGGAAGAGGAAGGGACGGCCGGCTCGGAGGAGACCGCGGGCTCGGAGACGGACGCGGAGGCGGAGACGGACGCGGTGGGGGCCGCCGCCGGGTCGCCCCCGTCCGAACAGGCGGTGAGGCCGGCGGCGAAGGCGGCCACCAGCAGGATGCGCGTTACCTTCGTGGATCTGTTCACGTTGCGCAACGATGCCACGGAGTCCCGCATCGCGCTCAATCGCCGCAAGATCAGCTCGGGGAACGCATACTGGTCAGCGAAGGCTCACCAAAGGCGGTGTTGATGGACAGCGGACTGATCCTGCTGATCTTCCTGGCGTTCCTGTTCGCCTGGGGTCTCAACCGGGTCCGGCGCGCCCTGCGGCTCGGACCGGTCGCCTACGCGGGCGTCGTGATCGTGTTCGTCCTGGTCATGCTCGCGCTGTGGGGACAGACCTTCCGCTAGGTGCTGTGACCGGAAAGGTACACCGGGTCGATTCCGGTCAGCCCCTGGCACGGTATGGCCGACGGGGACGGCCGTGCGAGCGTGCATGCCTCACAGGAGGGTCTGGTAGACAGGCGCCCATGAACCCGCTTACAGCCCAGCACCTGCGTATCGTGTCCCCGATGTTCACTGTCGAGCATCTGCCGGATGCGGCGTTGCCCGAGGACGACTGGATTGTGCTTGTCCGCGCCCCCGAAGGGCTGACTGTCGTCCGAGAGGCCCGGCCTGCAGACTCAGGTGAGCAGTGGATCGGCCTCTACGGCGACGTCACAGCGCACGGCTTGGATGTTCCGGGGATGCTTTCGGCAATCATCAAGCCACTGGCAGAGGCAGCGATTCCGGTGTTCGTCGCCTCAACTTTCCACGCCGACTTGGTTCTGCTTCCCGAGTTGAAGAAACAGCAGGCCATCACTGTCCTGGAGGAAGCGGGACATCACGTGGAGGGCGGGGACGGCGGAGCCGGTGAACCTTTCCGGTCACCGCACTAGCCCCGCCCGGCTCGCGGCCGGTTACCGCGATCCCTCCAGCAGCACCCGGGCGACCAGTTCGGGATCGTCGCTCATCGGCAGGTGCCCGCAGCCCGTCAGCAGCTTCACCCGCTGACCCGACCACCTGGCGGCCCGTACGGCCTGCCGCCGGGGCAGCAGCCGGTCGCGCTCCCCCCAGGCGATGGTGATCGGCGCCTTCGGCGGGGCCGGGGGCATCATCCACGCGAACGAGTCCAGGGTGTCGTCGAAGCCGGGGGCGGCCCCGAGCGCCTGGGTGGCCGCGAGCAGCGCCTCGGCGGAGATCCGGGACGGGTGCGCCACCATCACGCCCGCCGCGACCATCCGGCCCAGCGGGCTCTCCAGGGCGGCCGTGGCCCGCTCCGGCGGCATGGCGCGGGCCGAGGCCCGCGCCGCCCGGAGCGCCGCCCGCGCGTACGCGAGCTCTCCCCGGCTCCAGAACCCCGCCGGGGAGAGCGCCGTGGCCGTGCGGACCACGCCCCTCGAAGCCAGCTCAAGGGCGACGTAGCCCCCGAGGGAGTTTCCCGCCACGTGAGGCTCGCGCAGGCCGAGCATGTCGCAGAACGACACGACCGCGTCAGCGAGGCTCTCCGCCGTGTACGGCGAGCCGGGCGGCAGCGGCGGGGAGACGCCGAAGCCGGGGAAGTCGACGGCGATCACGTCCCGTTCGGCGGCGAGCCGGTCGAGCACCGGCAGCCATGCCTGCCAGTGGTGCCCGATTCCGTGCAGCAGGACCAGGGGCGGTCCTGCCCCGCGCCGTTCGAAGGCCAGTTCCATGACCGCAGTCAAGCACCGATCGGGGGCATCTCCTAACCCTTCCGCCGGTGACATTCAGGATCGGGTGACGGGTCCCGGGCCGACGACCTCCGCGACGGTCCGCACCGCGTCGAGCAGGTCACGCCCTGACGGCGCGCCCTCCGGGTCCAGCAGCCACTGTGCCGCCACCCCGCTGAGCAGGACCTGGTAGAACGAGCCGAGCTGCATGTCCCGCTGTCCGTCCCCGGCCAGGCCCAGACTCCCGAACAGCTCGGCGAGTCCCAGGCGTGCCTGCCTGCTGGCCTCGGAAAGGGTCCGGCGCAGTTCGGGCAGCTGGTCGATGTGCGCGGTGATCTCGAACTGGATGGCCCAGAGCGGCCGGTTCGCGGCGAACGACGCGATCACTCCCTCCCATGCCGCCACGAACCGGTCCGCGGGCGTGGCGTCGGGACCGGCCTCGGCGTTCAGGATGCTGGACAGATCGTCGCCCCACTCCTCCATGGCCTGGTAGAGGGCCGCGTTCAGCAGCGCCTCCTTGGTCCCGTAGTGGTAACCGATGGCGGAGAGGCTGACGCCCGAGGCCGCCGCGATGTCGCGGGCCGTGGTGCGGGCGTATCCCTTTTCGTAGAGGCAGCGCTTGGCCCCGGCCAGAAGATCTTCGCGATTTCCCATGTCCGGCAGTGTACACAGCTCTCGCACAAGTGTCTTGAACAGTCGTATTGAACAAACGTGTCATACACGTGTACTGTCAGCGGCGGACGAGGAACCGACCTAGGAGCAGCACCCATGAGGAACACGAGCGTCCTGATCTCCGGCGCCGGCATCGCGGGCACCGCGCTGGCCTACTGGCTGCGCCGCCACGGCTTCACACCCACGGTGGTGGAGCGGGCGCCCGCGATCCGGCAGGGCGGCTACAAGATCGACATCCGTGGCGCGGCCCTCGACGTGGTCACCCGCATGGGCGTCATGGACGAGATCCGGCGGGAGCGCACCAACGTGCAGGGCGCGTCGATCGTCAAAGCGAACGGCGAACGGCTGGCCAGCATGGGCGGCGACACGTTCGGCGGGCGCGAGGGCGAAGACACCGAGATCCTGCGCGGCGACCTGAACCGCATCCTCTACGACCTGACGGAGAACGAGGTCGAATACCTCTTCGACGACTCCATCGTCTCCCTCACCGATGACGGCGACGGGGTACGGGTCACCTTCGAGAACGGCGGGACACGCACTTTCGACCTCGTGGTGGGCGCCGACGGGCTGCACTCGGCCACCCGTGCGCTGGCCTTCGGCCCCGAGTCCCGGTATGTCCGCGGCCTCGGATACCACGTCTCGATCTTCAGCGTCCCCAACCACCTGGAACTCGACCGGTGGGAGCTCACCTACGTCTCCCCCGGCAGGACGGCCCTGATGTACAGCACGGCCAAGGACACCGGGGCCAAGGCGATGTTCCTGTTCGCCACCGGGACGCTGGACTACGACCACCGCGACCGCGAGCAGCAGCAGAAGCTCCTGGCCGACGCCTACGCCGGGGAGGGATGGGAGATCCCCCGCCTGCTCGACGGCATGGCCGACGCGCCCGACTTCTACTTCGACTCGCTCAGCCAGGTCCACATGGACCGCTGGTCGAAGGGGCGGGTGGCGCTGATCGGGGACGCCGCCCACTGCGCCTCCCCCGCCTCCGGGCAGGGCACGAGCCTCGCCCTGGTCGGCGCCTACGTCCTGGCCGGCGAGCTGGCGGCCGCCGGTGGCGACCACGAGGCCGGGTTCGGCGGCTACGAGCAGGCGACGCGGCACTTCGCCGAGCAGAACCAGAACCTCGGGCCCGGCAACATCAAGCACATGGTGCTGCGGAGCAGGTCCCAGGTCTGGTTCCAGATGAAGATGCTCTCGCTGATGAAATACCTGCCGGGCAAGGAGCGCATGATGGCCAAGGTCATGGAGCCGCTCCAGAAGGCGGCCCGCGCCATCACCCTCAAGGACTACTGAAGCCCGCCCCGGCCGCCTGCCCGTGCCATCCGGCAGGTCCCGCCG
>NZ_NGFP01000450.1 GCF_002149035.1 Streptosporangium minutum
GTGGGGGGCCGGTGGCGGCCGTGCCCGGCGGGGTGTCGGCGTCCTCCTGCTCGCGGCCCGGGGTGGCCAGGTTCAGCTTCCTGATCAGGATGGTGAACAGCAGGTAGTAGACGACGAAGTAGATCAGGCCGAAGACGATGATCAGGCCTACCCGGTGGGTGTTGGACTTGCCCGCGTTGAGGAGCATGTCGATGGCGCCCCCGGAGAAGGTGAACCCGAGCCGGGCCCCCAGCTCGGCCATCAGGGCCATCGACAGTCCGGTGAGGAGCGCGTGCACCACGAACAGCACGGGCGCCACGAAGATGAAGGCGAACTCCAGCGGCTCGGTGATGCCGGTCACGAACGAGGTGAGACCGGCCGACAGCATGATGCCGCCGACGGTCGCGCGCTTGCCGTGCGGAGCCGCCTGCCACATCGCGATGGCGGCGCCGAGCAGGCCGAACATCATCACCGGGAAGAAGCCGGTCATGAAGATCCCGGCCCCGTCCTGGCCGGCGAAGTAGCAGTTCAGGTCGCCGGAGGCGTTCCTGGTCGCTCCGTCGACCCCGGCCCGGCACTCGGGGAGGGTGAACCAGACGATCGTGTTCAGGAAGTGGTGCAGGCCGATCGGGATGAGCAGGCGGTTGGCCACGCCGTAGACGCCCGCGCCCACGGTGCCGTGGGCGGCCAGCCAGTCTCCCACGGTGGCCAGCCAGTCGCCGACCGGCCGCCAGAGCAGGCCGAAGATCACCCCGAGGAGCAGGGCGGCGACGGCGGTGACGATCGGGACGGATCGTCGTCCGCCGAAGAAGGCGAGCCAGGAGGGGAGCTTGACCCGGTAGTAGCGCTGCCAGAGCAGGGCGGCGGTGATGCCGATGACGATGCCGCCCAGGACCCCGGTGGGGTTCTGCACGCCGAGGTTGAGCAGGGGCATGGGGCGTCCGTCGGGGCCCACGACGTTCAGCGCGATCTTCTTGTAGACCTCGGAGGCGGGGGAGGCGGTGAAGAACAGGGTCTTGCTGACCCGGTCGAAGACCAGGTAGCCGACCACCGCCGCGAGCGCGGTGGAGCCGTCGGCCTTGCGGGCGAACCCGATGGCGACGCCGACCGCGAACAGCAGTGGCAGGTTGTCGAACAGGGCGCCGCCGGCGGCGGCGAAGACGGCGGCGACCTGGTCGAGGAAGGCGTTGTCCGTCCGGCCGAGGAGGTCCTCCTGGCCGAATCTGAGCAGCAGGCCGGCGGCGGGCAGTACCGCGATCGGCATCATCAGCGAGCGCCCGACGCGCTGGAGTATCGCGAAGACCGACGACCCGATCGAAGGGCCGCGTTCCACGGCTGCCGTGCCCATCCCCGAACCCCCTGCGTGCCGCGCCGTACAGGGGGATGCTTGGTATCTACCACCCGGCCCCGTGAATACACGGTTCCCGACCACGCGGGCGCGATCCCGCTGTCAGGAACGGACAGTCGTCGACGCGCCGCCGGAGCGCCGGGGGCGGGGCGCGGGGCCGGACGCCGCGGTCCCGGAGACGGCGGGACGCCCGCCCCGGTGTCCCGGCGGGGAGGGATCCCGCGGGCGTCTGGGTTCCCGGACGGGTCAGGCCGGTCTGGCGGGGGGCGCGGTGGCGGGCTCGCCGGAGTCGACGTCGGGCTCGGGCTCCCGGCCCGGGGTCATGATGTTCAGCTTCCTGATCAGGAAGCTGAACACGGTGTAGTAGACCGCCGCGTAGACGAGGCCCATCACGATGATGATCGGGACGCCCTGGGCGTTGGGGGCGGTGCCGTACAGGACGAGGTCGATCAGCCCGGAGGAGAAGCTGAAGGCGAGCTTGGCGCCCAGGGCGGAGGCGATCGCCAGGGAGAGGCCGGTCAGGACGATGTGCACCACGAACAGGACCGGGGCCACGAAGATGAAGGCGAACTCGATCGGCTCGGTGATCCCGGTGAGGAACGCGGTGAGCGCGGCGGAGATCATGATCGAGCCGACCGCGGTGCGGCGGTGCGGCGGCGCGGCCCGCCAGATGGCGATCGCCGCGGCGGGCAGGCCGAACATGAGGATCGGGTAGAGGCCGGCTTCGAAACCGCCGTAGCCCATGGCGCCGTTGTTGAAGCAGACCAGGTCGCCGGCGAGCTGCTTGCCGTCGACCACGCACTCCGGCACCTGGGTCCAGACCACGTTGTTGACGATGTGGTGCAGGCCCAGCGGGAGCAGCGCGCGGTTGACCATGCCGTAGACCCCGGCGCCGATCGTGCTGTTCTCGGCGAGCCAGGCGCCGAAGGCGCGGAGCCAGTTGCCGATGATCGGCCAGATGAAGCCGAAGAACACGCCGAGGACCAGCCCGGCGAAGGCGGTGAGGATCGGCACCAGGCGGCGCCCGCCGAAGAAGGCCAGCCAGGTGGGCAGCTTGGTGCGGTAGTAGCGCTGCCACAGCAGCGCGGAGACGAGGCCCATGACGATGCCGCCGAGCACCCGGGTCGGGTTCTGCGCCCCGAGGTTGAGCGCCACCTCCGGGACGCCCGGGTTGGCGGGGTCGAACAGCCGGCTGGAGATCGAGTCCTTCAGCCGGTCGTCGAAGAGGTTGAAGAACATGGTCATGCTGACCGCGTGGAAGACCAGGTAGCCGACGAGCGCGGCCAGTGCGGTGGAGCCGTCGGCCTTGCGGGCGAACCCGATGGCGACGCCGATCGCGAACAGGATGGGCAGGTTGTCGAAGAGCGTGCCGCCCGCGATGCCGAGGACGTGGGCGACGTCGTCGAGCAGGGGGCTGTCGGTCCGGCCCACGAGGTCGTCCTTGCCGAGCCGGAGCAGCAGGCCCGCGGCCGGCAGGACCGCGATCGGCAGCATGAGGGAGCGGCCCAGACGCTGGAGCACGCTCATCACGGCGGATCCGGCCGAGGGCGGGGCGGGGGGACCCGCGTCCGCTGAGGTGGAACTCATCGGACTTTCCTCCAG
>NZ_NGFP01000451.1 GCF_002149035.1 Streptosporangium minutum
CCATGCTGACGGTGACCCGGCCGGTGTCCTGCTCCACCCGCAGATCCAGTCGGGTACCCGGTCCGCCGTGCCGCAGGGCGTTGGTGGACGCCTCACCGATCAGCCGGTGCACGACCGCGAGCACCGGGGCGGGCAGGCCGGCCAGACCTTCGGGCAGCGCCGCCGACAGGTCGAGACCCGCGGCACGGAGCTGGTCGAGGCGTTCGGCGAGGTCGTCCGCGGACGCCGACATCTCCCGGCTGTCCAGCTCGGCGATGGCGCCACGGACCTCGGCGAGCGCGTCGCGGCCGGCGCCGAGGACGCGGTCGACGCGGTCGACGTCCACGGGCTCCAGGCGTGCGGTGGATCGCAGCGCCTCCGTCTGTATGAGCATGACCGTGACGGTGTGGGCCAGCGTGTCGTGCAGTCGGCGGGCCAGACGCTCCCGGTCAGCCGCCGCCGCCAGCTCCGCGTCGGCGATCCGCTGTTCGAGACGGAGCCGGGTGCTCTCCGCGACGAGCGCCGTACGCTCCCGCAGGTGGCGGCTGCGCTCGGCGCCCGCCAGCCAGGCGACCGCGGACGCGGCGACGGCCGGCAGCACACCCTCGACCAGGTCGCGATGGAGCGTGCCCGCGGCGGCGACGACGACGGCGGTCAGGCCGCACAGGCCCCACCGGACCACCGCCGACCGGCTCGCCGCCGCCGTGTAGATCGCCAGTAGGACCGGCATGTAGCCGGCCGTACGCGACATTCCCATCGACATGTGCGCCGCGGTGGCCAGGCCGACCACGCCCAGCACCGCGCCGGGGGCGCGTCGCCGCCAGGCCAGCGGCAGGGTCTGGGCGACGGCGAGCAGCGGCGAGACCGTCATCCCGCCGAAGACGAACAGTCCGGCGAGAGAGACGCCGAGCGCCGCGTCCACCACGTACTGCCAGCGGACCCTGACCCATCGCACCACGTCCGCCACGTACTGCCGGCGGACCCGCGCCCACCGCACCGCACCGCACCGATACGCCGGCAACTTCGCCTTGCTCCCCGCCATCGTGTTCCCGCCTCGACATAGCATCGGGCAGATGATCCGGTTAGTCATCGTCGACGATCACGCGCTGGTCCGGGAGGGTCTGTCCCTCATCCTCGGCGGCGAGCCGGACATCGACGTGGTCGGGCAGTTACCGGACGGGCCGGCGCTGCTCGATTTCCTCGATCGCACGCAGGATCCCATCGACGTCGTCCTGCTGGATCTGTATCTGCCCGGGATAGACGGTACGCGAGTGCTGTCCCTGCTCCGCGGCCGGTTTCCGGAACTCCGTACACGAGTGCTGATACTGACCGCGGTGGGCCGCGTGGCGGACATCCAGCGGGCGCTCGCCGCGGGGGCGGACGGCTTCGTGCTCAAGGACGCCACCGGTGCCGAGGTGGCCGCCGCCGTGCGGGGAGCGCACGGCGGGGTCACCACCCTCAGCGCCACGGCGGCCGAGGTGCTGTGGCCCCGGGGGCGGAGCGGGACCGGCCCCGGCCGTCCGGCCGCGCCCGCCGGTCCTCCCGGGACCCCCGACACCGGCGCCGGATCCGCGGCCGGCGGGGCCGGGTCGCTGACCAGGAGGGAGCGGGAGATCCTCGACCTGCTCGGGCGGGGAATGGCGAACCAGGACATCGCCCGCACCCTCGACCTCGCCGAGCGCACGGTGAAGACGCACGTCAGCAACGTGCTGGCGAAGCTGCAGGTGTCCAGCCGCACCCAGGCGGCCCTGCTCGCCCGCGACCTGCCCCGGATCATCGACCTGCCCTGAAGACCTGCCCTAAAGACGTACCGCGGCTACGTCCTTCGCCGCTTCCCCGGACCCGCCCGCACGGCGATCCTGGCAGTCCTGTCACCGCCATCGGGAAGATCCTCGTCCATGCCCCTGCCCGTCCTCCGCCCGCCCCGGCGACCCCTCAGATCCGTCAGACGTCGGCGCGTCCTCGCCGTCCTGCTGGCGGGTCTGATCGTCGCCGTCTACGCCGGCAACAGCTCATGGCTCGCCGGCGCCGACGGCGGCAGGCCGCTCCTCCTGGCCCACCGGGGCCTGGCGCAGACCTTCGACTTCGCCGGCATCACCAACGACACCTGTACGGCGGAGCGCATCCACCGGCCGGAGCACCCTTACCTGGAGAACACCCTCGACTCGATGCGGGCTGCCTTCGACGCGGGCGCCGACGTCGTCGAGTTCGACGTCCAGATGACCCGGGACGGCCGGATAGCCGTGTTCCACGACGCCACGCTCGAATGCCGGACCGACGGGACGGGCACCGTACGCGAGCACACGCTCGCCGAGCTGCGGCGCCTCGACGCCGGGTTCCGCTACACCTCCGACGGAGGCGCCAGCCACCCGTTCCGGGGCAAGGGCGTGGGCCTCATCCCCGCCATCGAGGATGTCATGGCCGCGTTCGGCGGGCGGGAGCTGCTCATCCACATCAAGAGCAACGAGCCGGCCGACGGCGAGCGGCTCGCCGGCTACCTCGCCACGCTGCCCGGCTCCTGGCTCCCCACGCTCACCGTGTACGGCGGCGACGCACCGGTGGCCGCGCTGGCCGGACGGCTGCCCCAGGTCCGGGTGATGTCGAAGGCCATCATGAAGAGCTGCCTGATCCACTACCTCGCGACGGGCTGGACCGGCCATGTGCCAGACGCCTGTGACAACCGGGAGCTCCATATCCCCGAGGGGTACGGACCGTGGCTGTGGGGATGGCCGCACACGTTCGTCGGCCGTATGCGCGACCACGGCACCCGGGTGATCGTCGTCGCGGGTTCCGGCGACTTCTCGGAGGGCTTCGACAGCGCCGGTGACCTGAACCGGCTGCCCGACGGTTACTCCGGCGGCGTCTGGACCAACCGGATCGACGTCGTCGCCCCCCTCCTCAAGGGGCCCGGTCCCCGGGTCCGCTGACCGTCAAGGGCCATTGC
>NZ_NGFP01000452.1 GCF_002149035.1 Streptosporangium minutum
GCCCTGGCGGCCCTGGCGCTCGTAGGAGACGACCACTCCCACGGGGGCGAACATCGACGGCTGCGTCACCGAGGAGACGGGGAAGATCTTCGACTACAAGCGCGGCGGCACCACCACCAAGGGCGTGATCATGGGCAAGGGGCCCGTGGGAGTGGTCGTCTCCTACGAGCGCCAGGGCAGCGTGTGCAGCTGGCTCCCGCTGGCCGACCGGCTGGTCGCCGAGGGACACCGGGTCCTGCTGTTCGACCGGAACGACACGGCGGCGCCCGAGGAGGACACCGTCGCGATGGCCCAGCGGCTGCGCAAGGCGGGCGCCACGAAGGTGGTGCTGGTCGGCGGGTCGATGGGCGGACGGCTCTCCCTGCTCGCCGCCGGCAAACTGGACTTCCCGGTGGCCGCGGTCATCAGCGTCTCCGGGACGATCCAGCCGGGGGAGGTGGACGACCTCAGGGCGCCCTTCCTCCAGGTGGCCGGGGACGCCGACCCCGAAGCCCCGGTCGACATGCTGCAGATCGTCTACAACGAGGCCGTGAAGTCAGCCGACCGCCAGATGCTCGTCCTCCCCGGTTCCGCCCACGCCAGCGAGCTGTTCACCGGAGACCAGGGAGAGAAGGCGCTGCGCGCCGTCACGTCCTTCGTCGAGAAGCACAAGGGCTGAGCTCGACCAGGTTGTCGTGGTAGACGGCGCCCCGGCCCATGTCGGCGTCGCGCTCGTCCACCACGGCGTTCACCGTCGCGCCGCCGGGGCTCAGCTTGCGCCAGTGCCCCTTGGCGGAGGCCACCACGCCGGGCCGTACCCTGTCGCTGATCTCCACCACGGCCTCGAACTCACCGTTGTCGTTGAACACCCGCGCACGCTGCCCGTCGCTCAGCCCTCGCTGGGCGGCGTCCGCCGGGCTGACCAGGACCCGGGGCCCCTTCGAGCGCCGCAGCAGCTCGGGGTTGTTGCCGAAGGTGGTGTTGAGGAACGTGTGGGAGGCCGGGGTGACCAGTGTCAGCGGGTACGGCCCGCGCTCGGCGGACGCCGTGTGCGGGGGGACGTAGGCCGGCCCGGAACCGAACTCCAGCCGCCCCGAGGGCGTCGGGAAGCCGTCGGCGAAGGGCACGAACGGCTGCGGCACGTTGAGCCGGACCCAGCCTTCCTTGCGCAGCCGGTCGACCGTTATGCCCTCCAGTGACGGGTGCCCCGAGGCGAGCAGCTGCTCGGCCAGCTCCAGGTCCGAGTCGTACAGCGACGGCTCGGTCAGGCCCATGTGCCTGGCCAGGCGCCGGAACGTCTCCATGGTGGACAGGCACTCACCCGGCGGCTCGACGGCGGGCTCGTTCCACATCAGATACATGTGCCCGTAACCCGCGTGCAGGTCGGTGTGCTCGATCTGCATGGTCGCCGGCAGGACGATGTCGGCGTAGTCCACGGTGTCGGTCGGGAACTGCTCCATCACGACCGTGAACAGGTCCTCACGCAGCAGCCTCTCGCGGATGCGGTCCTGGGCGGAGGTGGACCCCATGGGGTTGGCGGCATACACCCACAGGCACTTCACCGACTCGTCCAGCCCCTCGGCCAGCCGGGTCATCGTGAGCTGCCGGACCGGCGCGGCGAGCAGGTCCTCGCGGCTGTCGACGTTCAGGCGGAAGTAGGCGGTGGTGGAGTAGGCGACCCCGCCGCCGGGACGGCGCCAGTCGCCGGTCACCCCGGGGATGGCGGCGATCGTGCGCATCGCGGTGCCGCCGCCCGCGTGCCGCTGGATGCCCATCGTGGCCCGGATGCCGGTGGGCCGGGTGTGCGCCAGCCGTACGCCCAGGGCCCGGATGTCGGACTCGGGCAGCCCGGTGATCTCCGCAACGCGCTCCGGCGGGTGGCGCAGGATCTCCGCGCGGAACCCCTCCCATCCGCTCGTGTGGTTCTCCAGGTAGTCGCGGTCCTCCGCGCCCTCGGAGAGGACCACGTTCAGCAGGCCGAGGGCCAGCGCCGCGTCGGTGCCGGGCCGGATCGGCAGGTACTCGTCGGCCTGCTCGGCGGTCCGGGTGCGGATCGGGTCGATCGCCACCACGTGCGCCCCGGCCGCGCGGGCGTCCTGGATGAACTTCCACAGGTGGTGCCCGCTGGTCAGCGTGTTGGTGCCCCAGAGCAGGATCAGCTTCGACAGGGCGAACGTCTCGGGGTCCATCCCGCCGGCCGTGCCGTTGGTCCGCGACAGCCCGACGTTGCCCGCCGTCGAGCAGATGTTCAGGAAGTGCCTGGAGGCGCCGAGCGCGTTCCAGAACCGCCGGCCCGCCATGCCCTCGGACCCCTGGATGTAACCCAGCGTGCCGGTGCCCAGATACGGCCAGATCGCCTCGCCGCCGTGCTCGTCGATGATCCCGCGCAGCCGTACGGAGATCTCCTCCAGGGCCTCGTCCCAGCTGATCCGCGCGAACCGGCCGGACCCCTTGGGGCCGATCCGGCGCATCGGATGGAGGATGCGGTCGGGCGCCCGGGTGTGCTCAAGGTAGCGGTTGACCTTCACGCAGAGCGCGCCGCGGGTGTAGGGGTGGTCGGGGTTGCCGCGCATCTTGACGGCCTCGCCGTCCCGGACGGTCACCACCCATGAGCACGCGTCCGGGCAGTCCAGCGGGCAGGCGCCCAGAACCTGCAGTTCCCCCAGTGACATGTCCCCGACTTTAGCCGCGCGCGGGATCATCGACGAGCACGGCGGCGAGGCGATCTGGCCGTATCTGGGCACCGGCACGCTGGGTTACATCCAGGGGTCCGAGGGCATGGCGGGCCGGCGGTTCTGGAACGCGCTCGGCGCCTCCAGGCACTTCCTGAACATCTGCTCGACGGCGGGCAACGTCGGGCTGTCGCGGACCAACGGCACGGCCGGCGGGATGGAC
>NZ_NGFP01000453.1 GCF_002149035.1 Streptosporangium minutum
CCCCACCCCCAGGCCGGTCGTGCCGTCCGCCGCCCCCGGCGTCGTGAAGCGGCAGCTGGTGCTCGACCGCTTCGCCGAACGGCGCCGCGGCACCGACCGCAGGCTGGTCGTCCTGGTCGTCTTCACCGGAGTGATCTCGGTCACCGCGGTCTCCGCGCTGAACGCCAGGGCACGCAGGTAACGGATGCGGAAGGTCCGCCGGCGGACCTTCCGCATCCCGACCACCGCGGTCTCCGCGCCGGACGCCAGGGCACGCGGATAGCGGACGCGGAAGCCCGCCGGCGGACCTTCCGCCGGCGGGCTTCCAGGTGACCGGAGGGTCCGCTACTCCGCCGCCGACTGCACCGGGAACCGGTCGTCGATCTGGTCGTACTGCGTCTGCGCCGCCTTGAAGGCGTCAGGCCCGACCGCGCCCAGCCCCGCGAAGGGGTGGCTGATCAGCATGATGAACCCGATGCCGACGACGACCACGCCCACCCTCACGGCGTCGCCGACGACCGACGGGAGCGTGGGCTTCGTTCCGAGCGTCCAGGGCAGCGCGATCACCAGCAGCCCGGAGATGATCATTGAGATCACGAAGATGCTCTCCAGGCCCGCGTCGGCGTCGTCGGCACGGACGGCGCGCGCGTGGGCGACCTCGGAGACATGGCTGAGCGCGTCCTGCTGGAGGTTCTTGCTCTCCTCGCCGACGGGCCGCAGCCGGATCGTGGCCGCCCGCATGTCCTCGAGCATCCGCGTGGGGATCGGGGAGAGCTGCCCCTCGGCCATCAGCGGCCAGTCGAGGTCGGCGCTTCTGGCGGCGTAGTCCCGGATCTGGGCCCGGATCGGCGCGGCCTCGGGGATCGGCGCCACCGACCAGTACATCTCGGTGAGGGTCTCCGCCTCGGCCTGGACGTCGGTCTGCGCCGTCGAGAGCGCGTCCCGGCAGAGCACCGCGGCGTAGGCCAGCACCAGCAGGTAGACGGCGAGAGCGAGGTTGGCGGAGAAGTCCACCGACCCGGAGCCGCCGCCCTCGTCCGCCTTGCCCCTCCGCCTGAGCACGAGAAGCGCGATCAGCATGATCGCGACAGCCGCCACGACCAGCACCGTTACCCAGCCCATGAGACTCCCTCGAACTCGTCACCAAAGTAACTACCGAGGGTAATGTGTTCGTTACTCGAATTCTCGTGGTTCGCCAGGACGTCATGCGCGAAGTTCGTGAACCCCCGCGATGAAGTCCCGGGCGATCCCCCGCAGGCCCGGCAGATGGGAGAGTCCGACCAGCCGGTCCACCAGCGGCACGCTGAGCTCGATGAACCGGTAGGTCCGCCGGCACCCCTCCGAGGTGTCGTGCACCCAGAACAGCACGACCCCCATCGACATCAGCCAGAGCAGCTCGGGCAGCTCCGCCCTGAGCTCGGCGTCCATCCGGTCCGCCGACCCCTCCACCACCCTGCGGTAGATCGCGATCGCCGACTCCCGGGCCGGCGACGATTCGGCGCTGAACGGGCTGAGGGGGTTGCTCGGCTCCGCCGCGTGCTTGAAGAACTTCACCGCGAACTCGTGGTAGGGCTCGGAGACGCGCACCCACTCCCGCAGTACCCCGCCCAGCCGCGGCGCGAAGGCCCGCTCGGTGGCCAGCAGTTCCTCGCAGGCGGCCTCGTGCTCGGTCTGCGCCCGGTCGTAATACGCCTGGATCAGGGCTTCCTTGGAGGCGAAGTAGTAGTAGGCGTTGCCCACCGAGACCCCCGCCTCAGCGGCGATGGCCCGCATGGTGGTGGCCTCGTATCCGCGCTCGCGGAACAACCGCAAGGCCGTCTCCACGATGATTTCGCGGGTCTTGTCTGATCCCCTGCTTCTCTGGGTCGGCTCGGACACGTTCGTCACTGTACGACCCATGACGCCGTTAGGTCATCGCGGCTCACGATGATCACCATTTCCGAGCAAAATCCCGCCTCCCAGAGGGGTCATACCGGTTCCAAAGTGGGATTGATCCTTCTGGTGGGAGGGCTCCCGTCACAAGGGATAAAACGATGGGGACACGTCCCTGTAAACAGAGGCGTGCCCGGCTCACCGCCGGAGCACTGCTGGCTCTGCAGATATCGCTCATCGCGCCGGCCGCGCACGACGCCGCTGCGGCCGACGCGCCGCGCTCGTCGACCGCCGTGACGGCCCCGGCGCCGGCCTCGGCGATCCGGCCCGCCGGGGCCCGGACCGCGGTCACCGGGACCTACGACGCCGACGTCCTGGCCACCGCCCGGAGCCCGTACCGGCAGGCCTCCGCGCCCCGGGCGGAGACGGCGACCCGGACAGGGACGAAGACGAAGACGAAGACGAAGACGGAGACGAAAGCGGAGACGGAGGCGGGAACCACGTCGAGAACGGAGGCGGCGGCGACGTCCAGCCATCCGATACAGCCGATCCGGATCGGTCACCTGCAGGCCACGCAGCAGCTCCGGAAGGCCGGTCTGCGCTGGAAGTCGTCCGGGGGGTGCACCAACCGCAGAGTGAGGACCTGCACCTCGCTGGAGGCGGTGCGGGCCGCCACCGTGACCGACGTGATCGCGCTGAAGCAGCGCAGCGGCTGCCCGGTCGTCGTCACCGGCGGCACCGAGGTCGGCCACGCCCCCGGCCGCTACAGCCATCACCGGGGCTACAAGCTGGACATCAAGCCCAACGACTGCATCAACCGCTACATCACGCGCGAGCACGTCCTGGACGGCATCCGCGGAGACGGAGCCCCCCTTTATCGGGACTCGGGGACCGTGTACGCCCGCGAGTCCGATCACTGGGACATTCTCTTCCGCTGACACCGGCGGCGTCCACGGACCACGCGGAGACCCGGAGGATCCACCCCCAACTGCACCACGCTGTCGATGATGGC
>NZ_NGFP01000454.1 GCF_002149035.1 Streptosporangium minutum
CCGGGGAGCCCCCTGGTCCACCAGCACCGGACCGGAGGGGCTCCCACCCCGTTCGCTGCCGGACGGGCCGCCGAACCACACCGCGCCCGCCGAGGTGGTACGGCTCGCGCTCGCGCGC
Source organism: Streptosporangium minutum (assembly GCF_002149035.1). Classification (GTDB taxonomy): domain Bacteria; phylum Actinomycetota; class Actinomycetes; order Streptosporangiales; family Streptosporangiaceae; genus Streptosporangium; species Streptosporangium minutum. The sequence continues at coordinate 119 of NZ_NGFP01000454.1, forward strand.
ACCTTGCCGGGCAGCGTCACCAGCAAGGTGATCAGCAGGAACAGGACCGCGGATGATCCGATGAGAGACCCGAGGACCTGGAACGCGTCCACAGGACCAACGTTAGACCTGCGATGAGAGCTAAGTCGAGACCTGCCAGACAGCCGGCCTGCGCTCCCCCCAGAAGCCGCCTCGGGCCGCCTCGACCTGCGCCGATACCGAGATCAGCGTGCCCTCGTCGCCGAACCGCCCGGCCAGCATGACGCCGATCGGCAGGCCGCCGGGAGTCCAGTGCAGCGGAAGGTTGACCGCGGGCTGACCGCTGATGTTGCAGACGGCGGGGAAGGCGGCGAAGCGCTTCATCCGCTCGAAGGTCTCCTCCGGGTCCTCCACGTCCTCGAACCACCCCACCGGCCGGGGCGGCTGGGTGACGGTCGGGGTGAGCACCGCGTCGTAGAGGTCGGTGACCATCAGCCCGAACCGGGTGGCGAGCTGCAGCGCCGACTGGGCCTGCAGGAAGTCGGGGGCGGGGGTGGCGAAGCCGCGCTCGCGCAGCCAGGCGGTCAGCGGCCGGAGCCGGTCCTGCTTGCTCAGGTCCACCGGGTGCATGCAGGCGAAGGCGTACCAGAGGGTTACGAACTGCGGCACCAGCTCCGGGGCGAACGGCGGCGCGATGTCCACCACCTCGTGCCCGAGCGCCGCCAGCTCCGCGGAGGCGTGCTCGTAGGCGGCGAGCACCTCGGGATCGACCTCGGCCCCAGGGACGGGCGGCTCGGCGTAGCGGGCGATCCGCAGGCGGCCCGGGTCCCGGCCCACGTAGGCCCCGAACGAGCCGAGCGCGGGCGGCGGGGCGTGGTAGAGGTCGCCGGGGTTGTCGTGCGTCATCACGTCGAGCAGCGCGGCGGCGTCGGCCACGGTCCGGGTGATCGGCCCGTTGGTCGACAGGCCGGCGAGGTCGGGGATGATCGGGGCGGAGCTGATCCGGCCCCGGGTCGGCTTGATGCCGTACAGCCCGCAGACCGAGGCGGGGATCCGGATCGAGCCCGCGCCGTCGCTGCCCTGCGCCGCGGGGGCCAGGCCCGCGGCGACCGCGGCGGCCGCGCCGCCGCTGGACCCGCCCGCGGAACGGGAGAGGTCCCAGGGAGTCCGGGTGGGCGGGGAGAGCGAGGTCTCGGTGTAGCAGGACAGCCCGAACTCGGGCGTCGCGGTCTTGCCGAGCATGATCGTGCCGGCGTCCCTGAGCCGCTCGACGACGCTGTCGTCCACCGGGGCGACGAAGTCCTCGTAGGTGGCCGAGCCGAAGTGGATCCGCACCCCCTTGACCAGGTTGAGGTCCTTGATCGGGATCGGCACCCCGAGCAGGGGCGAGGAGTCCTCCCCCGCCAGCGCCCTGGCCTCGGCCTTGTGCGCCTGTTCCAGAGCCTGCTCGGGGGTGACGGTCACGTAGGCGCCGACCTCCGGGTCCAGCCGCGCGATGCGGTCGAGGTAGTGCTCGGTGATCTCGACGGGCGAGATCTCCCTGCGTTTCACGGCTGCCGCCTGCTCCAGGGCGGTAAGATCATGTATGTGGGCCACGTCCCGCACAGTAAGCGCAGAAAGCTGGGTTATCTAGAGAGGAAATGAGTAGATACCCGGTTAAGAACCACGCCAAGCAAGTGATGGCGGTCACAAAAGTATGAGATACCCAATACTAGGCACCCCCATGGACGTCAGCTACCGTGAGTTACGTGGATTCCGGTCAGGTACCAGAAGACGGTAACGCTACGTCACCTATTTGGGTCAGTGACCGACCGGCCGAGGACAGGCCGACGTCTCGACCCTCCGCGCCCGCGTCTACGTACGCACCCGTCGAGCGCGCTTCCCTGCGCAGCCTGCTCGACCATCCCAAGTACCGCCATCTGCGCCGTCGCGTTCTGATCGCGGCCGGTGTCGGAGTGCTCGCGGGCATCCTGCTCTCAAGCTGGCGGCTGGGGGTCACCGCGGCCGTCCTGGCCGCGATCGTCGACACGGTGCTGCATGCCCGCACGAACTCGACGGTGCCCGCCTGGCGGCGCGCCTCGGTCGCGGAGCGGCGTACGGAGGCCCAGCTCAAGAGGCTGGAACGAGGCGGTTACCGCACCCTGCACGCCCGCGCGATCCCGGACAGCGAGGCCCAGATCGACCACCTGGTCGTGGGTCCCACCGGGGTCTACGCCGTCGACTCGGAGAAATGGGACAAACGCCTGCCGGTCCGCGTCCAGTCGCACCGCAAGCTGTTCCACGGGCCGTTCAACCAGAAGCCCCGCCTCGACGAGGCGCGCTGGGAGGCGTCCCGGGCGGCCGAGCTGATCGGCGAGGTGCTCGGCCACGAGGTCACGATCGTCCCGTCCCTGGCGATCTACGGCCCGGCGATCCCGTGGAAGATCCTCAACGTCCGCGAGGTCGACGTCTTCGACGGCAGTCGCGTCCGTAAATGGATCACCAAGCGGGAACGGTCACTCACCGAGACCGAGATCGACAGGATCTACGAGGCCGCCGGGCAGGTCCTGCCCGCGCGCTACCCCGAATCCTGATCCCTGCGACATCCCGGGCCCACACGGCCCGGTTCCCTCCCCTCCGACGGGAGTCCCCGGCGGGGCGCCTCACGCGCCTTCCCGTACCGGCGACTCCCGTCCTCCGTACACGCCCTCCCGCACCGGCTCCCGCCCTCTATACACACCCTCCCGTACCGGCGACTCCCGTCCTC
>NZ_NGFP01000455.1 GCF_002149035.1 Streptosporangium minutum
CGTCAGCACCGCCCCGCCCTCACCCCGCCCTCACCCCGCCACTCGACGCCCCCTCACCGCACCGGCCGGGCACCCGCGGACACCGGAACGCCCCACCCACTAAACTGCTACGTTCGTACCGGTTTTTCGGGGAGCATGTCATGGCGTGGCTGATCCTGGCGGGGGCGATCATCGCCGAGGTCGTGGCGACCACCGCGCTGAAGCTGAGCGAGGGCTTCGCGCACAAAGGCTGGGCCCTGGTCGTGGTGGCCGGCTACGCCGCCGCGTTCGTCCTGCTCGCCCAGGCACTGAAGATGCAGATGGAGATGGGCACCGCCTACGCCGTATGGGCCGGCGCCGGCACCGCCGCGATCGCCGCGATCGGCGTGCTGTTCCTCGGCGAGAGCCTCACCCTGGCCAAGGCCGCCGGCATCGTGCTCATCATCGGCGGGGTGCTGGTGCTCAACCTCGCCGGCGGCACCCATTGACCGGCGACGGCCCCCGACATCCCGCCGGACCCCACCGGGGGCCGGCCCACCGCCGCCGCCCAGCGCGGCACAGACCGACCGGCCGCGCCCTGGCAATAGCGGAGAGGGCCGATTGAGGCCTCACCGACGCCAGAGCCGCCCCCAAGGACGCCTACCGGCCTCCGACACACCCGGCGCACCACACCCGACCAACGGGAAACCCGCCCCCACAGCAGGAAACAGGCACCCGCCCGGACCGCACGGCACAGCCCTGAGCGGGCAAAAGCACTTTCACCCCACCATTGCCGATTGATGCCCGCCCCGCGGTGAATCATGAGGTGATGAGCGCGTCAACGGGCAACGACCGCAGATCCCCGGCCCAGGACAACCGTGCGGCGCCGGACACCCACGCAGACACGCCGAGCGGTACCGAGCGGATGCTCACCGGCCTGCTGGCCGAAAGCCACCTGATGGCTCTGGAGCAGGTACCGGCACGGGTCGGCCGCTACGCCGCACACGCGGGCCTGGAAGAGGTGCTGATCTACCTGGCCGACCTGCAACAGAACGTGCTGCGCCCGCTCACCGCCCCCGGCACACCCGGACAACCGCAGCAACTGCGCATTGACACGACACTGGCCGGCCGAGCCTTCCAAGAAGTACGGATCCTCCCCAAACAGGACGCCGGCGACGGCGTGCAATGGTGGTGGGTGCCGCTGCTGGACGGCACCGAGCGATTGGGCGTGCTGCGCGTCCGCGCCCAGGGCGCCGGCGAACACGCCGGCGACATCATGCGGCATCTGGCCTCGCTGGTGGCGTTGCTGGTGGTCAGCAAACGCCCCTACAGCGACACCTACGCCCGGCTGGTGCGCACCCAGCCGATGCACGTGGCCGCGGAGATGCAATGGACGCTCATGCCGCCGCTGACCTTCATCGACCGCCGGATCGCGATCGCCGCGATCATGGAGCCCGCCTACACGGTCGGCGGAGACGCCTTCGACTACGCCATCGCCGGCGAGATCGCCCATCTGGGACTGTTCGACGCCATGGGCCACGACGTCTCGGCCGGACTGACCGCCAGCCTGGCGATGGCGGCCTGCCGCAACCAGCGACGCCAGGGCGCCGACCTGGTCGCCACCAGCCAGGCCGTCGAACGGGTACTGATCGAGGAGTTCGGGCGGAGCACCCGGTTCGTCACCGCTGTCCTGGCCGACCTCGACACCGCCACCGGCATGCTGACCTGGGTCAACCGAGGACACCACCCGCCAGTGGTGATCCGCGGCAACCGATGGACGACCACCCTGGCCTGCCCGCCCGCCCACCCCATGGGCCTGGATCTGGGCGTGCCGGTCACACTGTGCTGCGAGCAACTGGAACCAGGTGATCGGGTGCTGTTCTACAGCGACGGCATCATCGAAGCCCGCAACGCCCAGGGACAGGAGTTCGGACTGGCACGATTTGTGGATTTCATCATCCGCCGTGCCGCCGACGGCCTGCCGGTACCCGAGACACTGCGCCGCTTGGTGCACAGCGTGCTGGACTACAACGACGGGCGCCTACAGGACGACGCCACCGTGCTGCTGGCCGAATGGCACGGCTCGGCCGACCGCCAGATGCAGATGTAGGAGCCGCCCGCACCCAGGCCCGCCCCCGGCCGACCACACGCGTGCGCAGGCCGACGCGACCACACCGGCAACGAAGACCCCCACCCGAACACCCGGCCGACGCTCCCGCCGCGGCCCACCGCCACCGGCCGCCGCCACCGGCCGCCGCCACCGGCCGAGCGCCGCAAAACACATGGCCCGCCAACCGCGGCCTCACCTAATCTGACCCGATGCTGAAGCCTTCCTACCCGATCCGCACCGACCGGCTGATCCTGCGCCCCTTCACCCCCGACGACCTCGACGGACTGCACGCCATCCAGTCGCTGCCCGAAGTCGCCCGCTACCTGTACTGGGGCCCCCGCGACCTGGAGGAAGTCAGGGAGGCACTGAACACCAAGATCACCCAGTCGGCGCTGCTGGAGGAGGGCCAGGCACTCACCCTGGCGGTGGAACTGGCCGCCACCGGCGAGCTGATCGGCGACGGGCTGCTGTTCTGGCACAGCAGCCTGCACCGCAGCGGGGAGATCGGCTACGTCTTCCACCCCCGCCACCACGGCAAGGGATACGCCACCGAAGTGGCCGACGCCCTGCTGAAACTCGGCTTCGACGGCCAGAACAGCAGCCCGTCGCCGATCAGCTCGCCGGTGGCGGCCAGTTCCACCGCCAGGGTGAGTGCCTGGCCCTCCTCCAGCAGCGCCGACTGGGTGATCTTGGTGTTCAGTGCCTCCCTGACTTCCTCCAGGTCGCGGGGGCCCC
>NZ_NGFP01000456.1 GCF_002149035.1 Streptosporangium minutum
AACCGGGCCAGTTACGCGCTGGTCGAGGGGCTGAGCTGGCTGCTGCTGGGCCGCATGGTGAATCGGCTGCGGAGCAGGGTGTTCAGGCTGGGCCCCATGCGGGGGAGCCCTTTCCGCCAGGCGCGCTCCAGCGGCCAGAACCCGGTGAGGTGTACGTGGTCGGGCCAGTCCGCCGGGCGCGCGACGACCGAGGGGCTCACCCCGCACAGCACCGGCACCCGGCCGGCACGCGCCTGGCGGAAAGGGCTCCCCCGCATGGGGCCCAGCCTGAACACCCTGCTCCGCAGCCGATTCACCATGCGGCCCAGCAGCAGCCAGCTCAGCCCCTCGACCAGCGCGTAACTGGCCCGGTTGCCCGCCCTGCCGAGGGTCCGCAACGGGACCAGCGGGTTGGGGAAGGCCCCGGTGGGCTCGCTGGGCTGGAAATGGAGCAGCGCGTACGGCATGCCGTACCGCTCGGAGAGGTGGTGGCCGAAGCCGCCCAGCGCGGGCGAGAGCACCAGGTCCGCGCCCGCGCAGGCCGTGTCCACCTCGGTGACCAGCCGCTCGGCGAGCGGCTCCACGATCCTGCGGAACCCTCGGGCGAACCCGGCCGGCCCGCTGCGCAGCCACGCCTGCCCCTCCTCGGACTCCATGATCCGCAACGGGTCGACGCTCACCGGGGCGAGCCCGAGCCCGGCCTCCTCGACCAGCCCGCCGTACCGGGCGGCGGCGACGACCGTGACCCGGTGCCCCCTCGCGGCGAGCCCCGCGCCGAGCGCCACGCAGGGCTGGGTGTCCCCCCGCGACCCGAACGCCAGGACCGCGATCCTCACCGGAGCGTCACCAGGCTCACCGCGGCCCCCACGACGACCAGGGCGGCGGCGGTGAGCAGGCCGGTCGCGTAGCCGGCGGTGAAACTCGCGGAGCCACTGACGATCACCCCGACGACCGCGATGCCGAACAGCCCGGACATCTCGCGCGCCACGCTGAACACACCGCCCGCCACCCCCGCCCTGGACTCCGGAACGGCCCCCAGCACCGCCGAGCCGAGCGGCATGGTCAGCGCCGAGCCGACCCCGATCACGCACACGGCGGGCAGCAGATCGGCCCAGCCGTCGCCGGGGCGCAGGAACCCGACGGCGGCCATGCCCCCGGCGACGAGGAGGAGCCCCAGCGCGACCGTGCGCCCCGCGCCGAGCCGCCGCTCGACGTACGGGACCAGCGGCGTGACCGCGACGACGAGCAGCGCCAGCGGCACGAACGCCAGACCGGACATGGTCGGGCTGAAGCCGAGGACTCCCTGCAGGAACAGCGCCGTGAAGAAGAACACCCCGTTGACGCCGAGCCCCCAGAGCACCTGGGCGATCACCCCGCCGGTGAACGCCCGTGCCCGGAACAGCGCGAGGTCCACCATCGGGTCCGCGCCCAGCCTCTCGACGGCCACGAAGACGGCGGCCGCGACCACGGCGACCGCCGCCGCGACCACGATCATCGGCGACGTCCAGCCCAGCTCGGCCCCGAAGGTCAGCGCGAACGTGCCCGCCGACAGCACGACGACCGACGTCGCGACCCCCGGGACGTCCACGCGGGCGGTGCTCTCGTCGCGCGACTCGGGGACCGCGACGGCCGCGAGCGCGATGACGAGAACGCCGAGGGGGACGTTGAGCAGGAAGACCCAGCTCCAGTGGAAGTGCTGGGTCAGGTAGCCGCCGACGACCGGCCCCAGGGCGAGGGCGCCCGCCCCCGAGGCCATCCAGACCGCGACGCCGGCCGACCGCTGCCGGTCGTCGTTGCCCACCGAGACCACCGCCAGCATCGCGGGCAGGATCAGCGCCGCACCGCAGCCCTGGACCAGCCGGGCGGCGACGAGCACGCCCGCCGAGGTGGCCAGCCCGGCGGCGAGGGACGCCGCCGTGAAGACCACGAGCCCGGCGACGAGGACCCTGCGGCGGCCGTAGACGTCGGCCAGGCGGCCTCCGGCGAGCATGAAGCCCGCGAAGGTGAGGACGTAGCCGGTGACGACCCATTCGAGCGCCGCCAGGGACGCGCCCAGCTCGGCCTGCAAGGTGGGCAGGGCGACCGTGACGACCGTGTTGTCCAGAGTGGTCACGAACCCGGCCAGACCGACGACCAGCAACAGCAGGCCGCGCCGGGAGGACCGGGGCCGGGCCGCGGCGCCCTCGGGCCTCGCGGCGAGGTCGCTCACTCCGGCACCTCCGTCCACTCCCAGCCGGATCCGTCCTGTCTGGGCCGCACGACCCGCGTGGTGCGGGTCCCCACGGCGACCCAGCCGCCGTCTGCCTGCCCCTCCTGCTCCACCCGCTCCTGCTCCGCCCGTTCCTGTACGGCCCGTTCCTGTACGGCCCGCCGCTCCCGCGCGACCTGGCCGGACACACCGGTCCGTGTCCCGCCCGCCGTCTCCGGCCGGGACTCCGGGCGGAGTTCCGGAGGAGGCTCCAAGCGCGGCTCCAGGCGGAGCTCCGGGCGGGGTTCTGGGCGCGGCTCCGGACGCGGTTCCGGGCGGGGTTCCGGACGCGGCTCCGGACGGGGCTCCGGACGCGGCTCTGGACGCGGTTCCGGGCGGGGCTCCGGCTGTTCCGCGAACGGCTGGACCGGCTTGCCGGCGTGCTGGATGAGCGGCTCCAACTGGTCGATCAGATGGCTGCTGACCAGCGGCGTGCTCCGTGTGCGGCGGGCGTCCCCGGTCTCCGCCGTGGGGCCCGGCGTCGCAGCCGCCGGGGCGGGGGGCGGCAGCTCGGGCCGTGCCCGAGGCGCGGGCGGCGGAGCGGAGGGCTCGGGCCGCACCCCAGGGA
>NZ_NGFP01000457.1 GCF_002149035.1 Streptosporangium minutum
TCGTCCGAGGGTATGTGCCCCGACAGCGCCCGCTTACCGGTAGCAGCGACACGCCCCGTCGCATTTGGAGCGCCCTCACCCCGAATCTGCGCAGCGCGTACCCACAACCGCAGCGTCTCGCGGCTGATCCCCAGGTCCCTCGCGATCGACGTGATCGTCCGGTCCGGCCTGGACAAGACCAACGCGACCGCGTCGGCCTTGAACTCGGGCGGGTAGTTCTTCATCACCATCAGTGACATCTCTTCCCCTGGACCTCAAGATCCAGTCTCCAAGGTGTCCACATTCAAGGGGGAACGCCCTACCGGCGCGAGCGCGCCCACCAGGGACAGCGCACCCGCAAGTCGCCGCCCATCACGATCGACCGCCTCCGCGCCATGATCTCGGCACTCCCCTCCACCAGCACGACGGGCCTGCGTGATCGCGCGGTGCTGGTGCTCGGTTTTGCCCTGATGGGACGCCGTTCCGAACTCGTCGCCTGCGACATCGGCGATCTCACCTTCACCGTCGACGGCCTCGAGGTCTACATCCCCACCAGCAAAACCGACCAGGACGCCCACGGAGAAACCGTCGCACTCCCCCACGGATCCCATCCCGAGACCTGCCCGGTGCGTGTCCTCAAAGCATGGCTGGCCGCACTCGCCGAACGCGGCGTCACCTCCGGCGCCCTGCTGCGCCCGGTCGATCGCCACGGCGGCATCGGCGGCACCGCCAAGAGCGCGGGCCGCGGCAGCCGTCAGCGCCTCAGCGGCCAGACCATCAACCTCATCGTCAAAAACGCCGCCGCGCTGGCCGGCCTGGACCGGCCGGAGACCTACACCGCACACGGGCTGCGCGCCGGCGGCGCCACCTCCGCCGCCAAAGCCGGCGCGCCCATGTCGGCCATCACCACGCACGGCCGCTGGGCCGACGGCTCCCCGGTGGTGGCCGGCTACATCCGCCAGGCCGACAAGTGGAACGACAACCCGATGCGCGGAGTCGGCCTGTAGACCGACGCACCACGATGTCCGCAGACCAGTTCCTGCACGGCACACAAGGGCTCATCGCCGCAGTCGAAGCGGTCCGCCACCTTCGGCCTTGGTGATTCGCAGTAAATCCCAGGAGGCCACCCGAGGCAGCCTTACCAAGTACGCCGGAAAGGGGCACGCCGCAGATCAGAGCTCGGCCGTCGTGTCGTCGCGGGTGGAGACGGTTATGTGGCGGCGCCGGTGTTGGTCCAGGCTGGTGGCGTCGTGTTCGGCCAGAAGGCGGCCCTGGTGCAGGATGGCGATGCGGCCGTTGAGGCGGGCGACTTCGGCCAGCAGGTGGCTGGAGATCAGCACGGTGGTGCCGTGCTCGCGGGCCAGGCCGGTCAGCAGGGTGCGAATCTCCACCACACCGGCGGGATCCAGGCCGTTGACGGGTTCGTCGAGGATGAGCAGGTCAGGGCTGTGGATGAGGGCTTTGGCCAGGGCCAGGCGCTGCAGGTTGCCCATCGACAGGGTGCGGGCGCGCCGTCCGGTGTAGGGGGTCAGGGCCAGCCGTTCGATGATGTCCTCGACGCGTAGGTGGGGCTGCTTCAGATGCCGTAGGCGGGCGTACAGATGGAGGTTCTCGCGGACGGTCAGCTCGGGGTAGGCGGCCGGGGCTTCGACCAGGTAGCCGGTACGGGCCCAGGCCGAACGCTGTCCAGCCGAGACATCGGCGCCGAGTACCCGCGCCGCTCCCTTCGTGGGGGCGATCATGCCGAGCAGCATGCGGATCAGCGTGGTCTTGCCGGCGCCGTTGAGTCCGAGCAGGGCGTATATCTGGCCCGCTTGCACGCTCAGGCTGACGTCGTCGATGGCCAGGACGTCGCTGTAGCGCTTGGTCAGGCCGGACACCTCGGTGATCGGGGTCACCGTGCTGCCCATCAGGGCCTGCTTCGCTGCTGGGTGATGAGCAGGAACAGGCCCAGACCGGCAGCGCACCCGGCAGGATGTAGGCCAAAAAGGATCTTCAACACGGGCTCCATCGCTCACGCTTGCTCGAGTGCAGGGCTGTGGCGGTGCAGGCGGACGTCTACGGCGATGATCCAGGCGAAGCCGACCAGCAGGGCGGCGTGTTCGAGCAGCCCGGCGGGTGCGAGCCGGAGCACGTCCTGAACGTCCAGGCGGAAGGCAAGACCGGCGGCGACAGCGAAGGTGATGACCAGCGCACCCGACCAGCGTGAATGGGCCGCCCATCCCCTGCTGCCGGTGTGCGGGCTTCGCGCCAGGACGAACGGCGCGGCCGCCAGAGCGGCGAACAGCACCAGACCGGCCAGCCCGTGGACGCGCCCGTTACCTTTTTGATCGTCCCTGATGAGAGTCGGGGAACCAGGTCACCCGGCCCGGCATGACTGATCGCCCCTGTCGTTTCGATGATCCGGGGGGTGTTGTCACCGGGCCTGGTGGCGTCGGTGGACCGCTAATAGGGACAAGGCGCTGTCTTGTGACGAAGAAGATCGTCTCGCCGTAACGTGGATGTCGGCTACCGTCGCCAGATCTGTGACCAGGCCAAACACCCTCTGAACTGGAGTAGTGGCATGAGCGTCGACTACGCGGTGTTTGTCGGCTTAGACGTGGGCAAGGGCGAACACCACGCCTGCGCCCTGGACCCTCGCGGCAAGAAACTCCACGACAAGCCCCTGCCCAACGACGAGCAGCGCCTGCGCGCGCTGTTCGGCAAGCTCAAGACCCACGGGCCAGTGCTCGTCGTGGTCGACCAGCCCGCCTCCATCGGCGCGCTACCCGTCGCCGTGGCTCGCGCCGAAGGCTGCCAGGTCGCCTACC
>NZ_NGFP01000458.1 GCF_002149035.1 Streptosporangium minutum
GCACCGGCCCGGCTGCTCAGCAAGGACTACTGCGAGCTTCTGATCAGGGCGGACTTCGGGCCGATGCTCGGCTCCGGCCCGGCCCGGACGGCCGAGGAGCGCCGTGTGGTCAGGAGGATGGACGCGGTGCTCGCCGGCAGGGACCCGGAGGCCGTGCTCGGGGCGGACCCCGGCCCCTGCCGCGAGCATCTGCGCCGCGACCGCCAGGCGGGGATCATCATCGCCTACGGCGCCGCGCCGCGGTCGAGCATCGGACCCGCCACGCAGGTCGCGAAGCGGGTGAGCGACGCCGTCATCGCGGGCCAGCCGCGCTTCGCGGGTGCCACGGCACTGGCCCAGTGGACCGAGCAGGGCGCCGACCGGGTCAAGATGATCGTCTTCTTCTACGAGCAGTAGGCCCGCGGCGCGCGTGCCCGGCCGCGGGCCGCCGGTCAGCGTCCCACCCGCCGCCGTTCCGCGCGGTCGAGCCGCCATCGGCCGTACCGGCTCTGCCAGCGCGCCCGCGCGTGGCGCCAGCCCGCCTGGCCCCGGGAGAGCCCGCTCTCGGAGCGCTCCACCAGCACCCGCGTCACCGCCGTCCTGATCGCCGGGTAGCGCAGCCGCAGCTCGAACCAGAGGGACTCGGCGGTCCTGCCGGCCCGGACCAGGACCGAACGCCCCTGGTCCGTGAGCTCCTGCCTCCGCCGCCGGAACTCCTCCCGGCTCTCCTCGGCGAGCTGCCTGCCGGCCTCGTCGGCGCTTGAGGTGAGCAGGAGCACCGACACGATGGCGGCGCGGGTCTCGACCTCCCCGGCGTTGCCCTTCAGGGCTTTCCTGCGCTGCTCCGACCACCAGGTGACCCGCCCGATCGCGGCCCGGCGCAGCGGGTGCAGGCTTTCGGCGCGCAGCCGCCATCGCTGCGCGCGGGCGGCCTGCGGGACCAGGCACAGCTCGACGGCCGCCGCCACGCCCCGCTCCCACGTCCCGGCGGAGACCGGTCCGACGATGTCGTACAGCCGGTCGAGCACGGCGCGCACCTCGGCCATCACGACGGGGACCTCGGCCTCGACCTCGAGCAGGCGCGCGCATCCGCCCGCCGTACCCTCCGGGCACCGCGGATGCGAGCAGCGGTGGCGGGCCGCGTGGGCGAGCGCGCCGGCCGCCACGGCGTCGGCGACGGCGTGGTGGCCGGACGATCCGCCCCTGGCCAGGTCGAGGAGGCCCTCGGCGTCGATCGCCATTCCCCGGTATCTCGGCCGCAGCCCGGCCGTGAACGCGGCGGCGAAGGCGGCGACGGCCACGGGCTCCGCCTTGTCGAGCCATCCCCGGTCGAAGCGCTCGTCGCGGACCTCGCGATCGAGCCAGGCCGCGAGCCGGTTCCGGCCGCCGTCGCGCAGCCAGGACTCGGCCGCCCCGGGCCGCGCGGTCAGGTCGATCGCCAGGGCGGCAGGGGTGGCATGGCTCCGGCCGGCGAACTCCACGGGAGCGTACCGGCGGACGGGCGCGACGTCCGGCGCGGCGCCCGCCAGCCACGACCGCACCTCGGCCGCGCCCCACCGGGCGGCGGGGTCGACGGTCAGCAGACCGGCGAGCAGCGGCTCCCAGCCCTCCCGGCCGGCGGCTCCGAGGTCGACGGCCGCGTCGCCCGGCTCGAACACCGCAGGACGCCCGGTCAGCAGCTCGTGAGCGACGACACCCAGCGTCCACCAGGCGGCGGGGGCGCCGCGGACCCCTTCGAGGGTCTCGGGCGCCGCGGGCCAGGGAGAGCCGTCGGGGAGGGCCGCCCACTGCGCGGCACGGTGGTGGCCGAGCGCCAGGACCAGCGGTTCGGTCTGCCTGACCAGCAGGTCTTCGGGGCCGAAGTCGCCGACCTCGTGTCCCAGAGTGTTCTGCCAGCCGACGAGGCAGCGGGTGACGGCGGCCACGACCTCACGCGCGCGCTCCTCGTGGAAGGGCCCCCTGTGCATGAAGTTCATGAGGTCGCGCAGGCTTCCCAGCGGGAGGAACTCCTGGACCAGCCATGTCGCCTTCGCGCGGTCGTAGTCGATCAGCTTCGTCGTGTACGGCTCCACCGTGATGAGACCGGCCACCCGTTCCAGCAGGGCCGGGTCCGCGCTCAGCCCCGGGCGGTAGATCCTGAGCGTCACCGCCGTGGAGTCGCCCCCGTGCGGGTAGGCGAGGTAGAGGTCGCACTCCTCGTTCTGGAGCAGGAAGCGCTCGGGCGCGTATCTCCCGCCGAGGGTCCACGGGACGGACGTGCGGGGGATCATGCCTCCCCCGCCGGCAGTCCGAGGAGGGAGAGCAGGGTGTACAGGCCCAGACCGGCGGGGACGAGCGAGGTGGCGAGCAGGCGCAGCAGCAGGAGCGGGGCGAGCACGACCGCCGCGCGGTAGGCGAACACCCGCAGGCGCGGCCGCCGCCAGAGCCGGTGCGAGGAGGCCACCACGGCCGCGGTGGCCAGCAGCGCGGTGCAGAGCAGGGTGCCCGGGATGCCGGGCATCCCGAACAGCGCCCATCCGCCGAGGTCGCTCAGCCCGCTGCGCTCGATCCCGGCCGCGATCGCGTCGACCACCGGCCACGCGGAGGCGTATCCGGGCTCCGTGACGCCGGCCGGCCCGGCCGGGTGAACGGCGGAGCCGAGCATGTCGAGGAGTCCGAGCAGGATCACCGGCACCGCGAACCGGCGGCAGCGCCCGGCACGCCGGGCCTTCTCCCCGACGCCCTCCGGCGGGCGCGGCCGGATGCCCGCACCGGTCACCGGACGCATCCGCCGGGGAGCCGGGGCCGGGACCAGGGCCGGGACCGGGG
>NZ_NGFP01000459.1 GCF_002149035.1 Streptosporangium minutum
GTGCTCACCCTGCTGGGCGTCCCCGACGAGGACAGCGCGCGGCTGTGCGCGTTGACCGACACGGCGTTCAGCATGACCAGGCACACCCCGCAGGAGATCCTCGACGCGCGCGGCCACCTGGAGTCGTACATGGCGGAGATGATCGGCATCCGGCGCCGGCGGCCCACCGACGACCTGCTCGGTGCCCTGGTCGCCGAGCGCGACAGGGAGGAGCGCCTCACCGAGCAGCAGCTCATCAGTTTCGCTTTCCTCCTGGTCACCGCCGGTTACCTGAGCACCAGCAACGCGATCGCGTCCGGCTTCCTGACCCTGCTGGCCCATCCTGAGCAGTTCGACCGCCTGCGCGGCGACCCGGAACTGATCGTCTCGGCCGCCGAGGAACTGCTGCGCGTCAACCCCTCGGCGATCACCGGCGCCCTGCTGCGGGTGGCCCTGGAGGACGTCGAGCTGGGCGGCGTCGCCATCCGCGCCGGGGAGGGGGTGCTGCCGGCGATCGGCTCGGCCAACCACGACGCGCTGCTCTTCGCCGACCCCGAGCGGGTGGACATCCTCCGGGAGGGCGGTTCCCACCTCGCCTTCGGGCACGGGATCCACCGGTGTCTGGGGGCGCATATGGCCCGGATGGAGCTTCAGGTCGCCCTCGCCGTGCTCCTGGAACGGCTGCCGTCGGCCCGGCTCGCCGTCCCCGGGCAGGAGCTGGTGTGGAAGGACCATCCGGTGTCACGCGGCCTGGTCTCCCTGCCCGTGACCTGGTGATCTGAGGGTGCGGCGGACCTGGGAGCGGCCCCGGGGACACCGACGGGGACGGCGCGGGGCGGCGGGCTGAGGCGGCAAGAGCCGTGGGCGAGCGGTGCGAGCTCAGCGGGGACGGCGCAGGGCGGCGGCCAGGTCGCCGAGGTGCTCGGAGACCGGGCCCAGGGTGAGCAGGCCGCTGCCCGCCCCCGCCAGCTCCGCCGCCGCGGGGGTGAGTTCGGTGTGGGCGCGCTCCATCGTCTCCCGGTCGCCAACGGCGAGGGCCGCCCGCGCGGCGAGGCACCACAGGGCCTCGAACAGCAGGTCGCGGGGCGGGTCGGGGATCTGGCGCAGTGCCTCTGCGGCCTCACCGCGGCGTTCTTGGGCCAGCAGCACCAGGGGGCGGGCCCAGGGCTCGTAGGGACCCCAGTCGGTGTGCTCGTCGGCTTGGGCGGGCCGTGAGTGGCGCAGACGCAGGCACAGCAGCGCGAGCGGCAGCACGCCGCACCGCAGTCCGGGCATGCCGGCGCCGTCCAGCCGCGCGGCGGCCTCCTGGTAGGCCGCCTCCACCTCGACCGCCGGTGCCCGCCCGGTCGCGACGAGCCGTAGCGCCCGGTACCACTGGGCGAACACGCCCGCCAGCGGCAGCTCGTGACGCCCGGCCAGGTGGTCGGCGGCGGCCGCGTGCCTGTCGGCCGCCGGGAAGTCCGCGAGCGCGCTGCGGGCCTGGATGCGGATGAGGTGCCCGAGCACCTCGAAGGTGACCAGGCCGTGCCGGGCGGACAGGGCGACCAGCTCGGCGCCGATCTCGTCCCGGCGCGGCGCCAGACCCGCCCGGTGGAAGGTCTGCATGAACACGCCGTTGAGGGCGAACGCCAGCAGCCCGGGGTCGTCCAGGCTACGGGCGATCTCCTCTGCCTGCCGGGCGGCCTGGGGGCCGCGCCCGGCACGGGTGCCGCGCGACTCCAGGGCGATCGTGGCCAGCAGGCGGGCCCGCGCCGCCTGGTGCGTGCCGGGCGGGAGGGCGCTCAGGGTGCGTTCGGCCGCCGCCACGATCTGTGCCGCCTGCTCCGGGTCGTCCGAGCGGGTCCAGATCGCCGGGACGTCGTAGGCACCGATCACGCGGGCGGTCAATTGCGCGTCGCCCATCTCCTGCGCCGCCACGACGGCCGCCACGCGGTGCCGGCGGGCCGCCTCCAGGCCGCCGCCCCCGGTCACCGCGAGGTTACGCAGCAGGCCCACCGTCGACTCCAGGCGGGCCCGGGCACCGGACGGCACGGCGCGGTCGTAGGCGGCGGCCGCCTGCGCCCACACCCGGCCCGCCGCCCCGGCCGCGGTGGCGGCGGGGTCGAGGTGGCCGGCGTGGTTGAGGATGTCGGCCTCCAGGCGGCGCAGTCCCGGGCCCGGATCCACCCCCAGCTGCTCGACCAGGAGCGTCCGTGCCCGGCGCAGCACCGCCAGCGCGTCTCCCTGGCGGCCGGCGCGGTACAGCGCGAGGGCCAGCAGGCGCCAGGCGTCCTCGCGCCAGGGGTGCTCGGCCACGTGCGCGTCCAGATCCGGCACCGCCTCGGCCGGCAGGCCCAGGGCCAGGCGGGCCTCGCCCTGGCGCTCCACCGCCTGCAGCCGCAGCTCCGCCAGGCGAGAGCGCTCCGTACGGGCCCAGGCCTCGTCGGCGAACTCGGCGTAGGCGGGCCCGCGCCACCACCCCAGCGCCTCCCGCAGCCGGGCCAGCGCGTCCTCGGGAGGCAGCGTCGCGGCGGCGGACACCGCCTGTTCGAAGCGCCAGGCGTCCACCGCGCCCGGCTCCGCGCGCAGCGCATACCCCGGCCCCTCGGTGACCAGCAGCCGGGCCGCGGTGCGGGGCGGGCGCCCGGGCTCCAGCGCACGGCGCAGCGCGGCCACGAAGGTGCGTACCGCGCCCGTCGCGCCCGGCGGCGGATCGGCCCACAGGTCCTCGGCCAGGCGGGTGACCGGGACGACGCGGCGGCGGGCGACGATCAGACGGGCCAGCACCGCGCGGTGC
>NZ_NGFP01000046.1 GCF_002149035.1 Streptosporangium minutum
GCCCCGAGGGCACCGCCCCGCCCCTGTCCTACCAGCAGGAGCGGGTCTGGTTCATGGAGCAGTTCGCTCCGGGCACGAGCCAGTACAACATCCCGATCCCGATGCGCCTGACCGGCGAGGTCGACCTCGAACTGCTGGACCAGGCCCTGCAGACGCTCCCGGTCCGGCACGAGGCGCTGCGGATGCGCTTTCCCGCCGACTCCGACGGCCGGCCGACCGTCCAGGTCGAGCCCGCCGTCACGGTGCCGCTGCGCTTCGTGACGGCCGACGACGAGTCCGCGGCCCAGGCGCTGATTGACGAGGTGGCCACCGAGCCGTTCGACCTCGCCGAGGGGCCGCTGCTCCGCGCCCTGCTGATCAGGCTGGCCGACGACGATCACCGGCTGCTGGTCAGCACCCATCACATCGTCGGCGACGGGTGGTCGGTGGACCTGCTGCTGCGCGACCTCGCCGCGGCCTACCACGCCCTGCGGGCCGGCGCGCAGGCCACGCTCCCCGGCCTGCCGATCTCCTACGGCGACTTCGCGCACTGGCAGCGGCAGACCCAGACCGGTCCCGAGCTGGAGCGTCAGCTGACGTTCTGGAGCGAGCGGCTCGCCGGCGTGCCGGCCCTGGAGCTGCCCGCCGACCGGCCCCGGCCCGCCACCCAGGTCTTCGACGGCGACTGGCACATCGTCAACGTCGACGCCGAGCTCACCGACGCGGTCAACCGGCTCTGCAGGGAACGCAACGCGACGCTGTTCATGACGCTGCTCGCCGCCTACCAGGTGCTGCTGGCGCGGCACTCCGGCCAGGACGACTTCGCGGTCGGTTCCTCCTCGGCCGGCCGGTCGCTGGCGGAGCTGGAGAACGTCGTCGGCATGTTCGTCAACATGCTGCCGATGCGCGCGCGGCTCGGCGACGACCCCACCTTCGACGAACTGCTCGAACGCACCCGGGTCGGCGTGCTCGACGCCTTCGACCACGCGGAGGTCCCCTTCGAGCAGCTGGTCAACGCGCTCGGCGTGCCCCGCGACGTCAGCCGGTCACCGGTGTTCCAGGCGATGTTCGCGCTGCAGAACTACCAGATGGGCAGGATCGCGGACGCGGGAAGCTCGGACCTGCGCATCGCGTGGCTGCCGATGGACCTGCGGGCCACCCGCTTCGACATCGAGCTGCACGTCATCGAGATACCGGACGGGCTGATCGTCAAGTTCGTCTACAACACGGCGCTGTTCGACGAGGCGACCGTGGCGAGCATGGCGACCCGCTTCGTCACCCTGCTGCGGGCGATCGTCGCCGCCCCCGCCACCCGCGTGTCCGAGCTCCCGATGCTGGACGCCGCCGAGCAGACGCTGCTGGTGGACGTGTGGAACGACACCGCCGCCACGCTGGACGAGGGGGCGACGCTGCACGGCCTGATCGAGGATCAGGCCGCCCGTACCCCCGGCGCGGTCGCGGTGACATTCGAGGGCAGTCATCTCACCTACGCCGAGCTGAACGAGCGGGCCAACCGGGTGGCGCACCGGCTGGGCGAGCTGGGAGTGGGGCCGGAGACCCTGGTCGGCGTCTACGCCGAACGTTCGGCCGAGCTCGTGGTGGCGCTGCTGGGCGTGCTCAAGGCGGGAGCGGCCTACCTGCCGCTCGATCCGGAGTATCCGGCCGACCGGCTGGCTTTCATGATCAACGACGCCGGCGCGCCCGTGGTGCTGACCCAGGGGCACCTGCGGGCGACCGTCCCGGCCACCGACGCGACCATCCTGGACCTGGACGAGTCCGGCGAGTGGGCGGGACGGTCCACCGCCGATCCCCGGCCGCCGGTCACCTCCGGCAACGCCGCCTACGTCATCTACACCTCGGGGTCCACCGGCCGGCCCAAGGGCGTGCCCAACACCCACCGCGGCATCGTGAACCGGCTGCAGTGGATGCAGCGGACCTACCGGCTGGGCGACGACGACGTCGTGCTGCAGAAGACCCCCGCCGGCTTCGACGTGTCGGTGTGGGAGTTCTTCTGGCCGCTGCTCACCGGAGCGCGGCTGGTGCTCGCCAAGCCGGGCGGGCACAAGGACGCGGCGTACCTGCGTGACCTGCTGATCAGTGAGAACGTGACCACCGCCCACTTCGTCCCCTCGATGCTGGCGGTCTTCCTCGCCGACGACGAGAGGGCAGCGGGGGACTGCACGGGACTGCGCCGGGTGATCTGCAGCGGCGAGGAGCTCCCCGTGGCCACGGCGGCCACGTTCACGGCGGTGCTGCCGGGCTGCGAGCTGCACAACCTGTACGGTCCCACCGAGGCCGCCATCGACGTCACCTCCTGGCACTGCCCCCCCGAGGCCGTCGCCGGGGCGGTCACCCTGCCGATCGGCGCCCCGATCGCGAACATGCGGCTGTACGTGCTCGACAGGCACGGCAGCCCCACCCCGGTCGGCGTGCCCGGCGAGCTGCACATCGGCGGGGTCGGGGTGGCCAGGGGCTACCACCGCCGCCCGGCGCTCACCGCCGAGCGGTTCGTCCCCGACCCCTTCGGCGGCGACCTGGGCGCCCGGCTGTACCGCACCGGCGACCTGGCGCGCTGGCGCCGCGACGGGAACCTGGAGTTCCTCGGCCGCATCGACCACCAGGTGAAGCTGCGCGGCCTGCGCATCGAGCTCGGCGAGATCGAGACGGCGCTGCGGGACCGCGAGGACGTCACCGAGGCGGTGGTGGTGGTCCGCGAGGACACTCCGGGAGACAAGCGGCTGGTCGCCTACCTGACGACCCCCGCCGAGACGGACGTCGACGTCACCGAGCTGCGGCTCGCGCTGAAGCAGGGCCTGCCCGACTACATGGTGCCGACGGCGTTCGTCACCATGGACACGCTGCCGCTGTCCCCCAACGGCAAGCTGGACCGTGCGGCGCTGCCGGCCCCGCAGGCGACCCGGGACGCCACCGCCGAGCTGGTCGAGCCGGAGACCCCCACGGAACGGATGCTGGCCGAGATCTGGACCGAGGTCCTCGGCCTGGAGCAGATCGGCGTCCACGACGACTTCTTCGACTCCGGCGGCCACTCCCTGCTCGCCACCCAGGTGGTGGCCCGGATCCGCAAGGCGTCCGACGGCTCGGGGCGTCCGGTCGGTGTCATGGACCTGTTCCAGAACCGCACCATCCGCGAGCTGGCCGTCTTCATCGACGCCGGCGCCGGCGCGGCGACCGGGCCGCAGCCGCTGCTGTACGAGCTGACCCCGAAGACGGCCGGCAAGCGCACCCTGTCCTACGTCTGCGTCCCGTACGGCGGCGGCAGCGCGATCGTCTACCAGCCGCTCGCCGACGCCCTCCCCGCCGGGCACGCGCTGTACTCGGTGGCCATCCCCGGCCACGACGTGGGCCTGACCGAGGAGGGGCTCCCCTTCCACGAGCTGGTCGACCGGATCGTGGCGGAGGTCCGGGAACGGGTGGACGGCCCGCTGGTCCTCTACGGGCACTGCGGCGTCGGCAGCGCCATCGCGGTCGGCGTGGCCCGGAAGCTGACCGAGGCCGGCCGGGACGTGGACGCGATCTACATCGGCGCCATGTTCCCGTTCGCCCGGCTCAAGGGCGTCATCGGCGCGGTCCGCACCCGGCTGGAGAAGCTGCGCAGCAACCGCGAGTCCGCCAACTGGCTGAAGGGGATGGGCGTCGACACCGACGCGCTCGACCCGGAGCAGGCCGACCGGATCATCGGCAACATGCGGGCCGACTCCCGGGCGGCCGAGGAGTACTTCACCGAGCTGCTCGACCGGCGGCCGGAGCCGATGTCGGCTCCGATCATCTCGGTGGTCGGCTCGGAGGACCCGGTCACCGACTACCACACCGAGCGGTACCGGGAGTGGGAGTTCCTCACCGAGACCACCGGCCTGGTGGTGCTCGACCAGGCCGGGCACTTCTTCCTCAAGCACCGGGCGGAGGAGCTGGCCGAGATCGTCACGGGCATCCACCCGGCGATGGCCCGGCGCGAGACCGCCGAGTACGGCCCAGCCGGGCGGGGCCCCGACGCCGCGTGGGTGCTTCAGGACACGCACTACCCGGCCGAGCCCGGACAGGCCGCGGGACCGCCCGCGGTGGAGCCGAGCAACTCCAGGTTCCTCAGCGTCGCGATCGGGCAGCTCGTCTCGGCGACCGGGTCGGCGCTGACCGGCTTCGCCATCCCGGTGTGGCTGTTCGACCGGACGGGTTCGGTGACCGACCTCGGCCTGCTGTGGGCGCTGACGCTGGTCGCCGGGGTGGCGATGCTGCCCATCGCCGGACCGCTCATCGACCGGTTCGACCGGCGGCGCGTCATGATCACCGCGAGCGGCATCTCGGGCGCGGTCCAGCTCTGCATCGCGCTGCTGCTGTGGACCGGACGGCTGGACCTGTGGGTCATCTACCTGCTGCTGCCACTCAACTCGATGGCCGGCACCTACCAGCGGCTGGCCTTCCAGACCGCGGTGCCGCAGCTGGTGCCCAAGCGCTATCTGGGACACGCGGTGGGACTCACCCAGCTCACCAACGGGTTCGCGATGCTGTTCGCCCCCCTGCTGGGCGCCGGGCTGTACGTCGCGATCGGCCTGCCCGGCATCATCGCCATCGACATGGCGAGCTACCTGTTCGCCCTCGCGGTGCTGCTGGTGGTCCGCTTCCCCGACACGCTCGGCTTCCGCCGCAAGGAGCCGCTGGTCACCGCGATCGCGGAGGGGCTGCGGTTCTCCTGGAACCTGCGCGGGTTCCGGGCCATGGTCATCTACTTCGCCGTCGCCAACATCTTCCTGGGCCCGGCCCTGGTGCTGACCGTCCCGCTGACGCTCTCCTTCGGCACGGTCGACCAGGTCGCCCAGGTCGCGGTGGCCGAGGCCCTGGGCGCGGTGGCCGGCGGAGTGATCATGGCGCTCTGGGGCGGTCCCAGGAAGCGCCGGATGATCGGCGTGTTCCTGGGCAACCTGGGGATGGCCGCCGGATGCCTGGTGATGGGCCTGCAGCCGTCCCTGGTCGTGGTCACGACCGGCGTCTTCTGCATGGCGATGGCGATGACGGTCTCCCAGGGCATCTACGTGACGCTGATCCAGGTCAAGGTGCCGCAGCGCTTCCACGGCCGGGTGCTCGCGCTCAACCAGGCCATCTCGTGGTCCACCCTGCCGCTCGGCTTCGCCGTGCTGGCGCCCCTGGCCACTTCCCTGTTCAACCCCCTGCTGCAGCCGGACGGCGCGCTCGCCGGTTCGGTCGGCGCGGTCATCGGCACCGGGGACGGGCGCGGCGTGGGCTTCACCTACGTCGTCTTCGCGCTGATGATGGCCGCGATCACCATCGGCGCGTCCACCATCCGGTTGCTCCGGCGCTTCGACACCGAGGTGCCCGACTCGCTCCCCGACGACCTCATCGGCATGCAGGAACGGCAACGCCGCCTGAAAGGAACCACCGCATCATGACGGGTGTCATTCCCGAGGAACTGGCCCAGCTCGGGCCGGTGACCGGACAGCTCGACGGCAACGACCACACCACCATCGTGGTCTACGGTCTGGGGCCGGACATGACCGACCATCTCGACTGGGTGGCGGCCCACCGTGACAGCCTGCGGGCCGCGCTGGCCGAGCACGGCGCGGTCCTGCTCCGCGACCTGCCGGCCGACCTCGACCTGTTCGACCGGATCGTCCGGGTCGTCGGCGGTGACCCGCTGCGCTACACCGAACGCTCCACCCCGCGCACGTCCGTCACCGAGTCGATCTACACCTCCACCGAGTACCCGGCCGACCAGCCGCTGCCGATGCACAACGAGAACTCCTACTCGGACAGCTGGCCGGGTCACCTGTTCTTCTACTGCGACACCGCGGCGGCCACGGGCGGGGCCACCCCGATCGCCAACAGCCGCGCGGTGTTCCGCCTGATCCCCCAGGAGGTGCGGGACAGGTTCGCCGACGGCGTCGTGTACGCCAGGGCGTTCCGGGAGGGGCTCGGCCTGTCCTGGCAGGAGTCGTTCCAGACCGACGACCCCGCGGCGGTCGAGGAGTACTGCGCGCAGCACGGGCAGACGTTCGAGTGGACCGAGGACGGCCTGCGCACCAGGCACCACCGGCCCTCCCACCAGACCGAGCCGCTCACCGGGGAGCAGGTCTGGTTCAACCAGGCGAACCTGTTCCACGTCACCAGCCTGGACGAGGAGGTCCGCGAGGCCCTGCTGTCGCTGTACGACGAGGCCGACCTGCCCCGGAACGCGTATCTGGCCGACGGCGCCCCGATCGACCCGGCCGACCTCGCCGCGGTCAAGGCCGCCTACGACGAGGCCTCCTACGGGTTCCCCTGGCGCCGGGGCGACCTGATGATCATCAACAACATGCTGTGCGCCCACGGCCGGGAGCCGTTCACCGGCGCCCGCCGGATCCTGGTCGCCATGACGGCCTGATCACCGGGAGTCCCAGGCAGAGGGCCCGGTCGCCGGCGACGGCGGCCGGGCTCTCCCGTTCCGGTGTCAAAAGTCCTTCTGGTGTCAGAAGCCTAAAACGCTGGCCGCGCGGGGCCGGCAGGCCGGTTCGCCCGCCGGACAGCTCACCGCCCCGCCCGCCGGGCCGACGGATGCCCGGTCCGGGTGGGCACGCCGCCGGGAGGCGGTCAGCGGATGCCGACGTAGAACCGGGTCTGGTCGCTGCGGTGGAGGGCGTAGTAGGCCTCGAAGCGCGTGTTGTCGTCCAGCCACGCGACCGATTCGATGCCGAGCAGCGGTGTCGAGGTGGAGACTTCGAGCATCGACGCGTCCTCCCGGTCGGGGAAGACCGCCTCGATCCACCGATCGGCGGCGGCGGGTTCGAGCCCGTACCGCCGTCGCAGGACGTCGTACAGCGACTGGTTCTCCAGTACGGCGCGCTCCAGACCGGGCACCAGGCGGGCGGGCAGGGCGGTGTCGACGAGCAGCCACGGCTGCCCGTCGACGCGCCGGAGTCTCCGTATCCTGACGACCTGCTCCCCCAGGGGGATCTGCAGCAGGGCGGCCTCCCGCTCGTCCGCCTCGCCGAGGGCCTGGCGGACGGTGTGGGTCGTCACGCGACGGCCTGATTCCCGCAGGTCGTCGGCGGAGCCGGACATCGAGCCGATGAACCGCAGCTCGGTCTTGCGCGGCGAGACGAAGGCGCCGCGCCCCTTGACCTTGTAGATCAGACGCTGCTGCACGAGCTCGCGCAGGGCCTCCCTGACGACGGTGCGGGAGACGCTGAACATGTCGCTGAGCTCCGCCTCGGACGGCAGCGGCTGATCCGGGCCGAGCTCGCCGGAGTCGATCCTCGTTCGCAACGCCCGCATCAGCTGCATCCACAGCGGTTCGGCCCCATCCCGGTTGAGGCGCGGGTACGTCATCGTCACGGAAACCTCCTCGGCGGCAGCGTCCAGAAAAGCATGCCACGCCCGCAGACCTGTAATGACAGGTCTGCGGGCCCATCGTGATGATTATCCACCATCCGCCGGAAAGATCAGCCAGAAAAGTGACTCTTGACATGCCCGTAACCGCGATTTAGTTTGCTTGTCATTACAGGTCTGTAATGACTGCGCGGCCATGCTCCCTGTGAGCGATGCGTTCGCGGCCTCGATCCCCAC
This sequence comes from Streptosporangium minutum, assembly GCF_002149035.1. Classification (GTDB taxonomy): domain Bacteria; phylum Actinomycetota; class Actinomycetes; order Streptosporangiales; family Streptosporangiaceae; genus Streptosporangium; species Streptosporangium minutum. The sequence continues at coordinate 7,552 of NZ_NGFP01000046.1, forward strand.
CGCTCCGGCGGACCTGCTCTCTCTGGAGACCACGATGCGTACCCGTCCCACACCCCGGCCTTGGCGCACGGCCTCCGTGGCATCGCTGGCCGCCCTCGCGGTCCTGGCCGCGGGCTGCAGCTCCGCGGCCACCCCCGACGCCAAGCCGGACGGCGACAAGCCGTTCATCGCCCTGAGCAACGGCTTCATCGGCAACGGCTGGCGCCAGACGATGATCGCCAAGTTCGAGGCCGCGGCCAAGCAGGCCCGGACCGACGGCCTGATCAGCAAGTACAAGGTCGTCAACGCGCCGGGCGACAACTCGGCGACGGAGCAGGTCGCCCAGATCAAGAGCCTCCTGCTCCAGAAGCCCGACGCCCTGCTCATCGACCCGTCCTCGCCCACCGCGCTCAAGCCGGTCATCCAGCAGGCCTGTGCCGCCGGCGTCACCGTCGTGGTCTTCGACTCCGCGATCGAATCCGAGTGCGCGTACGTGCTGCAGAACAGCTTCGTCGACTGGGCCACGTACGCCGCCAAGCCGCTGCTGGACGGCATCGACGGCAAGGGCAACGTCATCGTCAGCCGGGGCGTCGTCGGCTCGCAGCCCGAGTCCGAGATGTTCGACACCACCAAGAAGATCCTCGGCGAGTACCCCGGCGTGAAGACCGCCGCGACGGTGAACGGGATGTGCGACGGCGCCACCGCGCAGAAGGCCGTGCTCGGCGTGCTTTCGAGCGTGTCGAAGGTCGACGGGGTCATCGGCTGCGGCGACGGCTACGGCGTCGCCCAGGCCTTCGCCACGGCGGGCAAGCCCGTTCCCGCGGTGACCTTCGAGACCAACGGCCGCGCGCTCAACTACTGGAAGGACAACAAGATCGACAACGGCTCGGTGGCCGTCATGTCCGACCCCGGCCAGTCGGTCGCCGCGCTGTGGGAGGCGCTCGACCTGCTGGAGAAGCGCGATGTGCCCAAGCACATGACCTTCCCGATCGTCCTCGTCGAGCAGAAGGACCGCGACGCGTGGGCCGGCGTTCTCAAGCCCGACGAGTACGCCGCCTGGCCCTGGACGCGTGAGCTGTTCCGCGAGCAGGTGAAGGCCGTCCAGACCGGCGGCAAGCCGGTGCAGCCGCCGATCCCGACAGCCGCCGGCTGAGCGGGGAAGGCACGGAGGAGGTCGCGTCATGCACGTCCACAACCTCCCCGCGGAGCCGTTCGCGGCTCCGCGGGGAGCGGACCGGGGATCGTCCGATCGACAGCCCGTCGTCGTCGCGAGACACGTGACCAAGACGTACGGGCGCACCCGGGCCCTCACCGGGGTGGACCTCGAGGTCCGCGCCGGGGAGGTGCTCGGCCTCGTCGGCCACAACGGCGCCGGCAAGAGCACCCTCATGCGCGTCCTCGCCGGGCTCGAAGCCTGTGACGAGGGCACGGTCACGGTGGGCGGGCGGGAGACCTCGGGTGAGGCCGGACCGCGGGCCGCGGAGTTCCGCGGGGTGCGGATGGCCTACCAGGAGACGTCGCTCTGCCCCGACCTCACGGTCGCAGAGAACATCTGGGTGTCCTCGCGCCACTGCCTGCCGCGGCTGAGGTGGCGGCGTGCGGCCGGCGACGCGGTACGGCGCCGGCTCGGCGAGATGTTCCCCGGCCACGGGGTGACGTCCGGCGACAGGATCGAGGATCTGTCGCTGGCCCAGCGCCAGATGGTCGAGATCGCCCGTGCCAGCCTGGTCGACCGGCTCGATCTGCTGATCCTCGACGAGCCCACCGAGTCCCTCGGTCCGGACGCGGCGCGCTCGCTGTACGACTACGTCCGCCGCCTGACCGCCGGCGGCGTCGCGGTCCTGCTCATCTCGCACCGCATCCGCGAGATCCTCTCGGTGGCCGATCGCGTCGCCGTACTGCGCGACGGGGCCGTCATCGCCGACCGGCCCGCGGCCGGGCTCGGCGAGCACGACGTGCTGGCCCTCATGGGGGCTCAGGTCGCCGACCGGGCCGGGAGCGGACCGGCCGCGGCCGCCGCTGGAGAGCCCGCGGACCGCCCGGTGATGGCGGAGCTGCGCGGGGCCACCGGCTCCGGACTGCACGACGTCTCCGTACGGGTCGGCGCGGGAGAGGTGGTGGGCCTGGCCGGCCTGGCGGGCCAGGGCCAGCAGGAGGTGCTCGAACGCCTGTGGCGACCCGCCCGGCGCGACACCAAGGTGCACGGCAGCCGGGCGTACGTGCCGGGCGACCGGCAGCGCTCCGGCGTCCTGCCGCTGTGGACGGTGGCGGAGAACCTCATCGTGACCGCGATGCGGGGCATCGCCCGCCACGGCCTGCGCCGCCCCGCCGAGGAGCGCGCGGCCGTGGGGAGCTGGGTCGAGCGTCTGTCGATCCGGGGCGGCCCGGACGCGGCGATGACCGAACTCAGCGGCGGCAACCAGCAGAAGGTCATCGTCGCCCGCGCGTTCGCCTCGGCGGCCGACCTCGTGCTGCTCGACGACCCCTTCCGAGGGGTCGACGTGCACACCAAGACCGACCTCTACCGGCTCATCCGCCACGAGGCGGCGCAGGGCCGGAGCGTCGTCTGGTACTCGAGCGAGAACGCCGAGATGGCTCACTGCGACCGGGTCTACGTCTTCCGCGCCGGGCGGGTGGTCGCCGAACTCGCCGGCGAGGAGATCTCCGAGGAGCAGATCATCGCCGTCTCGTTCGCCGAGTCCGACGGAGAGCCGGGCGGTCCGCCCGCCGAGTCCGGCGGAGAGCCGGGCGGTCCGTCCGCCGAGTCCCACGACACGCGGAACCGTCCGTCCGCCGAGCCCGACGGAGCGCGGAACCGGCCCGACGGAGCGCGGAACCGATCCGACGGAGCGCAGAGCCATGAGTGAACTCCTCGCGCCGGCCCTGCCGGCCCTGCCGACCCGGGCGCGGATGCGCAGGACGGCCCCGGCCGTGGTCAGCGCGGTCGCCATGATCATCATGATCGCCGTCTGCGCGTCGCTGCAGCCGGACGTCCTGACCGTGGCGGGCCTCTCGCTGGTCCTCTCGGCGACCGTACCCCTGGTCATCGCGGCCCAGGCCCAGATGACGCTGATGTCGGTCGGCGACATCGACCTCGGCATCGGCAACTTCGTCGGCCTGGTCACCGTGGTCTCGGCGACCACGCTGGTGTCGTCCCCGGCCACCGGCGCCCTGATCCTGCTCGCGCTCGTCGCGGCCTACGCCGTCCTCGGCGCCCTCATCCACCTCCGCCGGGTGCCGTCGCTCATCGCCACCCTCGGCGCGTCGTTCGTCTGGCTGGGCCTAGGCCTGTTCGCCCTGCCGACGCCCGGCGGAACGACCCCGGAGTGGCTGGCGTCCTTCGGCACCTGGCAGCCGGCCGGCTTCCCCGCGCCGTTGCTGCCGATCCTCGCCGTCGCCGCGGTGGTCTACCTCCTCACCTCGCGCAGCACCCTCGGAGTCCGGATGCGCGGCCTGGGCAGCAACCCGGTGGCGCTGGAGCGGGCCGGCCTGCGCCCGCTGGCATCCCGCGTCATCGCCTACGCCACCGCGGGCGCGCTGGGCGTGCTGTCCGGTCTCGTCCTGGCCTCCCAGACCGGTGGCGGGGACGTGTCGTCGGCCTCCAGCTACTCCCTCATGACGGTGGCGGCGGTGATCCTCGGCGGCGGCTCCTTCCACGGCGGCAGCGCCGTGCCCTGGGGCGTGGCCGTCGGCGGCGTGACCCTCGGCCTGGTCAGCGTGGTCCTGAGCCTGCTCGACGTGCCGACCAACATGCAGTCGGCCGTTCAAGGCGTGATCGTCCTGGCCGTGCTCGCCGGCCGCGTAGTGGTCGGAAAGGTACTGCGATGAACATCCGTGCACTCCTTTCGCGCCCGTGGATCTGGGGCTTCGCCGCCGCGGTGCTCGTCTGGCTGATCATCGTGATCATCTCCGGTCAGGGTGGCGGCCAGACGGTCTCCCTCGCCCTGTCCCTGGCCCCCTACCTGGTCGTCGTGGGGCTCGGGCAGATGCTCGTCATCACCGCCGGTCCCGGCAACATCGACGTCTCCGTGGCGCCGATCATCTCCCTCGCCGGGTTCGTCTCGGTCGCGGTGACCACGTCCACCGGCTCGGCGGTCGTGGGGGTCCTCGCGGGGATCGGCGTGGGCGTCGTCGTCGCGCTGATCAGCACCGTGTCGATCCTCGGCCTGTCCGTCCCGCCGATCATCGCCACTCTGGCCGCGGGGCTCATCGCCTCATCGGTCACGCTGTCGCTGGCCAACGGCTTCACCGCCGTGCCGGATGCGGGACTGCGGCAACTGCTCAACGTACGGCCGGCCGGGGTACCGCTCCTCGCCGTGGCCGTCGCGGGCGTGACCGCGCTGGTCATCGCGCTGCTGCGCCGTACGATCTACGGGCGGTCGCTGATCGCGGTCGGGCAGAACCGCCGGGCCGCCGAGCGCGCCGGCATCCCCGTGGCGCGGATCATCGCGACGACCTACCTGGCGAGCGGCGCGCTGGCCGGCCTGACCGGCTCCCTGCTGGCCGCCTACATCGCGCCCTCCGCGGACCTCGGGACCCGCTACCTGCTCGACTCCGTGGCCGTCGTCGTCATCGGCGGGACGCTCATCTCAGGCGGACGGGCCGTGCCCGTCGGAGTCTGGGGAGCCGCGCTCTTCTTCATCCTGCTCGACGGCCTGGTCAATCTCGTGGGCTGGAGCACGGCGGCACAGAACCTCCTCAAGGGCGGTCTCGTGCTCCTGGTCCTCTTTCTCGCCGGTGGGGGCGACCGCGTCGCCGGCACGCCCTCCCGCTTCAGAAGACGGCCGCGACCAGCGGCCGCAACCACCACAACAACAGGAGACAACACCCATGGCTGACACCGACGGTCTGCTCGAGGCCCGTAACTTCGAGGCGACCGCCCCCGTGGCCGGCGGCTTCCACGTCAAGGGCGCCCACGCCCAGGACTGGGGCCTGCAGAACCGCCTCTCGCGCATCTTCAGGAGGGACACCGGCCGGACGGTCATGCTGGCGTTCGACCACGGGTACTTCCTCGGGCCCATGGCGGGGCTGGAGCGCATCGACGCCAACATCGCCCCGCTGGTGCCCGACGCCGACGCCATCATGATGACCCGGGGCGCGCTGCGCACGAGCATCCCCTCGCACAGCGACGCCGGGATCGTCCTGCGCGCCAGCGGCGGCCCGAGCATCCTGCGCGACCTGTCGGACGAGCACATCGCCCTGGACATCGAGGACGCGGTACGGCTCAACGCCGCGGCCGTGGCCATCCAGGTGTTCGTCGGCGGGGAGCACGAGTCGCGGTCGGTCGCCAACCTGGCCACGCTCGTGGACGCCGGCCAGCGGCACGGCGTCGCCGTACTCGGCGTCACGGCCGTCGGCAAGGACATGGTCCGCGACGCCCGGTACTTCCGGCTGGCCACCCGGATCGCCGCGGAGATGGGCGCGCACATCGTCAAGACGTACTACGTCGACCAGGGCTTCGAGACCGTCACCGCGAGCTGCCCGGTGCCGATCATCGTCGCGGGCGGTAAGAAGCTGCCCGAGCTCGACGCCCTGACGATGGCCTACCGTTCGATCCAGGAAGGCGCCGCCGGCGTCGACATGGGTCGCAACATCTTCCAGAGCGAGCACCCCGCCGCCATGCTCGCGGCGGTCCGCGCGGTCGTGCACGACGACGTGAAGCCCGAGGAAGCCTACGAGCTCTTCAGGGAGCGGTCGGCCGGCAACGCAACATCCTGACCCCTCCGAGGGGGCGGGTCCCGGCGCGAGATCGCCGGGACCCGCCCCCGTCATCCCCGGGAGCACCCATGTCGCATCACCGAACCGGACCTGACGACGACGTCGACCTCGCCGTCATCGGAGCCGGTATCAACGGGCTCGCCGTAGCCCGGGACGCCGCCGCCCGTGGCCTGCGCGTCGTCGTCGTCGACCGCGCCGACGTGGGCTCGGGCACGTCGAGTACGTCGAGCCGGCTGATCCACGGCGGCCTCAAATACCTCGAACGCTACGACTTCAAGCTCGTCAGGGAGTCCATCCGCGAGCGGCACCTCCTCTTCCGCAACGCCCCGCACCTCGTTCACGACTATCCGATGCTCATCCCCTTCTACGTGGGCAACAGCAGGCCCGGCCTGCTGATCCGCCTGGGGCTGGTCGCGTTCGACGTCATGGCGGTGGGCCGGGCGCACGGGCGGAGCCGCAGCGTCTCCGCCCGCTCGCTGGCCCGGCGGTGGCCCGCCCTGTCGAAGAGCGGGCTCCGCGGGGCCGCGCTCTTCCTCGACGCGCAGGTGCCCTGGGCCGAGCGGCTCTGCGTCGAACTCCTCCTCGACGCCCAGCGGTTCGGCGCGCGGGTGCTGACCCACACGACGGTCACGGATCTGATCACCGAGGGTGGCCGCGTCGCCGGCGTGCGGGCCCTGGACAACCGGTCCGGCGAGCGGACGGAGATCCGTGCCGCCGTCACCGTGAACGCGGCCGGCCCGTGGATCGACGACATCCTCGACGGGCAGGTGGCCAGCCGGCGTCTCAACGGCGGTACGAAGGGCAGCCACGTCATCGTCGACCCGTTCCCGGGCGCGCCCAGCACCTGCATCTTCTTCGAGGCCGCCGCCGACCAGCGGCCGATCTTCGTCTTCCCCTGGGAGGGCCGCTATGTGCTGGGAAGCACCGACCTGACCTACGAGGGCGATCTCGACGAGGTCGTCGCCGGCGACGCCGAGATCGACTACCTGCTCGCCGAGACCAACCGGATCTTCCCGAGCGCCGGCCTCACACCCGCCGACGTCCTGTACAGCGTGGCCGGCATCCGGCCCCTCCCCTACACCGCCGGAGTCTCGGACAACGCCAAGATCAGTCGCGGCCACACGGTTCACAGCCATGCTCCGGCCCACCCGGGGCTGCTCACGGTCATCGGCGGCAAGCTGACGACCCACCGCGCCCTCGCCGAGGACGTCACCGACGAGGTGCTGCGGGTGCTCGGACGCGCGCCCCGGCGATGCCTCACCCGCGAGCGGCCGCTGCCGGGCGCCGACACCACCGACTGGCGGGCCTTCGCCGAGGACTTCATGCGCTCGTCGCCGCTCACCCGGGCGCAGTCGCGCCGGCTGCTCGACATCTACGGCGTGCGGGCACGCAGAATTCTCGAGATCGCCGCCACGGACGCCGCGCTCGCCGAGGTCGTCCACGAGGAGTCGGGCGCGCTCGCCGCCGAGGTGATCATGGCGGTGCGCGACGAGGGTGCCGTGACGTTGGGCGACATACTTCTGCGACGTACGCTTATCGGACTCGGCCCTGACATGGGCCTCGGCGCGGCGGCCGCCTGCGCCGACATCGCCGTTCGTCACCTCGGCTGGGACGACGAGCGGGCCCGCACCGAACTGGCCGACTACCGAGCCGAGCTGCGGCGCTACCGGCCACGGGCGCTGACCGCTTCGGCGTCACAACGGAGCAGCGACAGGAGGATCCCGTGACATCCCCGGCCACGTGCTACATCGGTGTCGACATCGGCCTCACGGCCTCGAAGGCCGCGGCCTTCGACGTCGAGGGGCGGGAACTCGGCGTCGTCCACGCCCGTACGCCCCGCACCAGCGTGACCGCGCACCGTCACGACGTCGACATGCTCGGGCTGGCCGACACGGTCATGTCGCTGCTGGGCGAGCTCGCGGGCAAGCTGGCCGCCGACGGATACGCTCCGGCCGGCATCGGCGTGGCGGCCCACGGCAACGGCCTCTATCCGGTCGACGCCTCCCTGCGGCCGGTCGGGCCCGCCATCGCGTCGTCGGACAGCCGGGCCCAGCGGATCGTGGACGCGATCCCGCCGGAGGCGGCCCGGCGGCTGGCCCGGGAGACCGGCTCCATCCCCTGGGCTGCCCAGCCCGGCGTGCTCCTGCGCTGGCTGCACGACTTCGAGCCGGAGGCCTACGAGGCCACCCGGTGGGCCCTGTCCTGCAAGGACTGGGTCACCTCGCAGCTCACCGGTGTCGCGAGCGCCGACTACAGCGACGCCAGCGCCTTCGGCATGGTGGCTCTCGACACCCGTGCGTACAGCGCGACGGCGCTGGAGCTGGTGGGGCTGCCGGCCACCGACCTCGACCGGTTCCCCCCGCTGCGGCAGTCCAGCGACGTGGTCGCCGGGCTGAGCGCCCGGGCCGCGGCGCGCACCGGACTCCCCGAAGGGCTCCCGGTGATCGCGGGCTGCATGGACTGCGTGGCGGCGACGCTGGGCGCCGGGGGACGCGACCTGGGGGATGTGACGATCATCGTCGGGACGTGGGCCATCAACGGTGTCGTGGTGCCCGCCCGCACCCCGGCGCCGGAGGTCACGATGAGCGCGTTGATGCCCGACCCCACCACGATGCTGGCCATGGAGGTCGCGCCGACCTCGGCCGCCAACCTCGAATGGCTGGCGTCCGCGTCGGTGCCGCACGGCCAGGTCGGCGGCGTCCCCGCGGTGGATCTCCTGAAGGAGGCGGCCACGGTGCCGCCGGGAGCGGACGGCCTGCTGTTCCTGCCCTTCGTCAACGGCGCCCCCGAACACCCCGCGGCCTCGGGAACCTTCCTCGGCATCTCCGGCATGCATCGCCGCGGGCATCTCACCCGCGCGGTCATCGAGGGGGTCGCGCAGTACCACCGGGTCCAGCTCGACCGGGTCCTGGCCAGCGGAGCCGACATCGGCGACCGTCCCTGGCGCCTGGCCGGCGGAGGCGCCCGGTCCGAGGTCTGGGCGCAGATCTTCGCCGACGCGCTGGGGCGGCCGGTCCGCCGCCAGCTCACCAGCGAGCTGGGAGCCCGCGGAGTCGCCTCGCTGCTGCCCGGCGCTCTCGGCCACGACGTCCAGCCCTGGTCGGTGAACGACGGAGACGACCTGTGCGTGCGCCCCGGCCCCGGCCGCGCCGCCTACCTCCGGCACTCCGAGGTCTTCGACCGATGCCTGGCCGGCATGTCGTCCGCGTGGTCGGAGGTCGAGCGGTACCGCACCAGCGGCCCCGACGGGACCGGGTGACACGGACGGGGCGGGTGTGTTCCCGTGCGGCGCTCAGCCGAGCCAGCGGCCGTCGCGCATGAGATCGCGTCCCCGCAACTCGTTCGCCTCCCGCCAGGCCTGGACGCGTCGCGGCCGGATCAGGAAGTACTGGTAGGGCTCGTCGAGCTCGCGCGGGTCGAAACCGGTCTTGGCCGCGAACGCGTCGCCCGTCTCCGGGGCGAGGTCGGCGAGGTCCACCGGCTCGGCGGTGCCGTCCACGACGACGACGTCGCGCGTCGGCCCGAGGCCGAGTCTCACCCGGCCGTCCGCCAGCAGGTTGCGGCCGGTGACCGAGGCACGCGGCGTCGAGATGAGGAACGCGGTCCCGTCCCAGAGGTACGAGAGCGGGATGAGGTGGACGTCGCCCGAGGAGCCCGGCGTCGCGACCCAGAGATCGACGTCGCTCTCCAGTTTCGCGCGGGTGTCCCGCAGCCTCTCCTCAAGCTCACGCGGCGGCGCGTCCGTCATCGTCTCCTCCAGTCACATCGTGGAGAGCCCTCCCTCCGGGGAGGGGCTCCGTCGGTCATCGGCCGGTTCACGGGGACTGCCGGCTGCGCGGACGCCACGGACTCCAGCGCCCTGACGGCCTCGCGCACACCGCCCGTCTCGTGGGCCCGGTGGACACGAAGCGTACGCATCCGTTCGGCGGCGGCGATACCCGGCCCCCCATGGCCGGCGAGGCGCGGCGGCCGTCTCGTGATCGGCGGCCGGGCCGGGCAGGCGGCGGGGACAGATCAGGGCGTGGGCGCCGGCGCTTCTCGATTCCTGACCGGTCCGGTCGCCTGTTCCGTCACGCACGACGGCGTCCCCGCCGCAGCGCCCGCCGCCCGGCACCGGTAGGCGCTGGCCGGCATGCCGACCGGCCGGAATCCCGATCACTCGGCCATCGACGCCTGCCGGTCCCCAAGGCCATGATTGCCGCTTGCCGACCTCGCGCTGTGGTTTCCCGCAGGAGGAACGGGCGGCGCACCCCATTCAGCCGCGGGTCGGCTCTCCGTAGCGTTGAGCCCATGATGCAGACGATGATGAACGTACTGGTAGCGGTAACCGTCGCGGCGGGTGGCCAGGGCGCCGGGGTACGACCCGAGTTGGAGAGGATCGTGGAGGGCAACGGGGCGACAGCCGCTCTGGCGCGGGTCTCCGACGGCAACCGGACCTGGTCCGACGCCGTGGGAGTGCGCGACGTCAGGCGCGGCGGGCAGCCCTCGCCCAACGGGTACTTCCGGATCGGCAGTGTCACCAAGACATTCGTCGCGACCGTGGTGCTCCAACTCGTGGACGAGGGCAAGGTGCGGCTCGACGCGCCCATCGATCAGTACTTGCCGGGCCTGGTGCCGGACGGGGAACACATCACGGTCCGCCACCTGCTCAACCACACCAGCCATCTGTACGACTACATGAGCGAACCGGGGTACTCGACCAACCGGTGGCGCGGCGACGCGCGGTTCCGTTCCTTCCAGCCGCGGGAGCTGCTGGAGGTGGCCTTCGCCAAGAAGCTGCCCGACGACGGCCTGTGGCACTACTCCAACACCAACTACGTGGTGCTCGGGTTGCTGGTGGAGAAGCTGACGGGCCGGGCCTACGGTGAGGAGGTCGCGCGCCGCGTCCTGCGCCCGCTGGGATTGCGCCACACGGTGGTGCCGGGCGATCGGGCGGGGGTGCCGTCGCCGCACGCCAAGGGGTACGAGCCGATGCCCGGCCTCGTGGACGCCACGCGGATGAACCCCTCGCTCGACTGGGCGGCGGGCGAGATGATCTCGACCACGGCGGATCTGGAGCGGTTCATGTCCGCCCTGCTGAGCGGCAAGCTGACCAGCGCCGCGTCGCTGCGGGCCATGCGCACGACCGTCAAGACGGGGGCCGGATTCGGCTACGGGCTGGGCCTGCAGGCGTACACCCTGCCGTGCGGAACGGTGTGGGGCCACAGCGGCGAGCTGATCGGCTACCAGACCTTCGCGTTCCGCGCCGACTCGGGCAAGGCCCTCACCATGTCGATCAACCCCTCGACCCGCAACCCGTCCACGCAAGAGGTCATGGGCATCGCTGTCAAGGTGTTCTGCGGGGCCGCAGGCTGAACGCCCCACCACGACCAGGCACATGCCGTACGGGAGGCGCCCCCGTCCCGGCGATGACGACGCGGCCGAGGGCGGACGGTGCGCTGTCGTTCTCCCCGGCGAGGGCAGCCGCATTCCGCGGCGGCCGGCTCCCCTTACCGCCCCCGAAGACGCCGGGCGGTCCGTCACCCGCTGGGCGGATGGTCGAGCCGGGCGCGGTCGAACCGCTCGATGAGGCTGGGCTTGCGCAGATGGTCCTGGCGCAGGAGCGTGAAGCGCCGCGTGAAGTCACCGAGACTGCCGGCGCGCTCGGCCACGGCCCGCAGATCCTTCAGGAGCTCGACGGCCGCGTCGTACTCACTCGCCTTCCTGGCGCCGATCATCGCGTCGACCCGCAGCCAGGCCCCGTCCTCGTCCTGTGCCAGCACTGCCAGCCGCTTCTCCCGGACCAGTGCCCGCTCCTGCTCGCGGCGAGCCTCTTCCTCGGCGCGCCTGGCCGCGTCACGGCGCTCGCGTCCCTGACGACGCTCCGCCGCGGCGTCCAGCAGCTCGGCCACGCTACGCCGGGGAAGATCGATATCGTCACTCCCTGGTCCGCCGCGGAACCGACGCAGCAGCTCCATCCGGACCTGAGCCTCCTGACCCTGGACGACCCGTAGCAGCAGGCCGTCCTTCTCGGTCTCGGTCAGTTCGGCGATGCCCCTGGCCAGCCTGCGCGGATCGTCCCGCACGACGGCCGGCGCCGGGCTCGCCTCGGCCGCGACGGCGAGCAGATCGGCGTCGAGGCGGAGGAAGTCGGCCAGGGCCCGCTGGGACGCGCTCAGCGACCCCAGCCCCGCCGGCACCGGGGGCTCAAGCCCGTCCTCGTCGGCGTCGTCGAAGGCGTCCTCGTCGCGCTCCCACTCGCCGAAGGCCGACAGCCAGGCGAGGTAGAGAGGCCGCAGATCACCGGCGCCGAGTTCGGCCCGGACCCCGACGATGGCCGACAGCGAGTCCTCCGCGTACTCATCCCATTCGCCCGACTCGTCTTCGCTGGTCAGGTCGAGGATGAGATGCTCGCCCGAGACCCCTGCCGATACCTGCTCCCCGACGCAGTACCGCTCGGCGACGTCCAGGTCGAGGAGGAGACGCGGCAGCCGGAGCATCACCCGGTGCGTGCCCCAGTTGGCCAGATACAGATGGGCGTCGTAGTAGCGCTCCATCATCCGGCGCGGATCACCGCGGAAGTCGCCCCAGTGGTATTCGTTGGTGAAGCTGGTGGCGGTGATCCGGGCCCGGGTGGACAGCGCACGGACCTCGGCCTGCTGACGGGCGTCCAGGGGACGGTCCACCGCCAGGAACTCGTAGTACTGATATTCGCTCATCGTCAGCCTCCCCAGTGCCGGTAGGCCTCGATCCACTCCGAGCCTTCGGGGGCGGGGCCGTCAATCGTGGAAAGCGTCCGGCGATCCGTCGGCGTCGGAGCGGAAAAAACAAAACCTGTACCGCGACCCTACTGGCAGACTCGGCCTTCGTGAGGATCACGCTGGTCCAAACGACCTGGTCGCGGCAGCACGAGTACGGGGGTGCAGATGCGGACACATTTCGATCCGGAGGAGACCGAGGAGTTCGAGTCGGCGAAGGATCTGCTGGTTCGCCGCTGCCTCACCTGGGCGGGTGAGCACGGCATGCGGGCCGACGGGGCGATGCTGGCGGCGGCCCTGGACGCGCGGCACCACAGCCGCGACGGTCGGTTGGCGTACTGGGACGCGCGGCAGGTACGGCGTTTCCTCCTGGAATGGATTCCCCGGCACCTCGTGGCCGAGCGGGAGGTCCTCGCCACCGCGCCGGAAAGCGTGCTGACACTCCTGCGCTACCTCGCCGCGTCCGGCCTGCGCGACCCTCGGGGCGCCTCCCCGGCGGAGCTGGAGGCGGCCGTGGCAGAGGCCGAGGGGGAGTATCCGGCGGCGCTGGCCGACCCGGCCCGGCAGGGCATCGGGAAGTTCTGGACCCAGACCGCCCTCGACAACGGCGTCGTCCTCGACGACGAAAAGGCGGTGGCCAGGTTCCAGCGCGACGTCGACGCGGGCCGGATACGGTTCGACGCCGACGTGCTCGACAAGCTCCTCGCAGCCGAGTTCGCCGGCGCCGACCCCGACGACGAGCGGGCCTTCCCCCAGCGTCCCGTCACCATCCCTCCCGCCGCCGAACTCGCCGCCGAGGCCGCCCGGAGCGAGGTCGTACGGCAGCTGACCGCCCTGACCGGCTGGCTGGGGACGGACGGACAGCCTCTCACCAAGACCGGAAATCTGCGGCTGGCCGACGCCCGCGAGCTGGCGGCGCTGCTGGGTTCCGGGGAGCAGGATCTGCGGGTGCGCAGTTCCGCCGAGATGCCCCAGGTGAGCCTCCTGCTGGCGTGGGCGAAGAAGACGGGCCTGGTGCGGGTGCGCAAGGGACGCCTGGTCCCGGTGGCCAAGGCCGCCCCCGTCCTGCGCGACCCGGAGGCGCTGTGGCGGCGCGCGTTCGAGGCGGTCTTCGAGCTGGGCGCCGCGATCTGCACGCCCGCTTCCGGGTGGTACCCCTCCTCGATGCTCGTCACGGCGTTCGACGTGCTGCTGCCCGACGTGCTGAACACGATGTACAGCCTCCCGATCCCGATCCCGGTGGCCCGGCTGCAGGAGACGGTGTGGCTGGCCTGCCAGGAGTACTTCGTGCTCGACCCCGAGGAGGACGGCTTCCGCCGGGACCTCTGGCGCAGTCAGGTCGAGCGGGAGCTGCTGGCGGTGTTCGAGGCCCTTTCCGGCCTCGGTGCCGTCGAGCTGAGCCACGGCGTGCCCGACGAGCTGTACTCCAGTGACCTGCGTCCCGGCACTTTCGACGAGTTCGAGCTCACCGAGGAGGACCTGCCGTTGCCGCCCGAGGCGTGTGCCCGGCTCCTGGCGCGCCTGGCGGAGCCGGGCCCGCTGGTACGGCTGACGCCCCTGGGCACGCGCGCCGTACGGGAGCGGATGCTCGCCGACGGGCGGGACGCCCCGCTGCTCGGAGAACTGGCGGACGCCACGGCGGGCGAACTGCTGGGCGTGCTCGCCCAGCACTACCCCCCGGAGACGGCTGCGGTCGAGCTCGAAGGCTGGCTGGCGGCGCACGGAGGTGACGTCGAGCCGCTTCTGGACGCCATACGCGCCTGCCCCTTCCGTACCCGCGCCTCCGCGATGCTCTCCACCCTGGTGAGGACACTCCCCAGCGGACTCCCCGGCGGCTGGTCGACGCAGACGGGACTCCGGCGTGATCCGGTGCTGGGACCCCTCGTCCTGACCGCCCTCCTGGAGGCGGGAGAGCTGCGCCCCGAGGACCTCACCGCCGACGAGCACTCCCTGCTGCTGGCCGAGGGACTGATCCTCCTGTTTGAGCTGGGCGGTCCCGAGGCCGTCATGGAGCAGCTCGGCGAGTCGGCGGGCAGGGGCGCGCCCGAGCTCGTCGCGGAGGCGCTCGATTCGGGGCATCCCGCGCGAGTGGCCCTGGAAGAGCTGCGCACGCTGGTGTACGAGCCGATGCTGGCCCGGAACAGCCGGCTGCGCCTCATACCGAAACCGGCGCCCGGCTCACGGGGCCGCCCCAGCGGCCACGGCAGGAAGCGCAGGCACTGAAGGCTTCCCGTCGTAGTCCCGGTTGTCACCGAGCAGCCGCCGGGTGATGTTCGTCGGTGAACCCGGTGGCGGTGATCCGCCCCGGATGCGCGGCACACAGTACGGAGCCGCCGTCTCCGATAACGGCGAGCTACGGGGTGATGACGTCTGCGACAATCACGACAACGCCTCTCACCCAGCGTCCAGGCCGCCCGAGTGGCCTCCCGGCTGTCCAACGAGTCTGTGGCCGAGATGTTCGGCATGAGCCTCGCCGGCTCCCCGGCACCCGCCGGGCCCAGAGGATCGCCACTGACGGACAGTCGCCCGGTACCTCCGGCGGGCAGCACCCCGGTCAACGAGCATCGCGAGCCCGTCCGCGTCCAGAGGCACCTCCCTACGGTCCCGGTCATGAGGTCCGCCTACCACGGCGCCTCCGCGTAGTCCTTGAGGAAGACGCCCTGCACCGGGTCGCCCGCCTCGCCGCGCACGATCGGGTCGTAGACCCGCGCGGCACCGTCGATGACGTCCAGCGGCGTCCGGCGATCGAGCCGCTCCCGCACCGGCACCGGGTTCTCGTCGGTGATCCATCCGGTGTCCACGCTGCACATGTACACACCCTGCCGCGCCAGATCGGCGGCGCTGGTACGGGTGAGCATGTTCAGTCCGGCCTTGGCCATGTTGGTGTGCGGGTGACGGCCGGTCTTGTTCGGCACCGCGAACTGCCCTTCCACCGCCGACACGTTCACGATGTACCGGCGTGGGAAAGGCGCGGCGAGCAGCAACGGCAGCAGCCGGTCGATCAGCAGGAACGGCGCGACCGCGTTGACCAGCTGGACCTCCAGCAGCTCGGCCGGATCCACCTCACCGATCCGGGCCGACCACGAGTTCCGCACCGACATGTCCGGCAGCAGACCGGACGCATCCGGCAACCCCAGGGCCACGTCATCAGGACGCGACAACGGAAGCCCCCGCAGGTCCCCGACCGCGCCACCAGAAGGCGAGACCGGAAGACCCGGCGGATCCCGATCCGCGTCCCCGGGATTCGAGACCGGAAGACCCCAGACCCCGTCATCGGGAGTCGACATCGGAAGACCCGGAACGAACCCCGGCACCGCCGCCGCCCCCGGCGGCAGCCCGGCCCGCTCCCCCTCAGCCAGGGCGGCATAGGCCGACGGCGGCCGGCGCAGGGTCTGCGCGGCGTTGTTGACCAGGATGTCCAGCGGATCCCCGGCACTCAGGAACCGGTCGCAGAGCGCGATGACCTGCCGGGGGTCGCGCAGATCGATCCCGACGACCTCCAGACGCCCGGCCCAGTCGCCGGTTCCGGCGAACCTCCTGACGGCGTCGGCCGGAAAGCGGGTAGTGACCGTGACATGGGCGCCGTCGCGGAGCATCTTCAGCGCGAGCTGGTGCCCTATCTTCGTCCGCCCCCCGGTGACCAGCGCCCGCCGCCCCGACAGGTCGGTACGGGCCGTACGGCGCGCGGCGTTGGACGCCGCGCACAAGGGGCAGAGCAGGTGATACAGGCTGCCCACCCGGGTGAAGGGCTCCTTGCAGACGTAGCAACGCCGCGCCCTGCGCAGCTCTCCGGCCGGCTCCCCCACTGGTCTTTCCGAGATGGGAACGTCGATCACCCGGTCTGGACTGCCCATCGGGGTGGCCGCCAGCACCGCGGCGTCGGCCTCTTTCGCGACGTGATCACGGTCCTGCTTGCGGCGCCGCTGCCCGTCACGGACCAGTGCGAGCGCCGCGTGCGCGATCCACCTGCGATCCGGATCGTCCAGCGGGAGCCTCCTGGCCTCGCCAAGCGCTCGCAGGACCGTCCAGACGGTCTCGGAGTCCACGTCATCCTCCTGGGGGGTGGGCCGACTGGATTCGAACCAGCGTCCTCTTCCCTCTGAGAGAAAGCGCGACGGCCAACTGCGCTACAGCCCTACGCAGAACGGCTCAGTTTCGAACCGGCACCTGTGTCCACCCTACCGAGAAGATCAACCCATTTTTGATCATTCGCCGGACTCCGGAGGGCCGTGTCAGGGACGGGAGGAAGGACCACGGATTACCCCGATCACGTCATCCCTCGAGGTAGACGCGTTCGAGAAACGCCCCCCGCTCGGCTCGCTTGACCTCGGCGGCCTTCTCGATGTCCGCCCACTCGTGCCCGTGCAGCGTGGCGATGGCCCGCAGCACTTCGAGCATGTCGGCGATCTCCTCCGCCACCTCGGTCGCCGCGGCCTCCCGCAGCTCCGCCGACTCCTCGAACAGCTTCTCCAGCAGCGCCCCGCGATACTCGGCCTCCCCGAGCACGGTCACCACCGGCTCCCTGCCGTGCTCCCGAATGATCTCCGGAATCCGATCCCGTACGAGTTTCCCCACTTCAGGCCGCCCCTTCCCGCACGTACGGCTTCCTTCGGAAAGCCCAGAGACTACCGGGCTCCTCCGCCACGCGCGTTCCCCCGCACGAGCGGTGAAAATAGCCTGTATTTCGGCAAATTCCACACCAAGGGTGGCGGTCGTCATATGGGGCTGGATCTCTCTCATTGGGAACAGAGCGCGCGCTCCTCGTGGCGCATGGCCGTACTGGTAGGGGCGAACACCCGTACCTACAAGTTCGCCCTCGGCGCCGCCCTCCTGGACGCCGCCGCCGAGGGCCAACCGGACATCCTTCTCCGCGACCTGGCGGTGCCGTACGCGATGGGGCTGGTACGGCATCTCGGCCAGGCACCGCAGGTATCCCAGAATGGCGAACGGGGAGAGAAGGACTTCCTCTCGGTGGCCGAGCGAGAGGCCGCGGAGTCGCTCAGGCTCGGGAGCCCCACCGAGGAACTGCTGGCGGCGGCCATCCAGTCCATGCCCGAGATGGTGATGCGGAAGTTCCACAACCTGCGCGGCGAAGGAGCGGGGGTGCCACATCGCTTCTACGAGGTGACCGGCCGCTCCCACGAACGGGTCGTCCTGCTGAGCAGGGAACTCCGCGACATCGCCCAGTCGGAACAGGCCGCGACCTTGCGGGGCGAGCTGTCAGCCCGCTGGAGCATCGTGGAGACGTCCTTCGCCGCCGGGATCGGCCAGAGCCTGATCCGTGAGGGTGTGGCCGTGGACATGACCACCCTGCAGATCACCGATCGGCAGCGCCGCCGATCGGTCGCCGGCGTCACGGACGCGGTCATCGGCTTCCAGCACGGCCCCTGCCTGATCTGCGCGGAGCTCATCACTCCCGAGGACACCATCGCCGTCGACCACGTGTTCCCCTACTCGTTCATGAGGCTTCTCCGCCTCGATGAGCAGGGCACGACGCCGGACCTGGACGCGATCTGGAACCTGGCCCCCACGCACGCGCGGTGCAACGGCCAAAAGAGCAACCGGCCGCCCACACCGGGGGAAATGACCAGGCTGGCACAGCGGAACGAAGCCATCATGCAGTCGCCGGTCCCCCTCAGAAAGACCCTGGAACTGACCCTGAAGGACAACAAGCACAGCAGCTCCCGGCCCGGCGAATGGCCCAGGTTCATCCAGCACGTGCGTGACCTGCTTTGAGTCGCTCCGTCTCACCGGAACACCAATGGTGGCGAAGCGGCGGACCCCGCCAACCGGACCTCGGACTCATTCCCAAGTGTTCAAAACGGTGACGGTTACCTGAGGATCGCTGTTAGCGCATATGCCCAGGTCAGCGATTACCGTCGCTTCACTTCGTTCAAATGAGCCCGCGCGTTCAGGGACGTCGGAGTTCGCCGCGTTCGATGCCTCCGGTGAAGGCGTCGTACTCGGCGTCGGTGAACAGGTGCGGGGCCTTTTCCGGGTTCTTGGAGTCTCGCAGGGCCACGATGCCCTGGTCCAGGAAGGCGATCTGAACGCAGTTGGTACCGCCGCTGCTGAGGCTGCTGGTCTGCCAGCGGGCGTCGTGGAGCTGGGTCTCGATCCATGCGGGGGCGAGGGTGTTCTTGTTCATGAGAGATCCTCCGCGATCGTGGCGAGAAGGGGTAGCGACGCCTTCGGCGACAGCGCATCGGACTTCAGCAGGTCACTCGTGGTGCGGTAGAGCCCGACGGTCTCAGGTTCGTTCAGGTGCGGGGAGGCGCGCAGGGACTCGACGAACACGATCTCATCGTCCACGACGTCGAGGATGAGCATCCCTTCGACGGGCTCCAGCATGATGTTCCGGTGCCCGTCCCCGTAGGCGCCGTCCGGCGGAACGGCGGTGTAGAAGCTCTTGCAGAAGTCGTCCCTGCAGGGACAGGCGGAATGCACGCGCAGGCCGCCCATCGATATGGCCAGGGCGTCTTCTCCCTCTTGGCGGAGCAGGGCGGCCAGTTCCGCCATGAGTTCGGGGAACGCCTCCCCTGCCAACCGTCCTGGGATGATCTCCACCGCCTCGGTGCAGATCCCACAGAGGGCACGCGATATCGGATAGCCCGTTCATATCCGCACATGGCACTGTAGGACGATGTCCGAGATCATGAGGCTGCCCCGCTCCGTCGAGGAGGCGATCACCGCCGAGCAGGCAGGACGACGGCTCCGCTACCTGTTCTTCTGGGGCCATCAGCCGTCCCGTGGCGGCGATGTCGGCGCCGGGTGCCTCAGTCAGTGGTGGGAGGTCACCTTCACCGTGGACGGGCACCTCTTCCGGTCGGCCGAGCACTACATGATGGCGCACAAGGCGTGGCTGTTCGGCGACGGCGAGACCGCGGCGCGGATCCTCGCCGCCGGGCATCCCGGCGAGGCCAAGAAGCTCGGCCGCGAGGTCCGCGGCTTCGACGAGTCCGTGTGGGACGAGCACCGCTACGAGATCGTGGTAGGCGGCAACATCGCCAAGTTCGGCCAGCACCCGGAGCTGAGAGACTTCCTGCTCGGCACCCGTGGCCGCGTCCTGGTCGAGGCCAGCCCCGTCGATCGGATCTGGGGCATCGGACTCACCGCCGACGACGGACGCGCCGCCTCCCCCGCCACCTGGCGGGGCCTGAACCTGCTCGGTTTCGCTCTCATGGACGTCCGCGACGCCCTGGACACCGCGCCGTGAAACAGGGCTGGCTGGACGAGGTGGACCGGGTGTTCGCGGCGGTGCCGCCGTTGGATCGCGAGGTCGGCGGCTGCACCCGCTGCCACACCGAAGAGGATCTGCGCATGCTTGGCGGCGATCCCGCAGCCGTGCCCGACGAACTCGTCGCGAGCTTCATGCGAAAGGGCGTCGACCACTGGGACGAGGACCAGTACCCGCTGCTGTGGCGCCGCCTGATGCCTCGCGTCCTGCGCTACCTGGCGTCGGACGCTCCGGACGGCGACCCTGCCGGAGAACTTCGAGGCCTGGCCTCCTACGGCGCGGGCTTCGCCGGCTGGCCCGCACACGAGCGGGCCGCCACCGAGCAGGCCTTCGCCGCCCTGCTCGCCGCGGCGCTCACCGACGGACGGCCCGCCGAACGCGTCGCCGAGCTCGTGGAAGGCCTCGCCCACGCGACCGAGGATCTGCGGCCCTGGCTGGACCGCCTCGCGGGCCTGGTCGGTCACGAGGCCGACGCCGGGCTGGTACGGCTGGCCTGCCACTGGTCGACCGCCCTGCTGTGGGAGGAGGACCTGTTCACCTGGTGGTACGACGGGGACCCGCAGGTTCTGGCCGATTGGCTGCCCACCCAGCGTGACCGCATCGCGTCCTTCGCCGCGGCGCATCGCTGCAAGTCGGCCGCCGACGCGGTCGTCGCCATCGACCGGCTCCAGGCGGGCGAGCCAAGCCCTTGGTTCTACCCCGGCGCCACGGGCTACCCGATGAGAGGCTTGGACCCGCGGCTGCTCCATGTCGTCACGCGGTGATCTCCGTGAGCTCCGTGACCCGCGTGCAGGGCGTCGTTACCGGTAGCGGAAGCCGTCGAGGAAGCGGCGGAAGACCCCGCCCACGCGGGGCAGGGGCTCGGCCGGTGGCGGTGCCACCGCACGCTGCCGGGCGATGGGCCGGTCGTAGTCGGTCCGCGCGATGGCGTCGACGACCTGCTGCTCGTCGAAGTCCTCGGACCCCTCGATCACGGGTACGAAGCCGACCATCATCCCGTTGCGCATCACCAGGGCTTCGAGGCCCGCCGTACCGTCGGTGTCCCAGTCGGCCTCACGGCCGCCGGGCAGCAACACGCGCACCCCGAACTGGTAGACGCCGACCCTCGCCAGATGGGCGTCTATGCCACGCTCGCGCAACGCGTCGACGACCCGCCGTGCCCGGTTCTCATCCACCCCTCCCAAGATAGCCGGGCAGGTCCGCCCGCGAGCGGGCGTCCTCGATGCGGGGTCCGGGACACGAGCATGCGCACAACCTTGCAGCGAGTGAACCCTCCCTCCCCACGGGCCTCCCACCCGGCCTCCTCGCGGGTCTCCCACGGGGCCGCGCGACGGCCGTTGACCGCCTGCCCTCATGACCCGTCCACGTACGGCTCCCCGCGCCGAGCGTGGACCTTCAAAGGCCGGCGCCCGAGGACCTGACCCCGTCCTTGTTCCGGCCGCCGGCCTCGCTCGTCTCTGCGTGACCCGTCCGGAGCCCGCCCCGCCGGGGCCCGGCCGGCCGGAAGCGCAGCGCCGACCACACATGCCAGACGACCGTGTAGCAGACCATGACGGCGCCGCAGCCGCCCATGCCGCCCAGGATCACGCAACGCACCAGGTCATACAAGCTCACCGCGGCACGGTCGCTGCTCCCCAGCACGGCCGCGCCGACACCCGCGGCACCCACGCCCGCGGCCAGGACCCACCCGCGCAGCCGTCCTGTCACCCCGGGCCAGCGTCCTGGCCGTACGGCGGCGCGTCGATACCACAGGGCGAACCAGCCGGCCAGGACCACGAGGCCGCCCAGCGAGCTGACATACATCACCACGTTGAACACCCGATGCGCCCCGACCACCGAGACGCGCATCGCTGGCCAGTGCACCACGGCGAAGCCGCCCACCTGGGTGAAGCCGTCCCACACCAGGTGCGTGGCGACACCGGTCAGGAGCGCGGCCATCACCGCGATCCCGCGCCCGGACGGCGCCCGATCGGGCAACCGTGCGCGCAGTCCCTCCGGGGCCAGCGCCGTCAACGGCGTGCGCAGCAGCAGGTGGAACACGACGAGCACCGCGACCCCTGCGAGCAGGTTCACCGGTAGCCCACCCAGCCAGCCATGGGTGGTGTTCGAGGAGAAGGGCAACGGCACGTAGTACGGCAGATCGGGCACCATCGCACCGACCGCCAGCGCCGAGGGAGGCAGCCGCCGTCGCAGCGGCAGGATGGCGACGGTATGGCTCAGTGTGAAGGGCACGCCCCATTATCGGTGTCCGGCGGCGATCGCCCCGGCCAGCCGCGTACGGGCTCCCCCGCGTTCGAGAAACCGGAACCCACGTCCTGGACCGCTTGTCCCCGGACACCTCATACAGGTTGGCACCCGGGCACCTCCGACTGCGGAAATGTCGGCGGGTTCTGTAAAGATCTCCAATCCCGGCCGAACATCTGATCTTGGAGATCTGTGACATGGGACCGAAGCACGTGCGGTTGACCGCCTGGGACCAGGTGCGCGAGCTCGTCGACACCGGCGACGTGGCCAAGATCGTGAAGACGGTGACGGCGCTCGACGACGCCGGACGGCGGGAGGTGGCGCGCGAGCTGCCCGGATATGTCACGGTGGCGCGGGAGAAGGCGTGGCAGCCGCTGGCGGACTACGAGGCCGAACGCGACCGGGTCCGGCAGGCCCGGCAGACGGAGGCGCAGCGGCTGCACGACGCCGGGGAGATCTCCGAGTACCAGTTCAACCAGATGTGGTCGATGACCTGGCACGACGACGACTGGGAGGCCCGGCCCGGAACCGACGGCTGGATCGAGCCGATGCGGATCGCGGGCGCGGGCACGATCAGCGGCGCGGCGGCCGTGGTGACCTGGATCAACCGCCGGGACTTCGACCGCTGGGACGTCGACCGCTGGGGCCTGGTTGGCGACATGGTGACCGGCGACCTGGAGCCGCTGCTTGAGGTGATCGACGCACGGCCCGCCGAGTGGCAGGCCGATCTGGCCGTACGGCTCGCGCTCCGGATCCGTCCCCGGCGCCGCCGGAACCCGGGTGATCAGAACCTGGCGCCGGCGCTCGCCCTGCTCCGCCGTACCGGCGTGACCCCGCCCGCGCACGACCCGCTCGTGGTCGGGTGGGTGTCACGGGAGGCCAGGCTCAGCGAGCTGCGGACCGATCCGCTGCTCGACCACCTGCTACCGCGCCTCTTCGAGGCCGACGGCGTCGGCCGGGCGCTGCGGGACGAGCGGCCCGACCCGGCCGGCGCGACCTCCTGGCTCGGCGCTCTCCGCACTCTCGCGGCCGAGGACCGGGTGCCGCGCGAGCTGTTGCTCGACGGCTGCCGGCGGCGCTTCCTGCTCGGCGGTGAAGGCGCCGACCTGCGGTTCTTCGCCCGCCTTCACGAGTTGCTCGAACCCACCCCCGCCGAGGTCGAGCCCCACGCGATCGACTACCTGCGGCTCCTGCCCACCGCGCCGGGGCCGGTGGCCGAGCTGGCGCTGAAGCACCTGCGGCGGTTGACCGGCCTCGATCCGGCGGACGTGGTGGAGGCGCTGGAGGGACTGCTGTTCCGCGCCGAGGGAGGGCTGGTCCGCGCCGGTCTGAGCTGGCTGGAGGAGTCCGTACGGCAGACGCCCGATCGGGCCGACGAGCTGGCTCCCGCCCTGGCCATGGCGTTCGGCCACGAGGCGCGAGCCGTACAGGAACGTGCTGTGCGCCTGGCGGTCCGGCACGCCGGGCGTTTCACCCCGCTCGGCGCCGAGGTCCTCCGCGGCGGCACGGGCACGCTCCCGCCCGACCTGCACAACCGGCTGGCCGCGGTCGTCGGGGGCGAGCCCGTCGAGGAGCCGGAACCCGAGCCCGAGCCCGAGGAGGTGTTCGTCCCGCGGCCGCTGCCCGCCCCGCCCCGGCCGGTCCCGGCCATCGCGCCGCCGAGCACCGCCTGGCAGCTGGCCCACATGTATCTGGACGGCGACTGGCGGGCGGCCGAGCGCTGCCTGGCCTCCTTCGTCCGGCTCGCCGCGCAGGACCGGGAGTCGCTGCGCGCGGAGCTGGCCCCGCTCGTCAAGCGCCAGGAGAGGCGGTTGATCTCGGAGGAATGGCGAGAGCCCGGTGACTGGATGGTCGCCTTCGCGGCCGAGCTGGTCGACCCCGGACGGGTACACGAGAGCCATCACAGCGCGTTCGTCAACCACGTCCGGCGCGAGCGCGGGCTCCCACCCGTGGCGGTCGAGGAGACCGACCGCCTGCCGAGGTCCAACCGCGTCTCGCCGCTGCACCGCTTCATCCTGCGCCGCCACGCGGAGATCCTCGCCGCGCTGAGGGCCGGGACGCTGCCGCCGCTGCTGCTCGCCACGCCGAGCCTGTCCAACGGCCGGCTCGACCCGGCCGAGCTGGTGGCCAGGCTGGAGACCCTGGAGGCGGCGGACGCCGTGCCGCTGCCCGCCGACTTCCAGCAGGCGCTGCTCAGGCTGCCCCGGCGGATCGACCCCGAAGTGGCCGTGCGGGCCGCGGCGCTGAGGTCGGAGGCGGGCCGCCGGGCCGCCCGCTGGATGGCCGACGGCGGGCTGCCCGATCCGGTCGTGCGGGTGGCCTGGTCGGGGGAGGACGACGGCCTGGGGTCGCGGATCTGGATGACCTCCACCGTGCGGGCCGCGCCCACCGGCCTGCCGCTGATCGACGAGCTGCTCGCCGACCAGCCCCGGCACGTCAATCCCGTGTGCGGCGGGCACCTCGGGGACCTCATGGAGTGGTGGGCCGCCGTGCTGCCCTCCCACCGGGAGGTGGTCGCCGCCCATCTCCTGCCGCACCAGCCGATCCCCACCTGGAGCGCGGCGATGCACTCGCGGCGCCTGGTCGATCTCAGCACCGCCGAAGGGCCCGCCGGACAGGCCGTCGCCATCCTGCTCGCGCACCGGATCTTCCCCGCACCGTTCACCCACGACGGCACCACTCCCGCTTTCCGTGCGCTCCGGAGCCTGGCCGCCGCCGGTGATCTCCCGGCCGAGGACTTCGGTACGGAACTCGCCCAGCGGGTGCTCCGGGGTGAGATCACGCTGCGGCTCCTGGTGGACACGGTGGAAGCCGAGGCCGCGAACGGCACCCACCACCACATGTGGCGAGCTCTCACCGCGGCGTTGCCGTTCCTGCTCCCCGCCCAGGGCAGCCGTCCCACCGCCGCCCATACTGACCTGGTCGCCCTGGCGGCCCGCCTCGCCCGCTGGTCGGAGGCCCGGGGGCGGATCCCCGCCCTGGCCGCCTTCGCGGCACGCAAGGGCTCCAGCCGCATCCTCCGGCACGCCAGGACCCTCCACGACCTGTTGGCATCCGGGGACGGCCCCCGATGATCCCGCCCGCGACCCGGTCGCGGGCGGGACACCCGTGCCTAACTCACCACGGGTCCCCATATCGGGGAGAGGCACGGCAGGTGGGCCGAGCGGTAGAGCACGACGATCAGGGCCACGACGGCCGCGAACCAGGCGATGATCAGGACGGGGTCCAGGTCGGTGTAGCCGTACCCGACCAGCGTGCCGAGCGCTCCCAGGCCGACCACGGCCCAGCGCAGCACGTCGAGGAGGACGGCCCTGGAGATGTCTCCGCAGGGACGGATCCTTCTGATGACGGCGTCGACGGTCAGCCAGACGGCGATCAGGGCACCGGCCGTGTCGGCGATGTCGATCACATGCTTGACGAGGAGAACCATCAGGGGGTAGTCCGATCGCTCGCCGGGCGAAACCATCGCGACGAGCGAGACGCAGACCATGACGATGGCGGAGGATCTGGCCCGGCTGAACGGGCCGTCGGCGGATCGCTGCAGCTGGGACAGCCCCGACACGCACACGAGCCAGCCGACGGGGTTGAGCAGCAGGTCGAAGCCATTGAACCGGAGCGCTCCGAAGGCGAAGACGAAACCGGTGGCGATCTTTGTGACGGGCCGCACGCGCCTCAGCCTTCCAGGTGTGCCGTTGTCCACGGACGAGCTGACTGTCAGGGCCAATCCGGGCTCACCGCGTCATTGCAGATCTTGCCGGCGAGACCTCGCTGCCAGGCGACCGGAAGTCTTCCCTCGGGTCCTTCCAGCCACCATGAGTCCCACGTCACCTCCGCCGACCCGGAGCCCATCCAGGTTCTGTAGGTGAAAGTGACCGGCTGGGGCTCGTGTGGCACCGCCGCGCAGTCGGTGATGACGATGCGCGCCTTCAGGGTCTTCATGACACCGCTTTCCACGGTGATCACGGGATGTTCCTTTTTCGCCTCGTCGGCGGGGAGCAAGAGGAGGCCCGGTATTTCCGCCGAGATACCGGTGAGGGTGAAGGAGGCCATCCCCTCGTTTTCAAGCTCGATGGGCAAGCCGGCGGATAGGACGCCATTCTCGTCCACCTCGGTTCGGAGGAAGAAACCGTCGGGATCCCAGTGGATGTGCGGGATTATCGCCCCTGACCACCACAGGGACGCCGCGATAACCACCAGCGAAAGGCAACTGGACACCACGACCGATAACAGCGATCGCCCATGCGGGGCGCGCCACGTGGCGACGCCGAATTGCTGCCATATATCGCCCGAACTCACGATCTAGAACCATATATGGTGGCACTTCGTGACGATACCCCCGCTGATCTTCTGGGTAGCCGCCGTGGTCACCGTGCTGGCAGCGGCCGTGCCGGTCACGGGCGAGCGGCTCACCAGGTTCGCCACACTGACTGACCTTTCCGTCACAGCGGCCAACGCCCGCCAGGTCATCGACCACTTCGCGGGCCTGCGCCGGTGGCGGCTGATCGCCCTCACCGTCGCCGCCCCCCTGGCGTGCTTCACCGATGACCCGTTCTATCTGGTCCTGGGCTGGTGTGCCGTCTCCGTCTTCCGCGACGTACGGCTGCCGGCCCCGGTGTCGCATGCCCACGACGACGCGCGGATCTATCGGGGGGCATGGCTGCTCGGTCTGGGCGGCGCCGTGGTGGCGGGCGGCTATCTGCTGACCGACCAGGGCGTCACTCCGGCGCGCTTGGCCCATGCCGTCATCGTGATCGCCGTGGCGGCGGCCGTACCGCTTGCCGTCCGGAACCTGGCCGCCCGGCCCGCACCCGAAGCATCGGATGACACGACCCGGGCCGAACTGGCCATCCGCCGATGGTCGGCACGGACCCTCTACCTCTCGGGAACCGCGATCGTGCTGTCGGGCGCGCTGCTCACTCCCGGGCAGCCACCACAGCGCGGACTGCCCGAATACTCGATGCCCACGTCGTTCCCGGAGCACAGGGCCGTGTTCACCACGGTGAAGAAATACAAGGAGCCCACCTGCCCGTGGTTCGACCAGATGGACGACCCCTGCCGGTCGTGGCTGGTGAACGGGGAGCCGTTCCCGCAGGCCGCGCCGTACATCATCAGGAAGGGCGGGGCACCCCAGCGGGCGCCGTTCGTGCGCAGCCCCGACAAGAAGGCCGTCGTCTACCTGGACAAGCGCGATCGCCGCATGGTGTACCAGGACTCCGAGGGCGTCCATCACCTCACCGGCCGCCTGGCCGACACCGAGGTGCCCGCGCCCGCGTTCGCCGGCCAGAACAGGTATGTCAGCCTGGTCAGGGACGGCACGCAGATCACCGACACCACGACCTGGACCACGGTGTCGATCCCGGGCGCTCGACAGGTCCACGATCTCAACAAGAGCGGGATCGTGGTCACGACGGCCTCTCGGGTGCTCGTGCTCGACCACCGGGGAAAGACACGGATGAGCCTTCCCCTCAGGAAGATCAAGGACGCGCCCGAGGACACGTACCACCTCCGGCCGGACGGAAGGCGCCTGGTGGTCATCCGAGGTCATGAGATGCGTGTCGAGACCTTCGACCCGGAGACCGGCAGGCGCGTGTCCGGCGTCGTTCCCGTGTTCCCCGGCGACGACTTCCTCGGCCTCGGCCTCGGCTGGTCGAAGCAGGGCCCCTTCTTGGTCCGCGGCTCCATGAGCGAGCATGTCTACTACCTCGACCTGGCGACGGGCAAGCTCTGGAGACGTAAGAGGTGAAACCATCGGCGGTGGCGCCGGTGGGGCGACATCGATTTCCGGGGATTCCATCAGCGTGGACCGGTCGGAAAGCTTCTCGAACTCGCTGCCCGCGCGCTTCGGACAGCGGGTGGAGAACAGCCGCCGGATGACTGCCACCGTCGCACAGGCACGGAATTCCTGATACCGGCCGTGTGAGCGATACCGCGGATGAGATGACCGCCCCCGAGGGCCTTGCTCGCCGAGCCCCGCACTGCTGATGCCCGAAAACGACTTGGGACTTACTCGTCCACGTCCTTTCTCGCGGATCATGCCTGATCCGCGGACCGGGAGTGATCCCCGGACCGGGAGTGATCCGGCGGAGAGGTGTCATGCCGTCGGGAGCATCGCGCGGCGTCCGGGAACGGCGGGAGACTGGCTGGTCATTCCTCCGTCCACCACCAGAAGCTGTCCGGTCAGATAGCGGGATTCGTCGGAGGCGAGAAAGACCATGGTGTAGCCGATGTCCTCGGGAGCGCCGAGATAGGGAAGCGCGTTGTATCCCTTCAGCGCCTCGATCACCTCGGCGGGAAGATTGTCCATAAGCGCCGGGGTCATGATCGCTCCCGGGGCCACCGCGTTGCAGCGGATGCCCTGCGGGCCGTACTGGACGGCGATGGACTTGGTGATGTTGATGACCGCCGCCTTCACCGCTCCGTAGGAGATCTGAAGTACGTCGCCGACCAGGCCGGCCACCGAGGCGGTGTTGACGATCGAGCCACCGCCCGCCCGGATCATGTGCGGGACGGCGTGCCGGGAGCCCGTCAGGGTGGAGCGGACGTTGAGGTCGACGGCCCGGCCGAACTCCTCCATGTCGAGGCGGAGCAGGTCCAGGTCCTTGCGCGGGTCCGTCCCGCCCACGTGGTTGCAGAGCACGTCCAGCCGTCCGAACTCGCGCACGGCCGCTTCCACCATGTCGCCCACGGACGTGTCGTCCGTGACGTCCACCGTGCACGGCACCGCCTGGCCACCCGCCTCGACGATGGCGCCGGCGGCACTCTCGGCCGATGCGGCGTCGTAATCCGCCACGAGGACGCGGGCGCCCTCGCGGCTCATCAGCTCCGCCGCGGCCAGGCCGATCCCACTGCCCGCGCCGGTGATGATCGCGACCTTGTCCTTCAGGCGATCCATGGACTGCTCCCCCACTCCTCCCGCGGCTGACCGCGGGCTTTGTCAACATTGATGACCAGCGTAGGTCATCTATGATGACTTATCGTCCCGACCCCACCGATCCGCCCCCGCCGAGGAGCACGTCCACCATGACCACACGCCTGCGCGCAGTCAGGCCCCGGCAGCCGGCGGCGGTGACCCGGAAGGCCATCCACGACGCCGCGCACGAGCTCTTCCGCAACGAGGGCTTCGACGCCGTCGGCATACGGGCCGTCGCCGCCCGCGCGGGGGTCGACGCGGCCCTCGTCATCCGTCACTTCGGGTCCAAGGAACAGCTGTTCCTGGAGGCGATGACGGTCGACCTGCCGGCGATCAAAGTCATGGAGGGCCCGCTGGAAGGCATGGGCCGAGCGATCGTGGAGCACGTGGTGTGCCTGCCGTCATCCAGGCCGGGCGCCTTGGCCGTGACCGCTCTCGCCGCCCTGTTCCGGGCCTCGGACCGGGGGGAGGTGCAGCGGACCCTGCGGGAAACGATCGAGAACGTCTTCGCCGAGCCTCTCGTCCGGCGCCTGGAGGGCGGCGACGCCGAGCTGCGCGCCCATCTGATCGCCGCGCAGCTCGGCGGGCTGCTCACCAGCATGCATGTGGTGCAGGACCCTGTTCTGCTCGCGGCCGACCGGAGCGCGGTCGTCGCCCGATACGGGGACTCGATCCAGCGGCTGATCGACACCTGACCGCCCGGTCGCGCGGCGTCCCGTCGGCGCCGCCCGCAGGCCGTTCGCGCGCAGGCCATTCGCGCGCAGGCCGTTCGCGCGCCGATGGCCCGTCAGCTGTCAGCTTCTCAGCCCTGAAGGACTGAGCTTGCAGCTCCTCGCCGTCGGTGGCTTCGACGGTTTGGTCCGCGTCAGGCAGCGTGACTCACTGCCCAGCTTGTGACACCGCGTGCGGCGATGTTACGAGCTGCGTTGACGTCGGCGTGCTCAGCGAAGCCGCACGACGTACAGAGAAAGGTTTCCTGGTCGGGCCGGTTCTTCTTGTCCACGTGCCCGCAGGCCGAGCAGCCTCGCGAGGTGTAGGCCGGGTCCACGTAGACCACGGCGACACCGGCACGGGCCGCCTTGTAGGCAATGAACCGGCCGAGCTGGTGGAAGCTCCACGAATGCAGCGTGACCCGCTGGGGCTTACGGAGCCGTACCCGGTCGCGGATGCCCTGGAGATCTTCCAGGGCGATCCCCTGCCCGGTGCGTGTCACCTCGGTCACGATGCGTTTGGCGATGGTGTGGTTGGTGTTCGCGGCGAAACGCGCTTCCTTGCGGCGGCGTTTCTTCAGCAGCCGTTTCGCGGACCTGGTCTGCTTGGCCTGCAGGCGGCGGCGTAGCTCGCGGTGACGGTGGCGGACCGCGTTCAGACCCTTGCCACTGTGGCGAACCCCGCCACTGGTGGTCGCGAGGTTGGCGATCCCCAAATCCACCCCCAAAAATCCGTCCGGGGCGCCGACCGGCCGGTCGGGAATATCGCAGGTGGCGATGAGAAACCACCTGCCATCGCGGTATACCAGGTCCGATTCGCCCTTGCGGTAGGCGGCCAACGTCGTGAGCTGATCGGCCGAGGCGGTGAACGCCACGCTCTTCATCCGCCCGCGCGTGGTCCAGATGCTCACCGTCCGCGCATCCATCTGCCAGGACAGACAGCGGTCGTCGAACGGCTGGGCCGCGCTGGGGCGAAAGACAATCGGCGTGGCCAGGGCCCGCTCGCGCCGCGCGGAGCCGGGCCTGCCCACCTGTCCGTTGCGGAGATTGGCGTGCAGCGTGGCGTAGGCGTCGGTGACCTTCTTGATGACGTGCTGCGCGGCCTGAGCCGCCAGCCCGTAGTTGTCCTTGATCTGCCCGTAGGCGTGCTTGCGCAGGTCGTAATTGCGAAACACCCGCTGGCTGTGGGCGAGCGCCGCCACCCAGGTGGCCGCGTCGTTGACCGCGCGCAGAGTCGCCTCCAGCGCCGCCGCCTGCTCAGGCGTCGGCAGGAGTCTCACCCGCACCACCAGCTTCACATCGCCCACACTATCCTTTGGTCTATGTCATCGTGATGGGAACCCGACTCCGACCTCCGCCGGGGCCGAACCGTTGTCCACACGCTGCACGCGCATTCGGTCTTCACCTCCAGGTATCGGTGCGGGGCCTTCACCGGCGAACCGCTGCGCCACTGCAAAGACATCACGATCGAGGTGTGCGGCAGCCTCGGCGCCCAGCTTGTCGAGTTCAACGGCGAGGAGGATCACGTGCACCTGCTCGTGCACTACCCACCCAAGGTCGCCCTCTCGACGCTGGTGAACAGCTCAAGGGCGTGTCTGCCCGGCTACTGCGCAAGGAGTACCCGCTCACGTCCGCACGTACCTGTGGGGCGGCCATTTTTGGTCACCGTCGTACTTCGCCGCCTCCTGCGGCGGCGCACCCCTACCGATCATCAAGGAGTACATCGAAAACCAGAAGCGTCCGGGCTGAGCCGCTCGACGGCCTACCGGTCACCACACCGCTCAAGCCTTGGCGGCCCTCCCGCGCTGTCGTTTCCTCCCGGGCGTGAACGCCCGGGATTCCACACCAGATCACGCTGAAAACCTCTCACCGTCACCCGGGTCCGTCATTCCTTCGGCAGGACCGGCTCCACCGTCCGGACGCCGGGCAACGGCTCGATGGCGGGGGTGATCGCACGGGCGAGGGCCGGATCGGAGAACTTGACATAGAAAGAACCCGGCAAGGGCCCATCCGGCTTGTAGTCCGGATAGGAGAGCTTCACGAGTTTCAGGGCGTGGCCGGGGTCCTGGAAGTAAATCGTCTCCACTCCGGGCAGGTCCCGCAGCCGGGCGACGACAGCCGCCTTCTCCTCCTCGGTGACCGTCCCCGTCGCACCCGCGCGCTTGCTCCGCCGGCACTCGGGTGCGTTCTGGGAGATGAAATCCTGCCCGCACAGGGAGATCCGGGCCTCGGCCTTGCCCGCCCAGAAGTTCACCCCCGACCGCGACACGGTGGAGACCCTCGGCGCCGACTTCATCCTCTCGACGATGACGGGGAAGTCCTCAGCGCGCCGGAGCACGCCATGCAGGACGTCGCCGAAGCGGGACGACGCAAGCTGCGCCCGTTCGGTGTCCCCGATCCCTCTGTGGCTTCTGCGCCACTGGTCAGCCAGCTCCTGGCCGCTCCACACCTCGACCGAGGTCACCTGGGGCATCGCCCGGAGCATGGCCTCGGTCTCCTGCCGTTGCTCGACGGTCGCCGCACC
Source organism: Streptosporangium minutum (assembly GCF_002149035.1). Lineage (GTDB taxonomy): Bacteria > Actinomycetota > Actinomycetes > Streptosporangiales > Streptosporangiaceae > Streptosporangium > Streptosporangium minutum. The sequence goes on from NZ_NGFP01000046.1 coordinate 39,611, forward strand.
CATGCCATCGCACCCGCACATGACCACTTTGAACTCGAATGACGGTGAGAGCGCGATATCCGGCGGAGGCTGGGGCAGCCAGGATCGCTCGTACAGGTACCAGCCGCCGGCGCCGGCCAGGCCGGCCACTGCCAGCGACACGATCAGCAGCCTGACATGCGCCGCCACCCAGGAGCGCAACCACGGCTCCCGGTCCGGGTCACCATCCCCGAAGGCCAGTTCCTCATACGTCATTCACCCGACTATGTCGATCTTTCCGAACTTCGGTCAAGACGCGACGAAGGAATACCACGGTCAAGCTCGCGCCTCTTTAAATAACCCATAAAAACAATTCGGCAACTGTCCGGCAGCGCAACAACTGGACCGTCCGCTTCTCAGCCGACATCGGATGGATACCGGGATGTCGCGAGGTCTTCGGCGAGGTCCTTCATGGTGTCGATCTCGCCCACCCGCCAGCGGTCGTCGCCGGTCTCGCGCCACAGGCAGGCGGTCACGACCGGCATGCCGTCCCCATCGCAGAACGCGGGCCCCTCCACACAGTGACGGAAGAGCTCGGGGACCGAGTCGAGCACCCCCTGCCACGGCCCGTCGTTCCCGTACGGGCTCATCACCGCCTCGTGATCGAAACCGCGGATGTACGCGCCCGCCGTCGAAAAGACGATGGAGTATTCGTCTCCCGACCCGTTCCGCATCGAGGCCATCTCCTCCCCGGGGCCCCAGCCCGCGTCGAAGGAGTGGTGGCGGCTGGACCATTCCGGGCTCAGGATCGCTTCCAGCACCGCCATGGACCGGCACAAGCCGCGGAGCACCGGGATGCCGGGCAACAGCCGGGCCACATCATGAGCCGTCATGAGCTCCATTCAATCGGACCCGGCGTCCTCCTCACCGAGGCATAGCGGTCCGTCTCATCACGCCGAAGCAACGACAGGAATACGACCAGCACTGCGCCGGCCAGATAGTGCATGATCGGCCCGGTCTTGACGATGTCCCATCCGCCGAAATGAAGCGTTTCCCGGCATTCATCGGTGACGATCTCGATTGCGAAGGGGATCGTGAACACCACGGCGATCACCACGAACAGTACCGCCGTCACCCAGCCGGCGATCGTGCTCCATCTCCCGCGAAGGGCGAGAACCGCACTCAAGCCAAGCGCCATCACGACGGTGGGCCAGCCGTTCAACTCCGCGGAAATGGTCCGCCAGTTGGTCTCTATCAGCCAGCCGATGTCCTGGAAGACGTACGGCTCGGCGCTGAGGGGGCAGGTGAATCCTTCCGTTGTGTAAGTCAGCCCTTCTGGGAAGTACCACCAGACGGTACGCGATGCGGGTGCCGCCAGAGCCGCCAGGGTCAACAGGGGTGTCCCCCAGCGCGGGGGGATCTGCGGTAATGGAAGCAAGAGTGCCGCCGCTTCATCATGGAAGGAGGCGCCCATCCTAGATCGTCTACGGCAACGGAGACAGATGCCACCCACCCCGCGACGGGCCGTCTCGAGCCGCTTGGAACGGCTTCGGACCGCAACTGGAAGTGCAACGGGCCATCGAAAGAAGATGAGCCGAACCCTATGATCATCCAGTGCTTGGAACCGTGCTCACCGCCCTGTCCATTGCCCTCTTCATCGGACTTTTCATCTGTTTACTTGTCTTCTTCGTGGTTTCACTGATCAAGATGTTGAGGCAACGCCGTGTGCTGAAGTACACGGATCCAATGAGAGCCATGGACATCGTCGGCCGCGTACGACAGCTCAAAGTCCGGGGCCAGGAGGAGGCGGCCGTACTTCTCGTCCAGAACGAACTCGCGATGCCCGCCGATGAAGCCCGGTCCTGGGTGAAGTCGATCTGAATCGGGGGCATAGCCGCCACGTGATCGACCCTTGCGTGATGTCCTGCTCACTCGGTCACGACATCAGCTCGTGAAGTGCATGGATCACGGCTCGTGGGAGCGTGGACGTGGGCGTCGGGCCGGTCGTGAGTGACCGTGGTCGATCACTCGTCTCCTTGGCTGATGACACGACGATCAGAGCTGGGTTTCAGGTCAGGCGTGGTCGGTCACGTAGTTGAAGTACACCGTGGCATTCGGCACGGCCGACCGCGAACGATCAGTGGCAACCGTGGACAGCCCGACATGACGAAAGCGCCCCCGACCGCGAACATGCAGGTCGAGGGCGCTTTTCGTGTGATCACGAGAGGTAGGGCGGGCGGGACTCGAACCCGCGACCCAGGGATTATGAGTCCCCTGCTCTAACCGGCTGAGCTACCGCCCCTCGTGCGCACGCCGTACTGCCGCATTCAACCAAAGGTCGGCCCTGTTCGCACATCCACCGGGCGGTACGCGTTCAAGATGTGACCTTCGACGGCGGAACCGGCGTTCCGCCGACTCGCTAACCTACGAGGGGACGTTGTTGAGGAGTGTTGGATCATGCGCGTTATTGAAGCTTTTCGTGAGACGTTCGGCGTGGAGCCCGAGGGGGTGTGGCACGCTCCGGGGCGGGTCAACCTCATCGGCGAGCACACCGACTACAACGACGGGTTCGTGCTGCCGTTCGCGGTGCCGTGGGGGGTCACCGCGGCGGTCGCGCCGCGCGAGGACGACGTCGTCCGGCTGCGGTCGCTCCAGGCGGGCGAGCCGCAGACCGTCGAGATCCTCGACCGGGCCGAGGGCTGGGCGCGATACGCCGTCGGCGTGTTCTGGGTGCTCCGCGAGGCGGGCCACCCGGTCAGGGGCGCGGATCTGGTGATCGACGGAGACGTGCCGCAGGGGGCGGGGCTGTCGTCGAGCGCGGCGCTGGAGGTGGTGGTCGGGACGGCGCTCAACGAGCTGTACGGCCTGGGCCTCACCAGGATGGAGATCGCCCTCGCCGCGCAGCGGGCCGAGAACGACTTCGTGGGCATGCCGTGCGGGATCATGGACCAGGCCGCCTCGGCCCTCGGGGAGGAGGGGAAGGCCCTGTTCATGGACTGCCGGAGCCTCGGCACCAGGACCATCCCGTTCGACCTGGCCCAGCACGGCCTCCAACTGCTGATCATCAACACCGGGGTCCACCACGAGCTCGCCGACGGGCAGTACGCCCGGCGCCGTCAGGACTGCGAGAACGCCGCCAAGCACCTGGGAGTGGACGCGCTGCGCGACGTCACCGACCTGGCGGGCGCCCTCGGCAGGCTCAGCGGCGACGAGCGCAGGCGCACCCAGCACGTGGTGACCGAGAACCACCGGGTGGAGGCGCTGATCGGACTGCTGCGGGCCGGGGCCGTGCGGGAGATCGGAGCCCTGCTGAACGCCTCCCACCTGTCGCTGCGCGACCAGTACGAGGTGTCCTGCCCCGAGCTGGACGTGGCCGTGGAGTCGGCGGTCCGGGGCGGGGCCAGGGGGGCGCGGATGACCGGCGGCGGGTTCGGCGGGTCGGCGATCGCGCTGGTGGCCGACGACCGGGTGGAGGCCGTACGGGAG
>NZ_NGFP01000460.1 GCF_002149035.1 Streptosporangium minutum
GACTTCGTCGGACTCGGCGCGGGCTTGGTGGTCGCCGGAGGCGGCGTCGGCTTGGCGGTGGTCGCCGGAGGCCGCGTCGGCTCGACGACCGGAGGCGGCGAGGACGGCTTCGGTGTCGGCTTGACGGTCGCCGTCGGCTTGGGAGTGGCCGTATGCGTCTCGGACGGCTTCGCCGTCGGCTTGGGGGGCGCCGCGGGAGGCGTCGGCTTGGCGGTCGGCGTCTCCGTGGCGGGATCGCTCGGTGCCGGAGCGGGTGTCGGCTTGGCGGGCTCGCTCGGCGTGGGCGTCGCGCTCGGGGACGGCGTGGCCGTCGGGACCGGGGTCGGATCGACCCTGGGCGGCGTCGGGCTCGGGGTCGGGGTGACGGTCACGGTCGCGGTCGCGCTCGGGGACGGCGTCGCCGCCGGAGACGAGGTCGCCGTCGGAGCCGCCGTCGGAACCGCGGTCGGCGGCACAGGCGCGTTGGTCGGGATCGCCGGCGGGGTGACGAACGAGGTCATCGACGGGGCCGGGACCGTCGGGCTGCCCGTGTCCAGCTGCATCGGCCCGACATCCGGGTTCTGCGGGTCGGTCGTGGCGCCCCAGGGCACGGTCACCTTGTCCGGAGGCTCCTCTCCGACGTCGGGGCCGACGCCGATGCCCTGCCCGTCGCCCTGCGGCTGTCCCGGCCCCTGCTGGCCCTGGTCGACCAGCCCCAGGGACGCGTGGGGAGCGGCGGCGGCGTTGGCGGCCGCCCGCTCCGCCTCGCCGAGGGAGGTGTAGCTTCCGGCGGCCCACAGGCCGAGTCCGGACAGCAGGGCGACCACGCCGACGCAGGCGGCCAGCACGAGGGAGAAACCGCCGCGCTTCGGCCGCTCGCCGGGCTGTGCCGCCCCTTGCAGGACGAACGTCGCCTGCGCCGGGGGAGCCGCGTCCCGCGGAAGCGGCGGCGCGCCCCAGCCTGCCGGCGGCGGCGCCTGCGCGGGAGCGGGCTGCTGCGGTACGGCCGGCAGCGCCTCGTCCTGCCACGTGTCGTCCCCGGTGATCATGACCGCCGACTGCTCGCCGAGGAGGCGGAGCATGGCGGCCTTGGTGTCGGGGCGCTCCTGGGGGTTCTTGTCGAGGCAGGCGGCGAGGAGGGCGGCGAGTTCGGCGGGGACGCCGGTGAGGTTGGCGGGCCCTTCCAGGACGCGGGTGAGCTCTCCGCCGAAGGGCGGCTGCCCGGTGGCGGCGTGGGCGAGGGTGGCGGCCCAGGAGAAGAGGTCCGCGGGCCTGCCCGCGGTGGGGGCGGCGCCGGGGTTGAGTTCGGCGTGCAGGTTTTCGGGGGCGCGGTAGTCGGGTTCGGCGTCGGTGGTGCCGAGGCCGATGTCGCAGACGCGGGGTCCGTCGGGGCCGAGGATGACGGTGTCGGGGGTGAGGGCGCCGTGGGTGAGGCCGGCCAGGTGGATGGCGGTGAGCGCGGTGAGGGTGGTGACGGCGAGGTGTTCGAGGGYGTCGCCGGTCAGGGGGCCGTCGGCGGTGACGGCCTGGCGCAGGGAGCGGCCTTCGACGTGTTCGCGGACGATGTAGGGGGAGTCGTCGGACCAGCCGACTTCGATGAGTTTGGCGGTGTGGGCGCCGGAGACGCGTTTGGCGGCGTGGAGTCCGTTGGTGATCTGCTCGCGGGCCTGGGGGGTGGCTTCCGGGCGGGGGGCGAGCACGCGGATGACGCGGAGGGTGTCGTCGTCGGGCAGGTGGCCCAGGTAGACGGCCTGCTGAGGGTCCTGGCCGAGCCGCCCGACGAGGATGTGGACGCCTACGCGTTCCGGATCCTCCGGCAGTAATGGGTTGAAATCCCCCATTGCAATCCTTCCACCTCAGCTACCGATAGGGGTAACTATCGGACTATCTAGCAACATCCAACCAAATTTGCCCCACCGAAATGGCGGATTTCAGACGTCAGTTCTGATCCGAATCAACCGTGATCTCTGCTCATCCCTCGGAGAGGTTGTGCGGGCAACGGAGAAGGCCCTCTCCCCTTGTACTTTCCTGAGGGAGAGGGCCTTCCCGATGACGGGGCACGGTCAGCCCCGGTACGCCTCCTGGCTCAGGTCGGTCCGGTTGCTCCGGGGCAAGGTGTCATCCGCAGTTGGCCCAGCTGCTGGTGCCGGTGCTGCCGCCGGGGCCGCCGCCGCTGAAGCGGACGCACTTGCCCTTGGAGGAGAGGATGACGCCTCCGGCGTAGTACTCGTAGTTGCCGCGTTCGGTCTTGGCGCCGCCGCCCTGGACTTCGAGGGTGGCCCAGACGGAGGTGGCGGTGCCGACGTCGGCGGTCTTCATGGTGACGACGCAGTTGGAGCCGGTGGAGGTGTTGTAGAGCTGGTAGGTGGTTCCGCCGGGGAAGGAGGCGGAGCGCTGGACGTAGTAGCCCGATCCGCAGGCCTGCTGCGGGGTGTAGGGGTTGGAGCGCGGGGCCGGCGGGGCCGACGACTTCGTCGGACTCGGCGCGGGCTTGGTGGTCGCCGGAGGCGGCGTCGGCTTGGCGGTGGTCGCCGGAGGCCGCGTCGGCTCGACGACCGGAGGCGGCGAGGACGGCTTCGGTGTCGGCTTGACGGTCGCCGTCGGCTTGGGAGTGGCCGTATGCGTCTCGGACGGCTTCGCCGTCGGCTTGGGGGGCGCCGCGGGAGGCGTCGGCTTGGCGGTCGGCGTCTCCGTGGCGGGATCGCTCGGTGCCGGAGCGGGTGTCGGCTTGGCGGGCTCGCTCGGCGTGGGCGTCGCGCTCGGGGA
>NZ_NGFP01000461.1 GCF_002149035.1 Streptosporangium minutum
CCTGATGTTCTTCGTCCTGGCCGGGTTCGCCTGCCTGGTGGTCGACCGGGACCGGGCGCGTGGCCGCCTGGTCGACTGGTACGAGACCTCGCCGCTGAGCGAGCACGGCCCGTGGCTGGGGCTGCGCCCGTGGCGGATCGCCGCCGGGCTCTGCCTGGGCGCGGCGTGCGCGGTCAAGTGGTCGGGGATCTTCTTCCTGGTGGCCTTCGCGGTCATGTCGCTGATCTGGGACGCCGGGGCCCGCCGGGCGGTCGGGCTGCGCCGGCCGTACGGCGGGATGGTCGGCAAGGACCTGCCCAACCTGCTGCTGGGGATGGGCCTGGTCCCCGCGCTGACCTACATGGCCTCGTGGAGCGGCTGGTTCGTCTCCGACTCCGGCTGGGGGCGCAACTGGGCCCAGGCGACCTCGCAGGGGCCGTTCTTCTTCGTCTTCGACTCGATCCGGTCGTGGCTGAACTACCACTTCCAGGTCCTCGGCTTCCACGGGGGGCTGGCGACCCCGCACAGCTACCAGTCGGAGCCGTGGAGCTGGCCGCTGCTGCTGCGCCCCGTGGCGTTCTTCTACGAGACGCCCAAGACCGGATGCGCCGCCTCAAGCTGCTCGCAGGCGGTGCTCGGGGTCGGCACCCCGGTCATCTGGTACGGCGGGCTGGCCGCGCTCATCGCGATGATCGCCTGGTACGTGGCCACCCGCGACTGGCGCGCCGGAGCCGTCCTGCTGRGCTACGCCGCCGGCTGGCTGCCCTGGTTCTACTGGGCCATCGCCSACAACCGCACCATGTWYCTGTTCTACGCGATCCCCATGGTCCCCTTCATGATCCTGGCGATCGTGCTCGCCGCCGGCCTGATCATCGGCCCGGCGGACGCCGCACCACGGCGGCGTATCGTCGGCGCCTCGATCGTGGGCGCCTTCACGCTGCTGTCGCTCATCAACTTCTGGTGGCTCTACCCCGTGCTCACCGCCGAGATCATCCCTTACGCGGAGTGGCATTCGCGCATGCTCTTCAAGAAGGGCTGGGTCTGACCGTCCACGCATATGAGCTGCTTAGTGCTGATTCCTTAGGGTAGGCGACGTGCACGATCCATTACGTCACGTTCATCGTCAGGGCAGGCCCGCATACGGCAGACTTCGAAGCATGCCTGCACCGGACGTGGCCGCGCTCCTCTCCGAGCTGGAGCGGTCCGAGCCCGACTACGCCGAGCACGCCCGGAGCGCCATCGACTGGCTGACCGGCGGCGAGCCGCTGGAGACCATCACCGAGCTCAACATGTGCGAGTTCCTCTGGTACACACTCCCGACCAAGGTCTCCGGCGACCGTCCCGCGATCGCCCGCGCGCTGGCCAGCCTCCTGCGGCTGGGCGGCCTGGAACGTTACGCCGCGCTCTGCCTCTCCTCCGCGACGGCGCAGATCCTGCGCACCTACACCCGCTCCGGCGAGGACGCCGGGATGGCCGCCTACCAGAGCGCTCTGGACGCCACCGGGGTGCTCCCGCCCGACGTGCCGGAGCTGCGGTGGAGCTCGATCATGGGCCCGGAGGAGCTGGGCGCGCACGGCGCGTGCTCGGCCGCCCTGGAGCTCGCCATCGTCTCCGGAGAGCTCACCGTCGGCTCCCCCGAACGGCAGGCGCTGACCCGCCTCTGGCTGACCACGCCCCGGCCCGAGCTCGGCGGGGACAACTGGCTCCACCGGGTCCAGGGCGAGCGCCTGAACCGCTGGGTGCTCGGCCGGGGCACCGCCTGGCGCGAGCTCGCCCAGCCCTTCGAGGTGCGCCTGCACGCCCCGATCCCGGCTCCGGCCGAGGACCACCTGGAGGCGCTGAGATGGCTGCTGGAGCAGGGCCGTAGGGAGGGCGGCGTCCCGCTGACCCAGCGGCACAACCTGGCCCGCTCCGTGCTCGCGGAGAGTCCCTGGAGCGGCGCGGAGCTGGCGGCGGTCCGCGAGGTGGCCCAGGGGCAGATGGGCGCGCTGCGCCGCGCCGGGAGGCGGCTGGTGATCACCTCGACCGGGGAGCGCCTGCTCCACGACCGCGACCTGCTCTGGGAGGCCGCGACCGCGGCGCTGCTGGCCCCGGCCTCCGGGGAGCACGGCTTCAGGGCCTCGGCCCGGGAGGTGGCGCTGATGCTGCTCGCCGACGGCTTACCCGCGGACCGCGACCGCGTCGCCTCGGTGATCGACTGCGAGGAGTGGCAGACCTCGGAGGTGGACGCCTCTCTGGCCGAACTGGGACGGCGCCTGGACGCCTTCGGCCTGCGGCGGGCGGGCAACCTCACCCCCGCGGGCCGGTCGGCCGCCCTGGCCGCGCTGAGAAGCCACGCGCTACGGCCCCGCCAGTACGTCAACATGGGCTGATCCGCCGAGGTGACTCCCGCGGCCCGACCGCCGTGCACCGGCCCCCGGAGCACGGCCGACACGAGCCGCCCTCCCGAGGCGGCCTCCTGCGGCACCTCGACGTGAGCCGCCCTCCCAGAGCGACTTCCTGCGGCACCTCGACGTGAACTGCCCCTCTGGGGCGACTCTTGCGACACCTCGCCATGAGCCGCATCCCAGAGCGACTTCCTGCGGCACCTCGCCATGAGCCGACCTCAAGGGTGATTCCCGCCACTGCCCAGAACCGACTAATCCATCACAGCGGGGGCAGTGGCCGTGCGTGTCCGAGCCCATCTCCAGCGACCGCCCCGGCCGGCCGAAGGGCAGGTCGGCGGAGGTCATGTCGGAGGGGGCCGCCAGCGGTCGCACGGGGCC
>NZ_NGFP01000462.1 GCF_002149035.1 Streptosporangium minutum
GCTCTCGACCTCCCACCTCGGCGGAGCCGTGCCGGTTGACGGCGAGCGACCTTCGGTGAGGACCTGCCGCGTGCGGAGAACGGGGCCGGCGTGCCCGGGCGTTCAGCGTCAAAAGTCGGAGAACAGTGGGTGATCGTTCGGTAAGGGCCGTGAGCTGAACAGGGCGCCCCACGTCGAGGGGGATATAACGGGTCCCATGGACATGTCGCTCGTATTCCGGGCGGTATTTTCCATGGCCTGAATCATCGCCACGGGGGAGTCCGAAATGGCCAGAAAACGGATGGTATCTATTTTTCTAGCGGCGGCGATCGGGGGTGGATTCGCGCTCGCAACCGCCACGATGGCAACCGCCGAAACCGGCACGCCGGCGACCGCCGTCGTTTCGGCGCCCTATCCGCCGGGGCCGGTCAACAACAATAACAACAACAACGGTGCCGACCCGGCCGATCCCAGTTTCGACTCCGGTTTCGGTGATTGCGGCGACGACAGCTGCTGCAGTGAGGAGAGCTGCTGCGGCGGCGGCTGCCATGCGGTCAAGGAGCTGCCGTTCACGGGGGCACCCGTGGCGACGGTCGCCACGCTGGGCGGCGGCCTGCTGGCCGCCGGAACCGCCGCCAGCCTGATCGCCGTACGGCGCCGCCGATCCACCAGTGCCATCTAGAAGACGTCGCAGAGCCGTCGTAACCGGCCTGCTGGCCCCCGTCGCCGTGGTGGTATTGGCCGGGGGCTGGTCGGCCCATCTCGGCCTGGGCGTGCGCGAGCACCTGGAGGCGGCCAAGAGCGCGCTGCTGCGGCTACGCGCGGTGACGAGCACGCGCGACCCCGCCCTGATGGGCCGGGCGATCGCGGACGCCCGATGGCACGCGGCCGAGGCGCGGCGGCTCACCGCGGACCCCTGCTGGTCGATGATGACCCACATTCCGCTGGTGGGGGAGGGCGCGACGACCGTGCGCGGACTGGCGGAGAGCGCCGCGGAGCTGACCGACGTGCTGGCCGCCGTCCAGCGGACCGCCGCGGTGTTCGTCACGGCGGAGACGCACTCCCTGGGCAACGTGCCACGGCTGCTGGCGGACCTTGACGCGGCCGCACCGGTTCTGCGGGACGCGGCCGGCCGGCTCACGCGGGTGAGCTCCCGGCTGGCGGCCACGCCGGCCGACACCGGTGTCGACCTGCTGGACCAGGCGCGGGGCACGGCGCTGCAGGAGGTCGACCGGCTCCGGGGCTGGCTCGGCGACGCCGCGACCGCCTCCGCCCTGCTCCCTCCGATGCTGGGCCGCGACGGCCCCCGCCGCTACTTCCTGGCCTTCCAGACCAACGCCGAGGCCCGGGGGACCGGCGGTCTGGTCGGTGCGTTCGGCATTCTGGAGGCCGACCGGGGAAAGATCGACATCAGACGGCTGTCCTCCAACGCCGGTCTCGGCACGAGCCCGACCCCCGTGGTCGATCACGGCCCCGCCTTCCGCGCGCGTTACGGGCCGAGCGCGGCCAAACTGCTCTCGATCTCCAACCTCTCCCCGCATTTCCCCTACGCCGCCGCCACCTGGACAGGGCTGTGGGAACGGCAGAACCACCGGCGGCTGGACGGCGCCCTGGCGACCGACCCGGTCGGGCTGTCCTACCTGCTGAAGGTGATCGGGCCGGTCGCCCTGCACGGCGGGGAGACGGTGACCGCCGAGAACGTCGTCGACCTCACCGAGCGCGCCGCCTATGCCCGATACGACGACCCCGTGGCGCGCAAGCGGTTCCTCATCGAGGTCGCCGGCGCCGTCAGCGAGGCGTTGCCCGCCTCCTTCGCGGAGCCCTCCCGGTTGCTGCCCGTCCTGTTCCGCATGGTGGACGAGCGCAGGATCCAGATCTGGAGCCGCCGGAGGGCCGAGCAGTCCCGCCTGGCGGCGACCGCCGTCGGCGGCGTGCTGCCGGAGCGGCCGGGACCGTTCGCGGGGCTGGTGGTCAACAACTCGGCCGGCGGCAAACTCGACTACTACCTGAAACGCTCCCTCGACTACGAGCTGGGCCCGTGCCGGGGCGGGACGCGCTCCGCGACGGTGCGCGTCCGGCTCACCAACGACGTGCCGCGGGGAAACCTGCCCGCCTACGTCACCGGCCGGCTCGACTCCCCGCAGCGCCGCCACCGGCCCGGCTCCAACCTGCTGTGGGTGTCGCTGTACGCCGGGGTCGGAACGAGGATGAGCGCGGCGCGGATCGACGGGGAGGAGGCATCGGTCATCAGGGAGGACGAACGGTCCCACCCCGTCTACTCCACCTTGCTGGAGTTCGCCCCCGGGCAGTCGCGGACGCTGGAGTTCGACCTGACCGAACCCTCCTCCAGCGAGCCGCCGCTGGTGCCGGTGCAGCCGCTGGTCCGTCCCCAGCGGACCCGGATCGTCGAGAACACGGTGGGTTGCGCCCCCTGACGGAGGAGGCGCGGCCGGCGGCGGATTCCCCGCCGCCGGCCGCGCCTCTTTCCTCAGCGGCGGCAAGCCCTTTCGCACCGGCAGCAAGCCGCGCCGTCTCCGTCACCGGCAGCAAAGGGTAAACAGCGGCGCGCCGCGAGCGGACCGCCGCCGGAGGAGATCTACCGTCACGCTCATGGAAGGCACACCGCGGACCGTTGAGACCGGTCAGTCCGTCGATCCCGCGCCGCGCTCATCCTCGTTCCGACCCCGGCGTACAGCGACACCCACAGCAGGTTGGAGCCGGGCCGGTGGCGGCGCTGCGGGG
>NZ_NGFP01000463.1 GCF_002149035.1 Streptosporangium minutum
GGGGTGCGGGGATCCGCAGCCGGTGGTCGGGGGAAGGACGCCGGAGGCGATGCCCAGGGTGGCCTTGATCAGCCCCGCGACTCCGGCGGCCGCCCTGGTGTGCCCGATGTTGGCGCTGACGGAACCGATCGCCGCCCCCCGCACGGGGCCGGCGGCCGCCCGCCCCGGTGCGCCGGATCCGGTCACCGCCCGCCGCGCGGCATCCGACAGGCGCGCGGCGTCCGACAGCAGGCGGGTGAGGGCGGTGAGCTCGACGGTGTCGTCGCCGGCGCCCTCGAACAGGGCGACGCCGGCAGGGGAGACACGCGCGTGCGCGTAGGCGCGGCGCAGGGCCAGGAGCCGGCCGTCGGCCTCGGGGCGGGCGACGTCGTCCCTGCCGTCGCAGGACACGCCCCAGCCGGCGATCTCCGCATGGATCCGGAGCCCGGCGGCGCGGGCGTCGGCCGTACGCGCCAGGGCGACGATGCCGCAGCCCTCACCCGGCCAGAAGCCCTCCGACCGGATGTCGTAGACCCGCATGCGCCCGCCGGCCGGCGCGCCCGCCTTGGTGAGGCCCGCCGGCTCGAACGGGTCGAGGTCGAGGTCCACGCCTCCGGCCAGCGCGAAGTCCACGCTTCCGTCCAGCAGCGAACGGCAGGCGGTGATCACCGCCAGCAGGGACGAGGCGCATCCGCCGTTCACCGTGTATCCGCCGCCGCGCAGGTCGAAGTGGGTGCAGATGCGCGCGGCGACCGTGCCGGCCAGGCTCTCCCCGGAGGTCTCCGGCAACGGCCGCAGATACTCGGCCTCCGCCTGGGCCAGCAGCCGGGCGGTCGTCTCCTCGGGGAGCTCGGCCAGGGCCGAGGCCAGCACGCGCCGCACGTACGGCCAGCGCAGCCGGAGCGCGGAGGCTCGGGCGACCTCGCCGGTCAGGGTGTCGCCGACGACCACCGCGACCCGGTCCCGGTCGAGCCCCTCCCCGCCGGGCGAGCCCGCGTCCGCCAGGGCGCGGGACGCGGTGTCCAGGGCCAGCCAGTGGGCCGGATCGGTGACGCGGTGGACCGGGTCGGGGACGCCGAAGGCGGCCCGGTCGAACTCCCAGCCCTCGATCAGGGCGGCACGGGTGCTGTGGGCCCGGTCGGGGGAGTGGCGGCCGGCCAGGTCCAGCCGTTCGACCGGCAGGCGCCGGAACGCCCGCCGCTGCGACACCACCGCCTCCCACAGCGCCCCCGGATCGGGCGCGTCCGGATAGGTGCAGGCCAATCCCACGATCGCGACGGACATTCGGCGTACCCCTCAGGTGTTCGCATGGGTCATGGCTGGGCGCCCGCCGGCACCTCGGACAGGCCGCGGACGTCGGCGGGAACGGGGACGGTCGGCGGGCGGACGCGGGCGAGCAGGGCCAGGCCCGCCCCCCGGCCGGCGCAGACGATCACAAGGGCGGGCAACAGCCCGGGGACGACGTGGAACCGGACCAGCAGGCCGTGGACCGCCGCAGCGGCCAGGCCGAACACGACCTGGCCGCGGGGCCGGACGGGAGTCGTGCCCAGGTCGGTGAGCATGTAGCCGGTGAAGAGGACGAACGCCACGCCGGTCATCGGCAGCAGGGCGCCGATCGTCGAGACGCCGGTCGGCCCGTCCTGGAGCGACCCCTGCAGGACGGACCCGCTCACCCAGGCCAGGACCAGCGGCAGCCGCCCGATCAGCTTGGCGTTCACCGCCGCGCCCAGCACCAGCACGGCCAGCGGCACGAGCGCGCCGGGCGGCCCCGGCGCCCATTCGGCGAGCCGGTACGGCGGTGCGACGCCGACCCACGGGAACAGCAGCACCACGGTGAGGGCGCCGGCGCACGCCGGGTTCAGGTAGTGCCCGCCGGGCACGCCGCCGGTGCGACGACCCGCCACGCCCGGCGCCCTGACCCGCAGGACGTACGTGCTGCCCACGCCGATCAGGACGGCCAGCACGACCGGCATCGGGTCGGCGCCGCCGTACAGCAGCATCGCGCAGGTCAGCCCGGTGATGTAGGAGGGCAGGAAGAAGCCGGCCACCTGGCCGGGCGTCCCCCGGTAGCGGGCCGGGCGCCGCCACGCCCACGCCTCCACGGTCTCCAGCACGAACTCGGCGACCATCCCGGTGACCGTGCCGGCGATCGGCGCCAGGTAGGCCTGCTCGAAGCCGAGCACGGTGTGCCCGAGCACGGTCATCACGGTGATCGACCCGGCGAAGCGGCGGAGCGCCCGGCCGCGCTTCCAGGCGGCTTCCATGATCAGTCCATCTCCGAGGCGCGGCCGTCGGCCAGCAGGATCCGGTGCCAGCCGGGTCTCACGGACACCGACGCGGTACGGAGGACGCCGCAGGCGTCGCGCCAGGACAGCTCGACCGGCAACGGGCCGTCCGGCGCGTCGCCGCCCAGACCGAACAGCAGCTCCGGCGCGGAGAAGCCGTTGTGCCCGTTGGCCGGGTAGAGCTGCCGGCTGAGCGTGCTCCCGCCGGGCAGGCGCACCGTGGCGGTGGCTCCGATCGCGGGACGCGTCCGGACCGGACCGGGCACGGCGGGACGGGTCAGAGGCGGGCGGGACGGAGGTCCGGAGCCGGACGGGACGGGGCCGACCAGGGCGGAGAGCGTCAGCCTGGGCCTGACCAGCGGGGGACGTGCCGGCAGGGGGCTGATGAGCGCGGAGAG
>NZ_NGFP01000464.1 GCF_002149035.1 Streptosporangium minutum
GAAGGGTGCGGAGGGGGAGAAGGCGGTCCCCGCCCGGCGTCCGCGCCGCCACGACCCGAACAGGAAGGGTGCGGAGGGGGAGAAGGCGGTCCCCGCCCGGCGTCCGCGCCGCCACGACCCGAACAGGCGGGACCGCCTCATCGACGTCACCATCGAGGTGATCGTCGAGCACGGGCTCGCCGGCACCGGCCACCGCAGCGTGGCGGAGGCGGCCGACGTCCCCCTCGGCTCGATGACCTACCACTTCGCGAGCCTGGACGAGCTCGTCGAACTGGCCTTCTCCCGCTACGTGAGCGTCCTGGCCGACCGCTTCGACGCGCGCCTGGCCGCCGCCCCCGAGGACGGGGACCTCGCCGCGATCGTCACCGACGTGATCATGGTCGACTTCCTGCAGGCCCGCCGCGACCTGGTGCTCGCCTACGAGCTCTACCTCGGCGCCGCCCGCAATCCCGCTCTGCGGGAGGTGACGCGGACCTGGATGAGCCGGAGCAGGCGCGCCCTGGAACGGCTCACCGACCCGGCGACCGCCCAGGTCCTCGACGCCCTGCTGGAAGGGCTCGTACTGCACAATTTCCTCGCGAGAGATCCCATGACGCGCGAGGAGGTCCACCAGGCGGTCGCCCGCGTCATCGGTCCCGCCCGCTAGGCCGACCGGCCGGGCCGTACGCCGCCGGAGGCGCCGTCAGGTCCGGTGCGATCGCCGCCGCCGCGGTCCTCCCGATCCACGGCGGCGGACGGGTGCGTCAGACGCGCTGCCAGAGAGCCGGGACGTTCGGGGGCTCCCAACCGGCGTAGGCGGTGTGCGCCTGCAGGCACCGGTAGGTCAGATTGGCGTAGGTGACCTGGTCACCGGCCCGATAGCTCGTGCCGGCCCTCCAGGTGCCGGTCGGGGGCGGGGTGGTCGTGGTCGGCGTCGGGCTGGGGGACGGCGTGCCGACGATGTTGAGCACGAAGTCGAAGCTCGCCTCCCTTCCCGAGCCCACCGTGCGAACGTTCATGAGCAGCGACGGGTGGAAGATGGTGTCGGTGTTGTTGCGCGGCTCGTTCGGGAAGTAGAGCTGCGTGGTGAGGACCGGCCGGTTCGGGGCCTGGACCTTGACGTGGATGTGCCGGGTGCGGCCCGGGTACAGGCCCGGCACGATCGTGGTCAGCTTGAACGCGCCCTGGGCGTCGCTGAACTGGTGCCCGCGGAAGGTGTATCCGGTGTTGTCGTAGGCGCCGTTGGTGTCCGCCTGCCAGAAGTCCAGCAGCGCGTTGGCGATCGGCTGGCATGACCGGCCGAACACGTAGCCGCTGACGGTCAGCGGGACGCCAGGGCCGGTCAGCGTGCTGCGCAGGGGCGAGTTGGGCTTGAAGTAGGGGCCCTCGGTCTGGGCGATCGTCGGGTCGTCACCGTCGTCGCAGAACGGCGTGGGGTCGAGCAGCCGGCCCGTCCCCTGCGCGTTGCGGGCCAGCGCGGGGGCACCGAACAGCAGCGGAGCCGCCGGGGCTATCAGGGCGGCCTTCAGCAGGGTCTTGCGGCTGATGCCCCTGGATTCCTTGCCTTCGATTTTGTCGTCGCGGGTGTTCTCGGCGTCCACAATGGCCTCCTTGGCCTCCGGGGGGACGTGCCTGGATGCAACCTGTCGAACGCGTGCGGCGTCGGTGCGGCCGGTCGGAACCGGCGCCGTGCGACACCGCCGCGGGGAACTGGCCGGAACCCGGCAGCCTGGACTGGAACAAAGCTGACATCGGACAAGAGGGGCGGAATACCCTTCAAGTTTCCATAACTTCGCCATATGGGGCTTCGGCTGGTAACGGCGCAGGTGAGAGCCTCCTGAAGAGGGCTTCCGCCGCGTCATACCGAATGCCTATGACATGAATGGAATGGCGTGACCAGCTGCGATACCACCTCCCGCAGGGGAAACCGCAACACGGTGACGTGGCCTCCCACCGGAGGTCGACCGGCCAGAATGAGGAACTGGACGACCCGAGGCGGCCGAGAGGTGTTCCGATGACCGGTGACGACGGCAGAACGGGCCGGGGTGGCGTGCCCGCGGCCGGGGAGGCGGCGGAGCGGGCCGATTCCTCAGGACGGGCCGGAGCCCTGGAACGGGCGATCGAGGCGATCCCACTGGTCGACCACCACGTCCACGGCGCCCTGGCCGTTGACGTGTCACGGCGCGAGTTCGAGGAGCTGATCACCGAGTCCGACCGGCCGGTGCCCGCCTGGATGACCCAGTTCGACTCCCAGATCGGGTTCGCCATCCTGCGGCACTGCGCGCCCGTGCTCGGCCTCGACCCGCATCCGGACCCCGAGGCCTATCTCGCCCGCCGTACCGAGCTCGGCGCCGAGGAGGTCAACAGGCGCCTGCTCGCCGCCACCGGGATCGGCCACTTCCTGGTGGAGACGGGCTACCGGGGGGACGGGATCCTCGACCCGGCGCGGATGGCCGCCGTCACCGGCAGGCCCGCCGACGAGGTGGTCCGGCTGGAGGCGGTCGCCGAGCGGGTCGCCGCCGGGGGGGCCGGCGCGGCCGGATTCGCCGCCGCCTTCGAGGAGGCCCTCTGGGAGCACAGCCGTACGGCGTGCGGACTGAAGACGATCGTCGCCTACCGGCACGGGCTCGACTTCGACCC
>NZ_NGFP01000465.1 GCF_002149035.1 Streptosporangium minutum
GGGTCGACGAGCTGATCTCGCACTCGCTGTTCTCGGTGGAGGGGGGTCAGGCGGCGGCGGCGCAGTTGCTGGAGCGGGGCTGCACGGGCATCGTGTGCGCCTCGGACCTGATGGCGCTGGGGGCGATCCGGGCGTGCCGGGATCGGGGGTTGTCGGTTCCGGCGGACGTGTCGGTGGTGGGGTTCGACGACTCGCCGCTGATCGCCTTCACCGACCCGCCGCTGACCACCGTGCGCCAGCCCGTCCAGTCGATGGTGACCGCCGCGGTGCACACCCTGCTGGAGGCCGTCTCCGGCGCGCCCATGCAGCACTCCGAGCTCATCTTCCAGCCGGAGTTCATCGTGCGGGGCTCGACGGGCTCGGGCCCGAAGATCCTCCGCTGACCCCTTCCCCCTCCCGGAGGCCGGCCGGTCCGGCGGATCCGGCCGGTCCCTCTCCTCGCTATGGTGATCATCCGGGCCGCCCGCGGCCCGGCGTCACCCTCGTTCTTTCCCCCCGCTCTCGCGCGCCCGCCCAGGAGGCCGGCATGAGTGTGCACGACCCGGCTCCGCTCACGATCCCCCGGCTGCTCGCCGCGCGGGCGGAGACCGATCCCGACAGACCCGCCCTCGTCGCCGACGGACTCGGCGACCTGACCTTCGGCCAGTGGGAACGGCGCTCCGACGCCGCCGCCCGCGGCCTGCTCGACCGGGGACTCCGCCACGGGGACCGGATCGGCCTGCTGTTCGGCGGAGACGAGTGGACCGAGTTCGCGGTCGCCTTCTGCGCGGTGCTCAAGGCCGGTGGCGTGGCGGTGCCGCTCTCCGCCCGCCTCAGCGACCACGAGGTGCTCGACACCCTCGGGCGCTGCGCCGCCACGGGTGTGCTGCACGGTCCGGGCACGCCGGTGCTCCAGGACCCCGGCCGCTGGTGGACGACGACGCCCGAGACCGGCGGCGGCTCGACCGCCGGCGTCGAGGTACGGCCCGGCGACCTGGCCCAGATCATCTACACCTCCGGCACGACCGGCACGCCCAAGGGCGTCGGCGCCACCCACGCCAACCTGACCCACGGCCGCTCCCCGTACCCCCGGCGCCGTGCCTACTCCCACTCCCAGCGCTTCCTGCACGCCTTCCCCATCGGGACGAACGCCGCGCAGATGATGCTGATGGACGCCCTCACCGCCCACCCGGCGGCGCTCACCCTGCCCGGATTCGAGCCCGAGGAGTTCTGCCGCCTCATCGAGGCCCACCGGGTGGGCACCGTCTTCCTGGTCCCCTCCATGGCCATCGAGCTGCTCGGCTCGGGCGCCCACCGCAGGCACGACCTGTCCAGCGTGCTGCTGCTCAGCTCCTCGGCCGCCGCGCTGCCCCCGTCGGTGGCCCAGGACCTCGCCGCGGCCTTCGCCGGGGCGACCCTGGTCAACTACTACACCTCGACCGAGGCCGTCCCCGCCCAGACCACCATGATCGTCGATCCCGCCCGGCCCACCTCGCTCGGCCGGGCCACCGACCTCGGCGACCTGCGCATCCTCGGCCCCGACGGCCGGACCATGCCGCCGGGGGAGACCGGCGAGGTCTGGCTCCGCTCCCCGGCGGCCCCGCGCTCCTACGTGGGCGACCCGGAGGGCAGCGCGCTGGTGTTCCGCGACGGCTGGGTCCGGATGGGCGACGTCGGCCACCTCGACGCCGACGGTTACCTGTACCTGTCCGACAGGGAGAGCGACGTCATCAAGTCAGGGGCGCTGAAGGTCTCCACCGTCCAGATCGAGGCCGCCCTGCACGAGCATCCGGCGGTGGCCGAGGCCGCCGTCGTGGGCGTGCCCCATCCGGTGATGGGCGCCATGCCCGCCGCCGCGGTACGGCTGGCGCACCCGGTGCCGGTGGACGAGATCCGCGACTTCCTCTCCACCCGGCTGGCCCGCCACGAGCTGCCCACCCGGATCGTCGTGGTCGACTCCTTCCCCCGCAACGACATCGGCAAGATCCTCAAGTCCGGGGTGCGCGACCTGTTCGCCGCCCGGGGCCGGCGGGTCCCGCTCACCCCCGACCAGGAGGCGCGCCTGGCCCTTCCCCGGACGCGGGAGGAGACGGTCCGGGTGGCGATGCGGGTCCGCGACGCGGTGGACCCCGGGGTGCTCCGGCGTGCGCTCCGCGAGGTCGCCGCCGCCCACGAGGCGCTCAGGCTGACCTTCCCGTCCGCCGGAGGCGCCCACGYCGCCGAGATCGCCCCGGAGATCGAGCCCGACCTGGTCCGCCTCCCGGCGGCCGGGCACCCCGGCCGCGTGACGGGACAGGACGCCGGACCCGCCACGGTGGACGACCGGGCAGGGGACGGGGCCTGGCCGCAGGACCTGGTCGAGCGCGAGTCGGGCAGGCCCTTCGACCTGGAACGCGGGCCGCTCTTCCGGGTGATCCTGACCGGGCCGTCCGCCGACGGCTGCCTGCTCGTCCTCTGCGCCTCCCCGCTGGTCTGCGACGCCTGGTCGCTCGACACGGTCCTGTACGAGCTCGGCACCGCCTACGCCGCCGCGCTCGCGGGCCGGACCGCCCCCGCCCCGGCCGCCACCGCCGGCTACGCCGACTGGGCGGCCCACCGC
>NZ_NGFP01000466.1 GCF_002149035.1 Streptosporangium minutum
GGCGCGGCCTGCCCTCGCTCGGCGGGCTGCGCTGGCTCGCCGGGGACCTGCACACCCACACCGTCCACTCCGACGGCTCGCTCAGCGTCCCCGAGCTCGCCTGCCTGGCCGCCGACCGGGGCCTGGACTTCCTCGCCGTCACCGACCACAACACCGTCAGCCACCACGCGGAGCTGCCCGCCGCCGCCACCTACGCCGCCATCACCCTCCTCCCCGGCCAGGAGGTCACCACCGACCTCGGCCACGCCAACGCCTTCGGCGACATCGGCTGGATCGACTTCCGCGACAGCCCCGACCTGTGGGCGCGGACCGTACGGGACAGGGGCGGGGTGCTGTCGATCAACCATCCCGTCGCCGGAGACTGCGCGTGGCGCCACCCCATGACCACGCGGCCGCCCGCCGTCGAGGTGTGGCACTGGAGCTGGTGGGACCGGACCTGGGGCGCGCCGCTGGCCTGGACGCAGCTTTGGTCGGCCGGGGCGACGATGATCGGCGGCAGCGACTACCACCGGCCCGAGGAGGGCCACCCGCCCGGCGACCCCACCACCTGGGTGCTCGCCGACGACCTCCTCGAAGGGCTGCGCGCCGGCGGCACCGCCGTGTCCGCCACCCCCGACGGGCCGCTGCTGCTCCGCCACGGCGACGACTTCCTCATCGTCGGCGGCGACGGGCTGGTGCTGTGGGGACCGGACACCCGGCGGGCCGTCATCGGCGACCGGGTCACCGTCCCGGCCCGGCCCGGCCTCCACCGGCTGGAGACCTACCGCAACGAGGTGATGGCACTGTGCACGTGACAGCCCAGAAGATCATCGGATCGGTCGCCGGACCGCCCGTCGGAGGCGAGGCGCATGACGCCTGACATCGTGGTCGTCCCCCACACCCACTGGGACCGCGAGTGGTACCTGCCCTTCCAGCGGTTCCGGCTCGGCCTGGTCCGCATGCTCGACGAGGTCCTCGACACCATGGTCGCCGACCCCGGCTACCGCTTCACCATGGACGGCCAGCTCGCCGCCCTGGAGGACTACCTGGAGCTCCGCCCCGAACGGCTCCCCGCCGTCAGACGGCTCGTCGCCGAGGGCCGCTTCGCCGCCGGGCCGTGGCTCATCCTCGCCGACGAGTTCCTCTGCTCGGGGGAGACGCTGATCCGCAACCTGGAGTACGGCATGCGCGGCGCCGCCGAACTCGGCGGCGCCATGCGGGTCGGATACCTTCCCGACCAGTTCGGCCACTGCGCCCAGATGCCGCAGATCCTGCGCCAGGCCGGCCTCGAACACGCCTGCCTGTGGCGCGGCGTGCCCGCCTCGGTCGACCGCGACGCCTTCGCCTGGGTCGGCGCCGACGGCACCGCCGTCCGCACCCAGTACCTGCCCGGCGGGTACGACAACGCCGTCGCGCTGTTCAGCGGCCCCCCGGAGGCCCTCGCCGACCGCCTCGCCGCCTTCACCGAGACCCTGCGCCCCTGGCACCCCACAGGCCCCCTGCTCGCCATGTACGGCGGCGACCACAGCGCCCCCGCCGCCGGCATCACCGCCGCCGGGCTACGCATCGCCACCCTCCACGACTACGTCACCGCCCAGGACCCCTCCGTCACGGGCCTGCCGGCCGTCCACGGCGAGCTGCGCTCCCACGCCCGCGCCAACATCCTGCCCGGCGTCCTCTCCGCGCGCATCCCCGCCAAGCAGGCCATGGCCCGCGCCGAGCGCGTCGTCACCCGCTACGCCGAGCCCCTGTCGGCACTCTGGCTACCCGGCGACACGGCCGCCGCGAAACTGCTCGACATGGCCTGGCGCCGCCTCATCGCCTGCAGCGGCCACGACTCCATCACCGGCTGCGGCGCCGACGAGACCGCCCAGCAGGTCGCCGCCCGCATCGCCGAGGCCGAGCAGATCGGCCAGGCCGTCGTCGACATGGTCAGCGCCTCCCTCGCCGGCCGGGCCTCCCGCGACGCCCTCGTCGTCGTCAACCCCTCCCCCTTCCCGCGCACGGCCCTCGTCCTGGCCGACCTTCCCGAGAGCCGTGCCGCCCTGTCCGCCCCGGACGGCGGCCGGGTGCCGTCACAGCGGCTGGAGCTGGCCCCCACCCTCCTCGACGAGACCGTCATGGACGACCTCACCCAGCTCCTCGGCCGGATCCACGAACGCGAGCTCTTCGGCCAGGAGATCGTCTCCTGGTCCGCCGACGGCGACGTCTTCACCATCGTCGTCGGCCGCCACGCCACCCCCGGCTACGACTACGCCGGCCTCCGCGCGGCGGTCCTGGACGGCGCCGCCGCCCGGCCCGGCCCCTGGCGGGTGCGCACCTGCGCCGAACCGGTCGTCACCGTCGCCGCCCAGGTCACCGTCGCGCCGTTCGGCCGCACCGTCCTCACCTCCACCCCCGCCTCGGAACCGGCTCCGGCCCCGGACTCCCCCGGCTGGGCACGCCCCGCCGAAGGCACGCTCGACAACGGCCTGCTGCGCGTCACCGTCGCCCCCGACGGCACCCTGTCGCTGTTCGCGGACGGCGCCGAGGCCCACGGCGTGGGCCGCGTCGTCGACGGCGGCGACGCCGGCG
>NZ_NGFP01000467.1 GCF_002149035.1 Streptosporangium minutum
ATCGTCAAGATCCTCGGTGGCAACGTCCTGCGGCTGTTCCGCGCCGAGCTGGGCAGGCCGGCATGAATCTGCGCCTGATGCTTGAGGACCTGGAGGAGCTCGTCTCGTGCGAGTCGTTCTCCGCCGACCACGAGGCGGTGGCCCGCAGCGCCCGGGTGGTCGCCGACCAGGGGTTCAGGAGGCTCGGCGCGCGCCCCGAGACGATCGTGATCGACGGGGTCACCCACCTGCGGTGGACCTTCGGCACGCCCCGGGTCCTGCTGGTCGGCCACCACGACACCGTCTGGCCGATCGGGACGCTGGCCGACCACCCCTGGTCGCTGGTGGACGGGATCGCCCGCGGGCCCGGCGTGTTCGACATGAAGGCCGGGCTGGTGCAGGCCTTCCACGCGCTGGCCGCGCTGCCGTCGCCGGAGGGGGTGTGCGTGCTGGTCACCGGGGACGAGGAGGTCGGCTCGCTGTCCTCACGCGCGCTGATCGAGGAGTCGGCGCGCGGCTGCGCGGCCGCGTTCGTGCTGGAGGCGAGCGCCGACGGCGGAGCGCTCAAGACCGCCCGCAAGGGCACCTCCGACTACGCGGTCACCGTCCACGGCAGGGCCGCGCACGCGGGCCTGGAGCCCGAGAAGGGGGCGAACGCCGCCATCGAGCTGGCCCACCAGATCCTCGCGCTCAGCGAGATCGCCGGCCAGGTGAACGGTGGCCGTCCGGGCGTGACGGCGGAGACGTCAGCCGCCCCGGCGGGCGGACCGGCCGTCCTCCCTGCCCTGCGGCCGGGCTCCGCGACACCGGGGACGTCGTCCGCCGCGACGGCGCCCGGCGGAGCGGGCAGCCTGGGCCCGGCCACCGTCACGCCCACGGTGCTGTCGGCGGGGACCACGACCAACACCGTGCCCGCGCTGGCCCGCGTGGCGGTGGACGTGCGGGTGCCCACCCTCGCGGCACAGGAGCGGGTGGACGAGCTGATGAGGGCCCTGTCCCCCCGGATCCCGGGGACCCGGCTGGAGGTGAGCGGCGGGCCGAACCGCCCTCCCCTGGAGGAGACCTCCTCGGCCGAGCTGTTCGCCCTCGCCCAGCGGATCGCCGCCGGCCTCGGACTCGCCCCCCTCTCCGGCGTCGGCGTGGGCGGAGCCTCCGACGGCAACTACACCGCCGGCGCCGGCTGCCCTACCCTCGACGGGCTCGGCGCGGTGGGCGGCGGCGCCCATGCCGTCAGCGAGCACGTGGTCGTGGCCGAGATGCCCGACCGTACGGCGCTGCTGACCGGCCTGATCCGGGCGGTGCTCGAATGAGCGGCACCCCTGATCGGCCCGCTCCGGGCGGTGCCCGGGTGAACGGCGTGGAGCTGCGCGAACTGCACTCCATCGAGGAACTGAAGGAGGTCTTCCGGCTGTTCGACGACATCTGGCACCCCGCCCCGGGCAGCGCGCCCATCACCGTCGAGCTCATGCGGGCGCTGTCACACGCGGGCAACTACGTGGCCGGGGCCTACCGGGGCGACCGCCTGGTCGGCGCGTCGGTCGGTTTCCTGGCGGCGCCGGTCGGGCGGGTGCTGCACTCCCACGTCACCGGCGCCGCCACCGGACGCGGGATCGGCTTCGCCCTCAAACTGCACCAGCGCGCCTGGGCGCTGGAGCGCGGCCTGGAGCGCATCACCTGGACCTACGACCCCCTGGTACGGCGCAATGCCCACTTCAACCTGGTCAAACTCGGCGCGCTGCCCGAGGAGTACCTGCCGTCCTTCTACGGCCCCATGGCAGACGCGATCAACACCGGCGACGAGTCCGACCGGATGCTCGCCGTCTGGCGGCTGTCACAGCCACGGGTGCTGGCCGCCGTACAAGGCGAGCCGCACCGGCCGCCGACCCCACCGCAGGCGGTCACCGCCCTGGCCGAACGCGACGGCCGCCCGCTCACCGGCCCCACCGACGCCCGCACGCTCCTGGTCGCCGTCCCCGCCGACATCGAGACACTGCGCCGCGCCGACCCCGGCGCGGCCAGGGCATGGCGCCACGCCCTACGCGACGTGCTCGGCGCACTGATGCGGGAAGGGGCCCGCGTGACCGGGTTCACCGGCCAGGGCCACTACATCGTGGAACGGACCGCCTGATCGGCTTCATCGGCGAAGCCCGCGGCGAAAGGCCCGGCACGGACCGTGAGACCACCTCGAGCGGGCCGCCCTGCCTGCGGAGCGCTCGGAAGGACGCGGCGCGAGCCGCGCGACAACCTGTACGGGCCGCCTGACCGGCGGCACTATCGGAGGGAGACGGGCGGAAGCCGCCCACCATCATGAAGATCACTGGAATCGAACTGCGGCGGATCGCGATGCCGCTGGTCGCCCCCTTCCGCACCTCGTTCGGCACCGAGACCGAACGCGACATCCTGCTCCTGCGCGTCGTCACCCCCGACGCCGAGGGCTGGGCCGAGTGCGTGGCCATGAGCGACCCGCTCTACTCCCCCGAATACGTCGACGGCGCCACCGACGTACTGCGCCGCTTCCTCATCCCCGCCC